>NZ_JBJMAW010000002.1:0-453496 GCF_046600735.1 Novilysobacter longmucuonensis
TGATTTGTTCTTCGGAAAAGCGCTTCTTCACGTCCAATCTCCTTGTCGTTGGGGATTGGACTCCAGATCGCCGTGCTACTCAAAAGCGGGGGGACGTCGGCGAACACATCAATGATTCACATGCTTCGTCCTTCGCCTCTCGCGAAGTCAGTTTTCCCCGAACGGCCAGATTAAGGATCGCTTGGCGCAGTTGCCTGATGTGCTCATGTCGCACGCTGAGGTGCAACAGATGTCGCAAATGGAAGCGGGCGCTTTTGGCGCGGCGGGTGGTGGGCTCAGTAACATCGCTTTCGCCGGCATCATTGGCAGTGATGCGATGAAGGCTGGACGCCACTAGTCGGTCGCGCTGCTGCTCCCGCGCATTGCGCGCGGCCTGAAGCTGTGAGCAGAGCGCCATCAGCTCCTCCACCTTGGAAACGATGCGGTGTTGTTCGGCAAGTGGCGGAAGCGGTGTCCGTAACCGGAGCAGTTCGTCGAGCTTAATGCCTTTAACGGTCAATCCAGACCCTTCGAGCGCCAGAGTCTTAAAAAACAAATAGATGTAGTCGATCGAGACAAGGCTCGACAGGGACAGAGCTCGAAGGTCTTGGTTGATCGATAAGGTTATTCGATTGATGGACACCTTTCCCAACCCCATCCGTGTCACAACGATGAGCGACCCAGGTTGGATTAAGTTTGAAGAGCTCGAGTCCAGTCCCGCCCGAGAAATACGATCAATTGTGTCGTCGACGTATTTGGATTTTCCTATGTCTTTGACGCTCGCCCACGGAATGTCACCATCCCAATATGACGGTGGCGGCCCCCGTTGCAGCCGAACTGCAGCGAATCGCACGAGTGGCTTAGCGTTCTGGCCCGTGGAACTCGAACGGCCGATTCCGGCCAGGAGCGGACGCTCGATGCTGGTGGTCCATGGCTCCGGCCTACCGCCCGGGCGGCGAAAGGGTGACCCTGTTTTCGTGGTCGCGCTAGCTTTCCTCCAGCGCCCAACCGCAGCTGAGCAACGACAGGCCGAGCAGAAGCACGCAGATTCCGGCAGAGGCGGCACCAAAGCCTCCCGTCAGCCACTCGTGTGCGACCTGCTGTAACAGCGGCGACGGCAGCAGTGTTACCCATGCAAGCAGGCTGCCGGCCAGCGCGGCAGCCGGCAGCAGCCATGGGCGAGGCCGCTGACGTGCGGGAAGGGCGCGGGTTACCTGCGCCGAAAAGCCGTCGTCCGGCACTGCGCCGTTGAAGTTGCGTCGTAGCAGATCGTGGATCCGCTGGTCGGATATTTCGCTCATCTCAGTTGCTCCGTCCTGCATCCGGCGCCCACTCCTGCAGCAGCTGCCGCAGCTTCGCCTTGCCGCGCGCCACATGCGTTTTCACGCTGCCAAGCGGCATGTCCAGCACCACTGCCGTCTCTTCGTGAGTGAGTTCGAGCTGCACACAGTACAGCAGCGCCGTCCGCTGATTGTCCGACAGACAGCACATAGCGGCATCGAAGTCCAACGCCAGGTCGCGGGCGGCGGTGTCGGCGTCGAGCGCCTCAGCCTTGCTGTCCTCCAGTTCCGACTCCTGTTGCGCCCGCCACCCCTTGCTGCGCCAGTATTGCTGGAAGCAGGAGTGGGCGATGCGGTACAGCCACGTGCTGAAACGCGACTGGCCGCGGAACTGCCCCAGCTTGCGCCAGGCCAGAATGAAAGTCTCCTGCGCCAGGTCGTCGGCCAGCGCCGGGTTGTCACCCAGCAAGTGCCGCAGTTGGGCGCGGACCAGCCCCTGGTGCCTGCGCACGAGTAGCCCGAAAACCTGGGCGTCGCCCTCCCGCACTGCCTGTTCGACCAGCTCCAGATCGATGCGCGCCTGCGCATCGCGATCATCCATGCGCGCTTCCGCGCCGGGTCAGATACCAGTTGCCGAGGTACCCCAGACCAAGCGCCACCGGCAGGATACCGAGACCCCACAGCTCGGACAGGCGGCGCCCGACGTGGTAGTCGAGCGGCAGCGCCAACAGCGTGACGCTGAGGCCGATGCCGCCGGCCAGCAGGATCAGGGCGCGGCGGCGATCGCAGTGTTGCGGCGTCGCTTCGCCGGGCAGCGATGCCGGCAGCGCTACGCCCGACTCGGCCAGTTGCAGCAGGAACCGGTAGCGCATTTCGGCGCGGGTGCGGCGGTAGCGCAGCACCAGGGCAATGATCACGACTGGCGGCAGCAGCACCAGCGGTGGAATGATTAGGGCCGGATCCATGTTTGTTGCTCCAGATTGTTTTGGCCGTGTCGATCGGCAGTACCGGTATCGCCACCGCTCACAGTGGCATGCGGTTGCTGAAATATTTTGTCAGGGTTTCCACCGCCGGGGGGTCGACGTTGGCAAGCCCCACCAGCACGTAGCCCAACTCGGGATAGACGCGCAGGCTGGCATTCATGCCCTCGGCACCGCCATCGTGACCGAACCAGCGCAGCGGGCCTTCGCCGCCGATCGTGAAACCAAAACCGTACCAGCCATCGGCGTTCTGGGCCTGGGTCGCCTGCGCCAGGCGCTCGGCCGACAGCAGTCGTCCATCCTGCAGTGCCTGCACGAAGCGCAGCAGATCGCCGCTGGTGGAGTAGCCGCCGCCACCCGCCGTGCCGCGCCACGGCACGCTGTCGCGATTATTCTGCAGACGGCCATCCTTCATCATGTAGCCGACTGCAAGCTGCGCTGGCGCCTGCTGCTCGGGCAGCGCTCCGCTGGCAGTCATGCCGGCCGGCGCGAACACCGCCGCCTGCAGGTGGTCGTAGTAGCTGCGGCCGCTGACCTGCTCGATGATCGCGCCCAGCAGGATGTAGCCATAGTTCGAATAGCGCGTGGCGCTGCCCGGCGTGAACTCCGGTGCGCGCTGCCCGAACAGGTCGAGATAGTCCTGGTGTTCGCGCACCTGCTCGCGTCGGGCGGAATACTCGGGTGTAAAGATATCGCCGGTCCCACCACTGTGTGTCAGCAGGTGGCGAATGGTGACCTGGGTGGCCAGATCGCGATTGGGATAGTCGGGCAGGTAGGTGGCGAGCGCAGCGTCGAGATCGAGTTTGCCGGCATCTACCAGTTGCAGCACCGCCACTGCGGTGAACATCTTGAACATCGAAGCGATGCGGAAGCTCGTTTCGCTGTCATTGGCGCGGCCGGCTTCGTGGTCGGCCAGGCCCCAGCTGCGCTCCAGCAAAGTGTTATTGCCGCGCGCGAACAGCAGGTTCCCGGAAAACTGCTGCCGCTCGGCCATGGCCGCGGCCCGCTCCTGGACCCCGGCCAGCACCGATGCCAGGTCCAGCCGTGCCGGCATGAACTCGGCTGGCACATCGGTCGACGGCTGCATGCGCATGCTGGCGACCTGCTCCGGTGTCGCAGCCTTGACCGTCAGAGTGATCCGGCCAGTGCTGTCCGAATTGCGGGCCCGGATCAGCGCGGTGATCGCGTGCGGTTCGCTGTTCTCGACCTTGAGCACATCGAAGCCGCCCATCTGGCGATGGAATGCGAGCTCGCGTTCGATGTCGAGCCGCGGCTGGTGTCGTGCCCGGTACTGCGCCAACTGCTCCGCCGAGCCGGAGTCCAGGGCCTGCAGTCGCGCCTGCAGCACCTTGCCGGCGGGGGTGTCGGGCAGGTTTTCGGCAGCGGCGGATGTCGCGAAGCTCATCGCTGCTGCCCCGGCGAGGGCGATCAGCCCGCGCCGCATTGCATGGATCGTTGCCATCTCTTGACTCCAGGATTGCGCTGCTGCATTGCAGCGCTTCGGAACATTGGATGCAGCCACCCCGTCGTTTGGATTCATCGAGGCGAAAGATTTTTTCGGTGCACGGTGTGTTCCACGCAACGCAGAGGCCGCAGCCATGGCGCGACCCGTTTCCCCGGATCAGAGTGTGCGGCCGCTTTGGGTCGATAGTGTTGAAAAACTCGCTTGGTCGGATCGACGCTCGAGAATTCGTCGACGAGAGTTCGGTTCTGGTCGTCCAAAGCATCAGATTCCGCTAGAACCGAACCGAATTGGCAACCGCCACGGAAGGTTCGGAGTTTTTCAACGGAATAGACCGGAAGCAGCCACTCGATCAACGACCGCTACCGGCCAGAAGCGGACCCCAGGGATGCCCCAGTAGCACAGCGCGACGGCAGTCTCAGACCGCCGCAACTCTGCGAAAGGTGGTTCATACCAGCGAGCCCCTTGCGATGGCCAGGAGGATTGGTCTCTGGCCTCACGATAGAGCCGAACAAATGTCCGTCCCGGTTCTCCACCCCTCGGGCTTCGAAGGCTTCTGGTGGCCGATCAAGGAGGCGAACACTGGGACAGTTCAGTGCGAGCAGCCCTTCCTGTCCGACCAGAGCGACCTGGCGCAAACATGGCAAGAAGGAGCGCGAAGTGGACGAAACGCATTTGCCGAGATCTCCGTTGTGATGCCTAACGCCTGAGTCAAGCCGAGCCGCGAAGCGGCTTCGGCTTGAACGAGTAAAAAGGAGACTTCCCACTTCAGTGCCCTGCGGATTGAGGTGTGCTTGGTGACGCGGTGTCCGGTGCCGGCCGGGGTTTCGGCGGTCGGTCCAGATTATCCATGTCCGAGAAGATCAGCCAGGGCTGGCCGGGCAAACGATGCAAGGTGAGGGTGAATTTTCCTATGTCGCGCGGTGCGTCGCCGTATCTGTACGCACCGATGATGTATCCAGCTGTATCTCCAGCGGCAAAAGCGAGGGCGCGTAGCCGCAGGGGTCCGCCCGCCTGTCCTTTATAGGCTGTCTCGATCGCTAGACGTCCGCGGACGGGCGTGCGGTTGCTCTGCAGTACAAATCCGTCCGCGGCGAATAGCGAAGCGAGCGCCTTGGCATCATCCGCGCGCCATGCGCGTTCAAAGTCACGCAACACTCGATCTAAGTCAGCTGGTAGCGCAGCATCGGGTAACTCCGTCGGCTTGGCGGCTTCTGGCAGGTTGTGCCCGCGTACTGGTCCCATCACGAAAATGAGGCCAAGAAGGACAACGGCGAGAACAGAACGGCTCATATGTCTGAATTCCATTTTGGCGGCAGTGGGGACTAACGCTTACGCTCGAGTGGAAGGATCGCCAGCATCGGCACATTTCAACCAAGCGACGAAGAGAGTTCGGCTTAAATGAATCGTCAGGCAACAACATCACTTTGTGTGTTGTCATCAGTGCTAACACCTGCGGATGACGGAGACGAACAGAAGAACAACAGTGCAGTCACACCAAAATTACGCATGAAATCTCCATTTCGCCTGATGCTTGAATTGAGCCGCCTCGCGACGAGCGAGCCGGAGAGCTTCCGACGCTATCTCAGGTCGCTGCGCGAGAGAAATTGGACCCAGACCGTGCTTGTCCCGCCCAGGGAGGCCAGGTGACGATCACTCCCGGGTTGGGCACGAAGATCGAAAACGCCGATTGGGAGGACGAGCGCGGCACGGGAAAATCCGCCATCCTGATCGAGCCCGATAATCTTCACTTCTTCCGCGTCCTTCTGCAGAAAGCGGTTGAACCACTCGCCGAATGCATTCTGCATCGAGATAGTGGCGGTGCAGACACCACCTCCGTTGGTGACATTCGCGGTTCCGGACAGCGGCTTCCCGTTGTATTCGCCTCGGTAGGCGACAGACTGAGTTGGGCATCGAACCGTTGCCCCGGGCGCGGAAGGCTTGAACGGTGCCGCGAGCATGATCGCGGTTTGCTCGATGCTGGAGACCCAAAGTGCGTTGGACAGGACGCTGACTGCCATCTGAAGGTCCGGATATATCACCAAGGCGCTGCGCGCGCCGTTGGTGACGCCCGCGTGGTGCGCGGTGCGATGGCCGTCGCCGTCCCGGCCACTGCGCCAGCCAAAGCCAATGGTGCTGCCATCGTCCATTGGCGCGCTGCGGTCGGATAGCGTCGCCGGCGTCAGCATCCACTCGAGCGTCGGCGCCGACACGATTTCGCCCGCCATCACCCGCCCGCCGAAGCGGGCTAGGTCAGCGGCGGTCGCACCAAGACCCGCGCCGCCCCAACTGTAGCTGTAGTCGTGGGGCGCAGCGGCACGAATTGCACCCTCGGCAAATTCGTACGCGATTGAGGCGTTGAGATTCCCGGTGTCCGTTACATCGGCACCAATGCCCAGTCCCGGCACGATCTTCTCCGAAAGGTAGTCGAGGTAGGGGCGTTGGGAAGCCTCCTCGATGACGGCGGTCAGCAGCGTGTATCCCCACGAGGAGTAGCTGTACCGCTCAGATGGGGCGAACAACAAGGTGCGGTCGTCGAAGAGCCCGACCGCTTCGCGAACCGTTGCGAACCGACGCGTGCCACGACCTTCGTCGATCCGCTGGTAGTGCGGGATGCCTGAAGTGTGCGCCGCCAGTTGCGCGGAATTGATGGGAGGCCACCGCCTGGGTAGATATTCAACGATCGAGCCCACGGGTGCCGTCACGTCGAGCGCGCCGTCCTCTCTTAGCTTGGCCGCTGCCGTGGCAGCAAAAAGCTTTGAGACGCTCGCCAAGCGAAAAATTGTGTTGTCATCCACGCGCAACTGCCGTTCGATGTTCCGATACCCGGAACAGCCAGACCAGGTGAGAGCGTCTCCGCGCCACACCGCTGCACCCATCCCCGGAACCCCGTTGGCCTCCACCAGGGCATCCAGGATGCGGCTCGATAGGCGCGAGGCGCGCGCGTCCGCCAAGGTGGCTGGTTGCAGTTCCTGACCTTTGTCGTTGCCGCGCCCGCCCGAGCTCTTGATTTCGCCCGATGCATCTTGCGCGCACGCCGGCAGGCCAAGACCCAGGCAGAAAACCAGCGATCCAACCCGTGCAAGCCGCGAAGTGGACGATGGTGCTGCCCACCTGCTCGTCGAGGTGGAGACGTGGTTGTTCCATCGCTTTCTTGTTTCAGTCAGACGAGCAGAGAGCCCAGAACATGGCAGTCTCGAGTGCACGCTTGGATGACGGGCGTTCGCAACGTGGCAAGCAACCACTGGATCTGGACGACTCATGCTGACCATGCGGGTGCTACTCCTGTCTGGGGAGCACCGACTGTAGCTCCACAGTTTGCGCCGCGATCAGCTGCTGCGGTCGGCCGTGCGTGCGATGCGCCAAAGCGTGGCCCACCACCCGCTTACTGGTGGAAAAGACACTGACGTCCCGACGACCAGAGCTGTCACTCAATTTCAGCGCCAAGTTCGACAAAGGGGCCCGGCGTTCCGGGCCACCGCCCTATCAGCAGATCGCGTAGCTGGTCAGTGCGACTCCGCTCAACCAGGCCCGCGAACACGCCCGCGTAGTTGCACGGGACCGTTCAAGCAGCGCCCGCACTCGCGCCGCACAGACGCGCCAGCAGCTCATCAATGTAGGTCCTGCTTACCCGTAGCGGAGTGCCGTCGTGCAATCGCAGCACCGCGTCGCGATTGGCTAGCGGCTGCAGTTCGGTCACTCTGTCCATACGCACGATCGTGGAGCGGTGAACGCGTACGAAACGGGCGGGGTCCAGCTGCGCAGTCAGGCCGTGCAGCGATTCTCGCAGCAGGTACACGTTTTCGCCTGCGTGTATCGCGGCGTAGTCGCCGTCGGCCTGTATCCACTCCACGTCGTTTACATCGACGAACACCGTACGGCGCCCGACGCGTATCGCGAAGCGGGTCAGCAGCTTCGACGCGGCGGCGCGATCTCGTTCCGCGCCAACGACGTTCTTGAAGGTCGAATCCGCCGGAGGGCCATCAGTGTCTTCGGCGATCCACTGCGCCGCATCCCCGCTGACGGGTGCAGTAGCGCCCTGCTCCCGCTGTCCCCACGCCAGCACCTGGCGCGCCCGATCGAGCGCTTCGATGAAGCGTTCGTCGTCCACCGGCTTGAGCAGGTAGTCCACCGCGTTGAGAGCAAACGCGCGCACCGCAAAGCTGTCATGCGCGGTGAGCAAGATCGCCAGTGGGCGCTTGGATGCTGGCAGCGCTGCCAGCACATCCAGTCCGTTCATACCAGGCATCTGCACGTCAATGAACACCAAGTCCGTCGCTTGTTCAGTCAGCCCAGCCAGTGCAGCGGGACCATCTGCGTACTCGCACGCCACCACCACGTCGTCGGCGAATGCCCCCAGGCGCGCAATTACTCCGGAACGCGCCAGCGGCTCGTCATCGATCACGGCGACGCGGATCATGTCATTTCCTACTGTCGGTGCGCAGCGGAAGATGCAACACCACGCGGTAACAGCCATCGGCCTGCAAGCCTGCATCCATTGTGTGCGCGCCCGGATATAGCTTGACCAGGCGTTCGCCGATGTTGCTCAGACCCACGGCACCGCTGCGTGCCTCGCTGCCACAGGTAACCAAGCATTCACCTTCGTCGCTGGACGGCAAATCATTGCTCACCTCCACCCGCAATTGTCGGTCAACGCCCGTCACCCGAATCGCCAGCTGTCCTGGGCTGCTGCGCAGAGCAATGCCGTGGCGGATCGCATTCTCCACCAAGGGTTGCAACAGCAGGTAAGGCACCCGCACACGCAACAGGTCCGGTCCGATCTGCCACTTCAACTGAAGCCGCTCTCCCAAGCGCGCTTTCTCGATTTCCAGGTACGCCTCGGTCAATGCCAACTCGTCGGCCAGGCTGACCTCGTGCCCGTATGTCCCATCGAGGGTGGCACGCAGGAAGTCGCCGAGCCGCGCGAGCATCTTTTGCGATTCCCGGGTACGGCCTTCGGCCACCAGTGCCGAGATCGCGTTGAGCGTATTGAACAGAAAGTGGGGCTGCAGCTGGTAGCGCAGAGCACGCAATTCGGCATCCCGCCCCAGCGCTTGCGCTTGCAGGTGGCGCGCGTGCTCGTGCTGAAGCTCAACGTAAAAGGCCACCACCGCGTGGATAGCGCAATACGCAATTAGCGTTAGCCATGGACCTTCCATCCCGCGAAGCACCATCGACCAGTCAAAATCGGTCGTCGGCCTCCCACTGGTCGCCACCTGCTGGCCCATGAACATCGCACGCGTAGCCAATGCCATGGCGTAGGTGGCCGCCAACAGTACGAGCGCCATTGCCCAAGGTGCGGTGCTACTTCGCCACAGCCCGCGCTGCAGCGCGGTCAGAGGCACTATCCACAGCACGAACGCCAACAAGTACAGCGCGCGCGAGGCGGTCGCAGCGCCGTAGCCCATGATCGGCAGCGCCATTACCAACAGGCACACGCCTAATGGCAGCCCGGCCAGCAACGGCAGCCAGAACGGCGGTGCCGAGCGCATGCGGGCGTCAATGAAAGCCATGGTCAACTCGCTCCATTAGGAGGAACAGCCCAGTCATGATGCCACTTTCGTTGGCATTTTCACCCCGCTCCGCTCGCGAACTCTAGCCGGTTATATTCGGGTCACGCCCAGGCAAGGCCCAAATCAGGCCGCGACTAATGAGGCTGGGGAACACCTCCAAATGCCCCTCATCCTTGATGACTTCGCTCCCGATGAACAAATTTGAGTACTTGCGTGACTGGAGCCTGCGCTCGAAATACTGCATGTCTCCTACCATGTCGGGGCCGCTGGAATGCCTTTCGCTCGGCCCTATAGTTTCGTACATGCCAATATACATCATGACGTTAGCGTCTAGATTGGTGTGGTTATCGGCATATGTCTCTTCGTGTCTAAGAATTTCGTGCTTATCGAACCAAAGGGACGGGCTGCCCAAGATGTAGCTCTGAAACATTCCCGGCTTAGTTAACAACACATAGCTCCCAAAAAGACTGCCAAGTGAATGTCCAGCAAACACCTTTCGTTCCATGTCAGCACGGTAGTGTCTTGCGATCAGCGGAAAGACTTGGCTCTCTATGTAATCACGGTAAGCAGCGGCTTCACCATACTGCGATGCGCTATATACCTTTGCTCTACGAGCCGGGTCATGCAATGGGTTGGAGGGAGTGTAGTCGCGGCTCCGGCTTTCTTTAGACGTTAGACCCTGCTCCGGCGGAAGGCCGACAAGGATGAAGTCCTCGATATGGCGACCTCTCTGCCCTAGAAGATTTCGTATGCTGCGCACCAGAGGGAAGGAGTAGGCAGCATCTGTGACGAAAACAACCGGATACGTTTCGCTGCTCTCACTGTAGGAAGCTGGTAGGCTGACCCACACTTGATATTGCCTTTCAGTTCCGCTTGCACGCAGTTCATGCACAGCAGTGCCAGCTAACTCAACAGGCGGGAAATTTTGATCCTCGGCTTTTGGTGAGCTGGTCTGTGCAGGGCCGGTAGCGACCGCTGAGGGGACTTCGGCCTTACTAGACTGCTCGCAGGCTGAACAAAACAGCGCCACCAGCAGACCAGCGCCAACTAAATGCAAGTGTTTCATGGGTGCAAGAATCCTCATGTGGGCGCGCTAACACTGAAATTAAGCCGACCCGCAACGTCCGAACCGGGAGTTGCCGTAGGTAAGGTCAATCTGTTGCAGGACGGGGAGCCAGCGCGACACACGCGACCAGCGGTTGTCCATCCATTACAGCCACATTGCGCTCCATGCGACGTTGGATTTCTCAAGCAACCACCCTCACCGCGCCGATAGATACTTCACTGCCGCACCGAGGAAAGGATCGCCATCCCCCACTGCCGGCTTCACTATGAGATCCGGGATGACCGGCGACGTGCCGGACTCTCCGTTGGGGCGCACGAAGATGCGGGCCGGGATGTACGCCATCAGGCCGGTATTGGGCAGGTGAACCTGTTCCATGTTGCCGGTCTGGTTGGCGTGGCCGCCGGTCGGCTGACCGATCACGGTGGCCAGCTGGTGGTCCTGCAGGGTCGTGGCGAACAGGATTCCCGCCGAGTAGGTCATCGCGTCGATCAGCACCACGACCTCGCCGTCGAATCGTTCGGTGGCCCGCGCCGGTTTAATCAGGCCATCGCGTGACAGATCCATCTCGCGCATCTGCCCGACCTTTCCCTTGTATCCGAGTATTCCCCGGTTGGCTTCATTCAGGCGCTCGCGGGCGCGTGAGACTTGGTTTACCGGCCGGTCGATCAGATAACGGATGACCTGCGCGCCCGCGTCGCTCTGGCCGCCGGTATTGCCGCGCACATCCAGCACCAGCCCGGTCGCGCCGCCCTGGCGAAGCGCGCCGAACAAGCTTTCTACTGCTGTGCGGTAGGCGTCCGGATCGTCATCGACATCGAACGTCGGCAGCCGCATCAGGGCGATACCGTCACCGAGATCGCGCAGCGTCGGCCGGTCAGGCATGGCCGCCGCGTCGACTTCGGCCCATTGATCGCCGGCGACGATCTGCAGTTGCCGGAGCACACCGTCCTGCTCGACCTCCAACCGGAAGTCGTCAGTCCAGCCGCGGATGGCGGCGAGCCAGTGCGGAAACAGCGCGGCCAGCATGTGCTGCCGCAGCGCAGCGGTCTCGCCATGCCCATAACGGGACAGGTCCTCCAACAACGCGTCGGTCGTCTCGCCATTAATGCTGCGGATCAGGATGCCTTCCGCCAAACGCTCGGCGCCGTTTTCTCGCTGCCAGTTGCCGGCCACCACCAGTGCGCCATCGTGGCGGATCCGTATGTTGAGCGGAAACCCGCCGCCGCTAGCCAAGGCCTCAAGGGCGAAAGTCGGCATCAGCAACGTGTGCGCGTCTGCGAACGCGGGATTGACCTGGGCCAGCACGCGGAAGGCTTCGGCGCGCGACATCGGGACGTCCAGCGCCTCGCGGGCCTCACCGAATGCGCGGGTCAGTGCGGCATCCGGCACGCGATCGTGGAAGCGCGGATGGCGCTGTGCGACCGCCTGCTCCAGATGGTCGAGGTCCTCGCGCAACTGCTCTGGCGTGTAGCTAGCGGTCGGGTCGTCCGCGGGGGCGGTGCCGTGGCTTGACTGGCAACCACCGGCGGCGGCAGCGAGAAGTACAGCCAGGAAAACGTGAACGAAGCGCATTTCGAATCCTAGGTCATGGCGTCACCTATAGGATCGCGGACGCGTACTCAAGCAGAAATCAAATGCTGCCTTTGCGCGCGTAAGGCTTGTTCGAATCGGCCAAAGTGAGAGTCGCCACCACGTCGCCGCCTTCGGCCACCAGTTCGAACCCGAGATCGAAGCGCTCGCTGAGACGGCGGACGATATCGAGCCCGAACCCGAAGCCGTCCACCGAAGTCGAATGCTGCCCGCTCTGCGGCTCTCCGGGCAGGAAAATGCCGGTCAGGGAATTGACCACGCGCAACGCTCCGGCGTCGGTATCGATGCGCACCCGCCCTGCCGCGGTATGCGCGAATGCGTTGCCCACCAGATTGGCCAAAAGGATACGTGCGACCGTCTCCGGCGTGCGCAGGCATGCGGTCGCCGGAACCTCGACATCCACCTCGACTGGCTTGCCATCCAGGCGCGCAGACTGGTCGATCACCGCCTGCTCGACCAATGGCAACAGCGTGACGCTGTCGAAGCCCATCTCGGATCGGTCCTCGCGCGCCACTGCCAGCAGGGTTGCGACCATCTGCTCCAGCCGCATGGTCGACTCGCAGATCAAGGTGGCGTGCCCACGTGAAGTCGGGCCAAGTTCGGGTTGCCGAGCCAGCTGATCGCCGGCCGAGCGGATCACGGCAAGTGGCGTGCGCAATTCGTGGCTGGCGTCGCGGGTGAAGCGGCGCTCGCGCTCGACATACGCCTGCAAGCGGGTGGACATCGCATCGAGACTGGCGGCGACCACGCCCACCTCATCGTTGCCGGCGACCTGCGACAGGGATGCCGGGATGCGGTCGGGGGAAAACGCGGACACGCTTGCCGCCAGGCGTTCGAGCCTGCGCGCGACCCGCCAGGACACCAGAAAGGCGACCGCTAGCGCGCAGGCCACCAGCAAGCCCGTGGTAACCGCCAGCAACGCCAGCAGCTTGTCGCGCATCGCCGGTACGATCAGGTCGGCGCCGGCGTCGTAGAGCAGCCAGGCGCGCGCGCCGTCCGGCGCGTCCAGTGGTAGCAGATGAAAGTGGCTCTCTAATGGACCAGGAAACTCGACCCTCCGCGGCTCCCTGCGCAGCAGCTCGCGCACGGACGTTGGCAGCGAGGCCTCGCTTTCATGCAGTTGCAGCTTGGGGTCGCGCGAAATCGACCAAGCCCCGGTCCGCGCGCGCTCGGCGGACTGGTAGCCGGCCTCCTCCTGCAACCGGGCGGCCAGGAACGTGTCCTCGACTGCGTAGGTGAAGGCCAAGGTGTAGAGCGAGAACACCGCCGAGGTCGCCAGCACCAGCCCGGACATCGCCAGAAGCAAGCGGTTGCGCAGTCGCGATGGCCGTTTCATGGCGCTTCCTGCAGGCGATAGCCGACGCCATGGATGTTACGCAGCATCGGCGGCACGCCCGGGGGGTCGAGTTCTCGGCGAAGGGTGTACAGGTGGGTTCGCAGCGGATCGGACGGAGGCGCATCGTCGCCCCAGATCCGTTCAACCAGATCCGAGCGGGTCAAGGGCCGAGGGTGTGACTCGGCCAGGACGCGCAGGATATGCAGGGCGGTCGCGCTGAGTTGCAACTTGCGCCCCTCGCGCGATGCAGTGCCGGTGCGGCGATCCAGCAGCAACGAACCAATCCGGAGCAGGTGGGCTTCGCCCGCTTCATGGCGTCGAGACAGCGCCAGGCAGCGCGCCAGCAGTTCGTCGCCGGAGAACGGCTTGACCAAGTAGTCATCGGCGCCCGCCGCGAACCCGGACAGCTTGTCGGCCACTGCGTCGCGCGCGGTCAACATCAGCACCGGGATGTGGCGGTCGGCGCGGGCACGCAGTTGCTGGCAGACCTGCAGGCCATCCAGCCGCGGCAGGCCGATGTCGAGCACCAGCACGTCCGGAGGGCTATCGAGCGCCAGCCGCAATCCCTGCACGCCATCGGCAGCGAAGTCGACCCGGTGCCCCTGACCTTCGAACAGGGTGGCCAGCGACGCCCGCAACGGCGAACTGTCCTCCACCACCAGCACTCGAAGTCCAACCGGGGTCATGGTGAGGCTTGCAACCTGCTCTGGAGTTCGAGGGCCTCTACCATACCGGGCTTCTCGGCGAGAACCGTCGACAGCACGCGCCGCGCCTCAGCGATGCGCCCCAACCGCCGCATGGCTTCGGCGCGGCTCACCGACAGCTCCTCGGCTCCGACATGGGGTGCGGCAAGCTCCATCACGGCCAACGCCGCACGCACCGTCGTCGGCGTCTCGGCCACCTGCAACTGGTAGTGCCCGACGATTGCGATCAACTCGGGATGGAACCGCGCCGTGTTCTCGACCAGCTCGGACGCCACGGCCGGATCGCCTGCCACCGCGCGCTCGGCCAACGCCATGCTGGCCTCATCACGGCGCGGTGTCCGCGCGGCGGGGACGATGTCGAGGGCGCGCAGCACCGCATCGGCGACCAGCCCTGTCGAGTACGGGTTCTGCCCGGTGATCAGGCGGCCATCGACCGCGACGCCCGGCATCATCAGCGGCGACTCGACCCAACGTGCGCCGCGCTCGCGCAACTTTGCCTCGATCCCGAACGGATAGTCTTTGGACCAGCGCTTGCCGAAGAGCGCGTCCTCCTCGGCAGTGAAGCCAGTCACCGCGCGCCCGGCCACCAGGTGACGACCGTCAGCCAGTCGGACATTGGCAAGCGCGGCGCTGCCGTGGCAGATCGCCGCAACCACTGCACCGCGCTGGTAGGACTGCGCAACCAGCCGCGCCAGCTCGGGATTCACCGCCAAGTCGAACATCGCGCCTTTGCCGCCGACGATGTAAACCGCGTCGTACGCACCGGCATCCACTCCTGCCAGCGGCAGGCTGTTTGCGATGCCGGCGATGGCATCGGGATCAGCGAGGAACCGCGCGTTCGCTGGATCATCAGGATTGAACTTGTCGGCCGCAACCGCACCTCCACGCGGGCTGGCAAACGCGGTGCGAACGCCATTGCTCCTGAATAGATCCCACGCCTGCGCCAGCTCGTCCATCTCAAACCCTGGCCGGGTGTCACCCGCGCCCTGCTTTTCGGAACTGATGACGAAGAGAACCGACTTGCTGCCTTCGCGAGGCATGGCCGACACGGGTCTCGCGAACATCACCGACAAGCACAAGAGCACCATGCAAACTATAGTTTTCATCCGGGACCGCACCTGGTTGAATTGGACAGCTCACAGATTGGCGCAGCCGGACTCAAGCTAGACTCAAGGGGTTCCCCGCACCAGTCGCGCAGATCCCCGCGACGCGGGCACTGCAGGCATCACGCCCTTCATCAACCACTTGGCGACGGAGCGACAGGTTGCAGGGTCGGCGTGTACGTGTCGTTAGAGTGGCTTCAACGGACCCGTATCTAGCGGGCCGTCGATCCATCTGGCGAAAAAGTCAGTGAGGTCACGTCCAGCGGTCGCCGTCATTGCAGCCTTAAAGTCGTTGGTGTCGACCGAGCGGCCAGCATTCGCGCGCGTGTACCCGCGGATGCCGCGCCAGAAAGCGTCTTCGCCCATCTCGAGTCGGAGGAGGTGCAGCACGTAGGCGCCCTTCTGGTACACGACCGCACGGTCATCAGCGGACGGATTCGACCAGGCCGAATAGACCAGCGGATGGTCGGTGCCGGCGGCCTTCAGCTTTTCCCAGCGGGCCTTCCACTTCTCCACCTGTTCGACGTATTCCGACGCGCCGTGGCGATGCCCGAGGTACACCGCGGTCATGAACGTTGCGAAACCTTCATTGAGCCAAAAGTGACCCCAGTCCTTGCAGGTGACGGAGACGCCCCACCACTGGTGCGCGATCTCGTGGGCGATGAGCCCCTCGGCGGTTGGGTCGGCCAGTACGGTCTTTCCGTACTGCTCCGACAGCAGCGCCAATCCCGCAGCCTCCTGGCCGATCGTGCGGGTGACGAGCACCTGCGTGTAATCGCCCTCGAATTCGGTGCCGGCGCGATGCTCGAAGAAACGGATCATGTCGCCGGTGTTCGCAAACACCTGCCGGAGCTCGTCAGTGCGCAAGTCGGTGGAGAGGAAGCGCAGGCGCGTTCCCGCGGTCGCATTGCGTGCCTCGGTGTAGCGGCCGGCCGCGAAGCCGTACGTGAAGCTGGGAGCCGGCGTCGTTAGTCGCCAGCGGTGGGCGATGCGCCCATCTCCCGCGGGCTTGCGGCTCGTAGGGCGTCCTGTCGCCGCCACGACTAAGGCGGCAGGCAGCACGAGCTCGAGGTCCAGCGTCGCGCGCTCCGAGGGAGCATCGACGCTGACTAGCCATTGGCTCGCCGAAAAGATCGTGTAGATCTCGTTCCGGTCCGGATGAAACTCCAGGCCGAAACGAGGCGCCCCGTGGTAGCGCACCTGCAGCGTCGATCGACGGGTCAGACGCTCGGGCAAGGCAATCCGGAGCTTCGAGCCTTCGCGCACGAAAGGCACGGGACTGCCCTTCAGTTCGACACTGTCGATCTCCAGTTCGCCCGCGTCGAAGACGGCTTCCTTTGCGTCGCCGGCGAAGGCGATGGACACGACGCCCCGAACCGTGCGGGTGGCCAGATCAGGCTCGACGCGAGCCCGATAGTGCTCCACATCGATCACCGGCTCATCTGCGGTGGCGGCGAACGGCGCGAACCCGGCCGCTATGGCGAGCAGGTACGAGCAGGTGCGCCATCCGCTGCTCATCAAGCCGTGGCCACAGGTCGAAACATTCACGACAGCGCGATGCGTGCTGCAATCGTGGCGAAGCGCAGCATGAATGACGCATCGCTTCTAGGCAGAAGTTCGCCATAAGGTTCGACGCCCGCCTGGCCTCTGCCGCCCAGCACCCGCGCCGATGGACGATTCACAGCTGCATTTCCCACGCCAGTCGGAATCTTGGATGCGACGTCCTGTTGCGTTCCATGGTGAGCCGCCCTTGATCTGTCTGGTACGTGACGATGCTCGCGTCGTCGCGCGATAATGCATCGGCCACGCTGATGCGCAGAGTCGATCGTGGCGAAATCCGTCTGCGCATATACAGATCAAGATCCCGCTGCGGTGACGATCGCCGGACTTCAAAAGCGTTCGCTTGGATGGCGCCGCCGCTGCGGTAGCCGAAGCTACCACCTGCCGACCACGGCCCGCCACCTGTCCAGTCTGCTGCCGCCGTCGCGACCAAGGCAGGCTGGCCCGGAATTCTGTCGTCCGGTCCGGGAACGCCGTCGATCGACGACCAGTGGCGCCCCGCACTGAACCGGAGTTCGAGATCCGGTGCCTCGGGCCACCATCTGCGCAACGGCGATCGCGCTTCGAACTCGACGCCAAGCACTCGCGCGCGCCCGCCGTTGACGGGCGTGCTGACCCAGCGCCCGTGTATCTGCCGTGTTTCGTCCAGGATCAGGTGATCGATGTCCTTGGCGTACATACCGATGCTGACGAGTGCGTTCTTGTCCCAGAACCGTTCATAGGTCAGGTCGAGCCCCAGCGCCAGCTCGGGACGTAATCCGGGATTCCCGCGATGGTCCGGGTTGAGCGGTCGGTTGTTCGTTGAGGTGAAGGGTCGTGCACTCAGCTGGCGTGGGCTTGGGGCGCGGTAGGTGCGCCCAAGGCCGACGCGCAGTCGGTCGTCAGCCGCGCTCGGCGGCTTCCACAGGGACTGCACGATGGGCGAGAAAATGGACCAGGCGGCCTGCGAATGGGCGGTTCCGCTTCCCTCGGCCATGGTGTCGATTCGTTCCCATCGGCCACCCAGGTAGAGCGCCCAGCCGGGCAGCACGCTCCAGTCGTCCTGCACGAAGGCCGCCACCCGTCTGACTCGTGTATCAAACGACAGATCGCTGACGGCGCGCGGCTTGTCCCCAAATGCCGCGAGAGTCTGGGTGCGCTGCTCGTATCGTCGATCGTCGCTTGCCTCCCAGCCCAGCTCGATGGTGTGAGCCCCACGGCGAGGAAACGCATGCTTCCCATTGCTCGCAATGTTGGCGACGCGCAGCCGGGCGTCGGTGACGTCGTCGAGGTTCAGCGCATTCTCCAAGTCAAAGCCTCGCTCGCGGAACCGGAACCGTTCGTGATTTCCACCAACGCTGACCTTGGCAGTCAGTGTTCCAGCGTGTTCGAAGGGCTGCGTCCAAGTAGCGTCCGTCCGCAGCTGGACGACGTCGATGCCGGTGAACTGGCTATATCGCACATGCTCCAGTCCTTCTCCCATCTGCGTATCCCAACGGATGTTGGTGTGCTTGTCGTACGAGCTGGCATCGAAGAACACGTTGAGGGCGGCTGACGCACCGCTGACCAGGGTGCGGTTTACACCCGACGACAACGCGAGATTGTCGCGGTGCCCCTCTACGTGCAGCGCAGTCGAGCGCAGGAGGTTCCTTTCGCCGGCAGGCCCGACCCCGGTTTCGGTGCCGGCTTCCTCTATCAGGAACTCGCGACGGCCCGCCGCAATTGCCAGCCGATGGCCGCCGTATTCAGCGCGCCTGGAGCGCGCCCAGCTGACCGTAGGCTGCCACTGTCCATTGTTTGATCCAAGTCCGAGTGCCAGTTCCTCGGTGTCCGTTCTTGCGGACTTTGCCAGGATGATGTTGATCGTGCCTGCGATCGCCTCGCCCCGCAGATCCGCGGTGGTAGTGCGCAGGATGTCCACACGCTCTACCAGCGTGGGCGACAGAGCGCCGATGTCGAACCCGGCCGGTGCTGGCTGCCCATCAAGCAGGATCTGTGTGTAGCCCCCTCCGAGTCCGCGCAGCGATATCGCCCCGCCACCGCCGGGCGCACCCTCGCTGACGACGACGCCGGGTTGGCGCTTGAGGGCATCGGCCAGGCGGGTATCGCCGAACCGCGTCAACTGGGCACGATCGACCGTGGTACGGGCGGCGGTGTCCTCCTTGCGTGCGTCGTAGCGCTCGCCTGTGACTTTGACCGCGTCGAGGGTGGCGGTATCGTCCTTTGGTTGCTGCGGTGGATCCGTCGGCGCGATTGCAGGACTAGCCGCTGTGGCGTGGCAGAGTGGCGCCACGCTGGTGAAGACCAGGAGCGGCAGCAGGAGCGCTGAAAAGCGACTGCATGTACGGGCACGACTATGTGGCGCGTAGTACTGATCTGGCATGGGAGAGTCCGTCCGGTAAATCCCGCCCGGTGACGGGCAAAAGGAGAGCGTCACGCCGCCGAGGGGGCGCGAACTTTGGTCAATCAATCGGCTTGTGCGGCAGGAATGCCGCGCGCGGTTTACCCGCTCATCGCAACAAAGGTCGCGGATCGACGCGCTGACCGTTGAGCAGCAACTCCATATGCAGGTGCGGCCCGGTCACCTTGCCTGTGGTGCCTACTCGACCAATCCGCTCTCCCGTGGCGACGCGATCGCCCACGGAGACGTCGAATCGCGCGAGATGTGCATACAACGTCTGCCACCCGCCGCCGTGATCGAGTACGACCACCGTGCCGTACTCGGGGGAGTCCTGATACAAAGTGGTCGCCGCCACGACCAGGCCCGCCGCTGGAGCGTGGACTGCGGTCCCCGAGCGTCCACGGAAATCCACTCCGCGGTGTGGCCGGGTGCGGCCGCCAACCTCACCAAAAACACCGGTGATTTCCGGGTCTTCGAGCGGGTAGTGGAACGTTGGCTCGGAAGCAGGCGTTGACGTTAAAGCCACAGTTGCGTGGCTCGGAACAGGGTTACGGCGTCGGTCTGTCGCCAAGCCTGCCAGCGCGGGTCCGGCCTGTTCGATCGTGACTGAGCTACGTCCGGGGGCCGCCACGCCGAACTGGGTTGCCGCGAGTACCGTTCCGGTCATCAGCGCGGTCCCGGCCAGCATGACGCGGACTGCGAAACGCGGAGTGCCTCGCGGATCGCCCTGGAGCATGTGGCGAATGCGGAGCTCATGAATGTCGATCTCCGCCGACGAGAACGCCGCTGAGGCTGCCATTGGTCTTTGGGTGGCCAGACGAAGGGTGCCCACGTACGCTTCCGCGCACGCGCGCCGCGCATGGGGCTCGCCCGCGATCGCCTTCGCGTCGCAGCAGAGCTCTGCAGCCAGCTGCATCCGCTGAGCGATACGTGCAAGGAATGGATTGAACCAGAACACGGTCCGGATAAGTCGAATTGCCGCGGCGAGCTGCGGGTCTCGGGCAGCCAGATGGGCCGCCTCGTGACGTAACACCGTCCGGAGCTGGGCGTCCGACAGGTGGGCTGCGACCGCGGCGGGTATCAGGATCGCCGGCCGCGGCCAGCACACTGCAAACGGACTGACGGGTGCTTCGATTGATCGGGCCGCAATTCCGCGACGTGCAAGCCGGCGAACTTCATGACGGCTCAGCGGCCCGAGCTGCGAGGAATCGAGTGACGAGCTTTCCTGCACGAGCCCGTGTACCGACCACACACCGCTAAGCCATCTGTACGTGCTGAGACCTGCCCCGGACAAATAGGCAAGCAGCAGCGACGACTTCAGTCCCGTATTTGACAACTCAGAAGCAGAGCCTTCTGCAGGCGCATCCACCAGGGCCGTAGACCAAGCGGCGAGATCGCCGACGGCGTCGCCCAATGGCAGGGCCATTGGCAGCGAACCGCTGCCTTCCACCCACAGCCACTGCAACGCCATGGCGATGCACGGCGGGATTACCGCGACGGCCCCTATCGTGATCCAGTAGCTGCGAGAGGCATCCGAGATGCGCAAGAAAGCGTGGACGTGCCGTCCGATCGTCCAGGCAAGGGCTCCGACCAGAAGACACGCAACGATATTTAAGACCCAAGGCCCGAGCGCCGGCAAATTCATGGCTGTTCGTCCGCTTCCGGCGACTGCAATAGCGCTTCAAGCTGCTCGATTTCCCGCTCGCTCAAGAGGCGGCTGTCGGCAAACGCCTGGACAGGCAGCGGACCCTCGATTTCGAGCACGCGCCGGGTAAAGTCCCGGCTCAACTCGGCAATCGTTGCAACTTTCCCCACTTGCGCCCGATAGACGTTCAGTCCGTGGTGTTTGGATTCCCCGACGAGTCCTTTCTCCACCATGCGCTCCAATGTCTTCCGCGTGGACGAATAGGACCAGTCCAATGCACTGGCCACGCCCTCATGCAGTTCGCGGGCACTGCACACCTCGTGCCGCCATAGGCACTTGAGCAACTCCAGCTCAGGGTTAGAGAGTCGAGTCATTTGCTAGCCGGTTTGAACATGTGTCGCAACAGTACGACACATGTCGCATACATGCAACCGGAAACGGTTGCCGGCGCGTAGGGACGTCAATGTCCGCTTTGGGTCGGAAGCTGCCCATCGCCCCAGCCCCCTTCCGCTCAATAGCGGACGATCAGTCTAGCGGGCGTCAGCGCCGCTCAACGCCCGAAACTGCACCGCCGTATCAACCCGCCACGTAAGCTTGAAGTCCCGTCTGGGCTTGAAAGGCTCCTAAGTCACCGCCGAGCAGCGGGTGCGCCGCCATGAGCAACGCGGCCTAACCAAGTTCTTATCTCTCCCAACCGCCATCGCAGCCGACGCACGCCCGGAACGGGTCTCGGCATGCCTGCGACTCGGCGCTGCTGAATCGTGACCGGGGCCAATCCCGTCATAGCAGCTACCTCATGCGGGCCAATCCACACGTGGTCGGGCAACAGTGAGAGGCTCACAAGTAGCTCGTAATCTCGCATCAGGTTCTCCTGGGTGGGAGAGGACACTGCGACAGAGACCTTTGCAGCTGTGGGGAGATTTCGTCAATTCCGTGAATCGACCTCGCAGGGTTCACCAGTCAACACGTCTCCGCAGTCCCTCGCGACCGTCCCGAGAGATTGTCTTACCAGCCCTCGGCAGCTAGCGCTGGCCGTTAGACCTGAGGGGTCCTGGATCTGCCCGAACCGCGTCCGCTGAGGTGTACTTTCATGCAATGATTGGCCAGAACCACTGTGGCGCACGAGAGTTGAAGTGGCGGATTCTTGCCACAAATTTGCCACAATGCGCTTCGCGTTTGAGCTAAGGTGAGCTAAGCTCGGCTAACGCAACATGCTGATTTTCAAGCTCTATTTCGTAACCTTTTGAACAACAACGGCATTGGCACGGGTTCACACGGCAAGGGTCGCAGGTTCGAACCCTGCACCGCCCACCAGGCTGCAAGCGATCAGTGGAACCCGGCTCAGGCCGGGTTTTTTGTAGGAGCGCCCCATGCCCATGGGAGCATGGGCGCGATGGAGTCCGGACAACCGCGCCTGTTTCCGGTGGGCGGTCGCGCCCATGGGGCGCTCCTACAAGTGGAGACGAATCGATGACCTCAACCCGGCTGTACCACAATCCGCGGTGCTCGAAATCGCGTGCCGCGCTGGCGCTGCTGCGCGAGCGCGGGATCGAGCCGGAACTCATTGCCTATCTCGACGCACCGCCGTCGATCGCCGAGCTGCGCGAGCTGGTGGAGCGGCTCCAGCTGCCGGCACGCGCGCTGCTGCGGACCGGCGAGGAGCCCTACGCCACGCTGGGACTGGCCGATGAATCATTGGGCGACGCTGCACTGATCGCCGCGATGCATGCGCATCCACGCCTGATCGAGCGGCCGGTGTTCGTGCACGCCGGCCGTGCGGTGATCGGGCGGCCGCCCGAGCGCGTGCTGGAGCTGCTTTAGCGGCTATTGCGCCCCTGGAAAGCAAGGCCGGGAGAAAGGCCGGCGGCTAGATCACCTTGCTGTCGCGCATCGCCCGCACATTGTCCGGCGGCGCGAACGAGTCGCTGCGCGAGACCGCCCAGAAAGCCTTGAACACCGCGTGCTCGGGCACGTGGCTGAGCAGTTCGCCGGGCTTGAGGAAACGGTACAGCGCGGCCATCGAGCGCACTTCGGTGGGCGACACGCGACGCAGGATGTGCTCAGGCCCGACCTGCCGCGGATGCTCCAGGCCGGCCGCGCACAGCAGGTCGCGCAGCGCGCGCAACGTGTTCTGGTGATAGTTGAAGACGCGGTCCGATTTGTCGACCACGTCCAGTTGCTTCCAGCGCTTGGGGTCCTGCGTGGCCACGCCGGTCGGGCAGTGGTCGGTGTGGCAGGTCTGGGCCTGGATGCAGCCGACCGCGAACATGTAGCCGCGGCCCGAGTTGCACCAGTCCGCCCCCATGGCCATGGTGCGGGCGATGTCGAACGCACTGGTGATGCGGCCGGCGGCGGCCAGGTGCACGCGATCGCGCAGGCCGAGTCCGACCAGCGTGTTGTGCACCAGCATCAGGGCCTCGTGCATCGGCACGCCCACGTGGTCGATGAATTCCGCCGGCGATGCGCCGGTGCCGCCCTCGGCCCCGTCCACCACGATGAAGTCCGGCAACACGCCGGTCTCGTGCATGGCCTTGGCGATGCCGAACCACTCCCACGGATGGCCGATCGCCAGCTTGAAGCCGGTCGGTTTTCCGCCCGAGAGCCGGCGCAGGCGTGCGACGAACTCCAGCAGCCCGCAGGGATTGTTGAACTCGCCGTGTTGCGCCGGTGACACGCACTCCACCCATGGCGGCACGCCGCGCGTCAGCGCGATCTCCGGGGTCACCTTCGGCGCCGGCAACACGCCGCCGTGGCCGGGCTTGGCGCCCTGGGAAAGCTTGATCTCGATCATCTTGACCTGGGGGTCGGTGGCGTTCTCGACGAAACGCTCCTCGCTGAAGCGCCCGTCGTCATCGCGGCAGCCGAAGTAGCCGGAGCCGATTTCCCAGACCAGGTCGCCGCCGTGCTCGCGGTGGTACGGCGAGATCGAACCCTCGCCGGTGTCGTGATAAAAACCGCCGCGCTTCGCGCCCTTGTTCATCGCGCGGAGAGCGTTGGCCGACAGCGAGCCGAAGCTCATCGCCGAGATGTTGAACACGCTGGCCGAGTACGGCTGCGCCTGCTCCTCGCCGACCACGAGGCGGAAATCATGCGGGCCGTGGAGCGCCGGGATCATCGAATGGTTGATCCACTCGTAATCGACGCCGTAGACATCGTGCAGCGTGCCGAACGGACGCGTGTCGATGACCGACTTGGAGCGCTGGTAGACCAGTGCCCGCTGCTGGCGCGAGAACGGCGTCTCGGCGGTGTCGGCCTCGATGAAGTACTGGCGCATCTCCGGGCCGATGGATTCCAGCCCATAGCGGAAATGCGCGAGGATCGGATAGTTGCGTCGCAGCGTGCTGCGCTTCTGCAGCAGGTCGCAGGTACCGACCACCGCCAGCGCGCCGGACAGCACCACCGCCCACCACCACGCCGGATTGAACAGCGCCAGCGTCAGGGCAGCGAGCGTGAGGATCAGGCTCAGGATGTAGACGGTGTATCGCGCCATGCAGGTTCCGGTAAATCCAGCAGCGAATGAGGATACCGGGTCGGCAATTACGATGATGTTGAACCGGTCGGGTGGTCGTAGAGCCGGGCTTGCTCGGTTGCCTTTGTTTTTTCTCCTTCCCCTTGAAGGGGAGGGCCTCAATGAGTCGTGCGGGACTCCACGTGCGCGCCACCAACGTCAGCGCGCAGTTCCTCCAACACCCGCCGCCCGGCCCGGCCATCGGCCGGGGTGATTCCCAGGCGCTGCTTCTCCTGCTCGATCGCCGCGCGCGAAGCCGCACCGATGATGCCGTCGACCTGCCCGATGTCGTGACCGCGGGCTAGCAACATCGCCTGCAGCTCGCGCCGGTCCTGCCGTGACAGCCCCGGATCGGATGTGGGCCATGCGGTGGCGAAACCGCCCTGCCCGCGCAGGCGATCGGACAGGTGCGCGATCGCCAACGCATAGCTCTCCGCGGCGTTGTAGGAATAGATGGCATCGAAGTTCTTGAAGACGAGGAAAGCCGGCCCCTCGCGCCCCGCCGGCAGCAGCAGTGCCGTCGGGGTGGAGGCCGGCAGATCGATCTGGTCGCCATCGATGCGCGTGATCCCGTGCTGTCGCCAGTAGCTCAGCGGCCGTCGGCTGGTGCGCCCCGACACCCGCGTGCCGAGGTCGTCCGGCAACCGCACCTCCAAACCCCAAGGCTCGCCGCTGCGCCAGCCCGAGCGTTCCAGGTAACGGGCAGTGGAGGCCAGCGCGTCGGGGATGCTGCCGACCAGGTCGCGGCGGCCGTCGCCGTCGAAATCCACCGCGATGCGCCGATAGGTCGACGGCATGAACTGGGTGTGCCCGAACGCGCCGGCCCACGAGCCCACCAGCGCGTCCGCGGCGATGTCGCCGGACTGCACGATCCGCAGCGTCTCAATGAGTTCGCCGCGGAAGAACGACTGGCGCCGCCCCATGCAAGACAACGTGGTCAGCGACGTCAACAGTGGCCGCTTGCCGAAGGTGTTGCCGAAGTCGCTCTCCACGCCCCACACCGCGACCACCGTTTCCGGCTCCACCCCGTATTCGGCCTCGACCCGGGCGAGCGTGTCCGCGTGGCGTCGCAGCATGTCGCGGCCGTCGTCGACGCGTTCCTGATCGACCAGGCCGGCGAGGTAGCCCCAGATCGGGGTGGTGAACTCCGGTTGCGCATCGAGCAGTTCCAGCACCGATTCGTCAGGCGTCACCGGGCGGACATGGGTGTCGAAAGTCGCCGCGTCGATGCCTTCCGACAGCGCGTGCGCGCGCAGGCGGTCCAGGCACTGGTCGAACGTGGGTGCCGAGGCCGATGTGTGCGCCGGGGCCGACAACATCAATGCGAGCAGCAGCTTGTTCAAGGTCATCGCAGGCGAATTTCCATTGGGGAGAGAGGTCCAACCCGTTCGCGTGCGCGCTGTCCGTGCCGAAGATCAGATCCGAGGCCCTCTCGGCTCAGGTTCGCGGACGGGGGCCGCGCGATCGCCGCCCTTGGCCGGCACGTCGCGAGCGGCCGCGCCACCGGGACGATCGACGCGGGCCGGCTTGGTCGTGGCGGCCCCTTTCCGCTGCTCGACAGCACTGCCCCGCGATGCCTCCGGATCGGCCGCCGTGACCGTCAGGCCCACCGACATCGTGGCGGAACGTCGCACCTGGCCCGCATGCGCGGACAACGCCAGCGCAGCGAGCAACAGGCCGATCTGACAGGCATAACGATGCAACGCGCTGCGACGGTCCACGACAGTTCCTCCGATCGCGAACGATGGGTCTGCCGAACGAGTTGTTCGGCGACAGCGTTGCGCCATGGCGGTGATGTGGATGTCAATGGAGCGATGCGTCCAGACGAGAACGCACGAGCGGCAGGCAGCGCTTGTCTCCTTCCCCTTCAAGGGGAAGGCCTGGATGGGAATGGGGTTGACTTTGCTGTTGCGCGCCGAGGCGCCAACCCATCCCCACCCAACCCTCCTCTTGAAGTGGAGGGCTTCAAAGCGGGAAGCACGCGGCGACTGTGGTGCCCGGAGCCGGAATCGAACCGGCACGGCCGTGAGGCCGGCAGATTTTAAGTCTGCTGCGTCTACCGATTTCGCCATCCGGGCACTGAAACCGCGCGCGTGCCTAGCTTACGGCACGCGCGACCGGTCCCGGAATGGCCGGGGCGCGGCATGCGCGCACAAAAAAAGCCCCGCCGTAGCGGGGCTTCAAACTGGAGGCCGAGGTCGGAATTGAACCGGCGTACGCGGATTTGCAGTCCGCTGCATAACCACTCTGCCACCCGGCCGGTGACTTGCACGCTCAAGAATACCGCGTGCGACGGATGCACGGAACATCCGTGCTGCACCCAATCGGATGCGACCGCCTGAAAAAAACAAAACCCCGGCGAGCGGGGCTTTGACTGAGAGATCAACCCTCAAAACTGGAGCGGGAAACGAGACTCGAACTCGCGACCCCGACCTTGGCAAGGTCGTGCTCTACCAACTGAGCTATTCCCGCTGAGGAGCCGCCATTTTAGGCATGGAAGCCATTGTGTCAACTCCTATTTCCGTCCTCGCGCAGCGTCGGCCAGGCGGCATGCAGGTAGGCCAGGCCGGACCACAGCGTCAACAGCGCGGCGGCCGCCAGCAGCCACTCGCCGATCACGAAGATCGGCAGTCCGATGAATGGGTCCTGATACAGCAGGAAGATCAGCGCGAGCATCTGCACGATGGTCTTGATCTTGCCGATCGAGGCCACCTTGACCTTGGCGCGCTGGCCCAGCTCGGCCATCCATTCGCGCAGCGCCGACACCGCGATTTCGCGGCCGATGATCACCGCCGCCCACAGGGTCATCCAGATGGTGGGATGCTTCTGCACGATCAGCATCAGCGCGACGGCGACCATCAGCTTGTCGGCGACCGGGTCGAGGAAGGCGCCGAATGCGGAGAACTGGTTCCAGCGCCGCGCAATCCAGCCATCGAGCCAGTCGGTGATCGAGGCGAATGCGAAGATCGACGCGGCCGCGATGTTGGTCCACTTGAACGGCAGAAAAAAGACCAGCACCAGCACCGGGATCAGCACGATCCGCAGCAGGGTCAACATGGTCGGAACCGTCAACTTCATTGCTCGCTCCGCGAATCGCTCTTGGGTGCAGGCGTGGCAGCTGCCGAGGCAGGTCCATCCACGTCGCGTCCTTCCACGGCGCGCCCGACCACTTCCAGTCCGTGCAGGGTCGCATAGATGCGCTCGGCGAGCGCGTCGTTGACGCCATCGACCCGTGCGATCTCCTCGACCCCCGCCCCCTTGAGCCCGCCCAGTCCGCCAAAGTGCCGCAACAGGTTGGAGCGCCGGCGCGGGCCGATGCCGGGGATATCCTCCAGGCGGCTGCTGCTGCGGGTTTTCTGGCGGCGCCCGCGATGGCCGGTGATCGCGAAGCGGTGGGCCTCGTCGCGCACCTGCTGGATCAGCTGCAGCGCCGGCGATTCCGCGCCCGGCCGCACACAGCGGCTTGGCTTTCCATCGACGCCGGGCAGCAGCAGTTCCTCGTCGCCGGGACGCCGGGCGGGCCCCTTGGCGACGCCGACCAACGCCACGTTTTCGATCCCGAGCTCTTCCAGAACGGCACGGGCCTGCGCGACCTGACCGGCGCCGCCGTCGATCAGCAGCACGTCGGGCAGCACGCCCTGCTTGCCACCGGCGCGCTCGTCCACCGCGCGCTTGAACCGGCGCCCGATCGCCTGGTGCATGGCGGCGTAGTCGTCGCCCGGCTCGATCCCGGTGATGTTGTAGCGGCGGTACTGGCCGCGCACCGGGCCTTCGGCGTCGAACACCACGCATGAGGCCACCGTGGCCTCACCCATGGTGTGGCTGATGTCGAAGCACTCGATCCGCGATGGCAGCGCGGCCATGCCGAGCAGCTCGCGCAGCCCGTCTGCACGGGCGTGCTGGGCGGCATGGCTGGTGCGTTCGCTGGCCAGCGCGAGCTCGGCGTTGCGCCGGGCCATTTCGACGTAGCCGGCACGTTCGCTGCGCACGCTGGACCGGATCTGCACACGACGCTCGCCGGCGGCCGACAGCGCATGTTCGATCAGTTCGCGATCGGGGATGTCGCGATCGAGCACGATCTCCTTCGGCGGGAGCTGCTCGCCGTAGTACTGCGAGACAAAGGCCGCCAGCACCTCGGCCGGGTTGTCGCTGCCGTTGGTCCGGGGGAAGAAGGCGCGGGTGCCGAGGTTGCGGCCGTCGCGGAAGGCCAGCAGCAGCACGCAGGCTGCTGCGCCCTGCATCGCCACGGCGAGCACGTCCAGGTCGGCGGCGCGCCCATCGACATACTGCCGCGCCTGCAGGCTGCGGATCGAAGTCAGCAGGTCACGCAGGCGCGCGGCCTCCTCGAAGTCGAGCCGCTCGCTGGCCGCTTCCATGCCGCGGCCGAGCTGGTCGGTGAGCTCATCGCTGCGGCCGTCCAGGAACAGACACGCGCGGCGGACGTTCTCGGCATATTCGCGCGCCGGCACTAGGCCGACGCAGGGCGCAGTGCAGCGCCCGATCTGGTGTTGCAGGCAGGGCCGCGAACGGTTGCGGAACACGCTGTCCTCGCAACTGCGCAGCTTGAACAGCTTGTGCATCAGGTTGAGCGTCTCGCGCACCGCGCCGACGCTGGCGTACGGGCCGAAGTAGCGCCCCGGCGTCGCGCGCGGGCCGCGGTGCATGGCGATGCGCGGCCAAGGCTCGTTGGTCAGCAGCACGTAGGGGTAACTCTTGTCGTCGCGCAGCAGCACGTTGTAGCGCGGCTTCAGCGACTTGATGAGTTCGTTCTCCAGGATCAGCGCCTCGGACTCGGTGCGGGTGACCGTGACCTCCATGCGCGCGACCTGGTTCAGCATCGTGGTGATGCGCGCGGATTTGGGCGTGGCATTGAAGTAGCTGCCGACCCGGTTCTTCAGCGCGCTGGCCTTGCCGACGTAGAGCACGCCGTCATCGCTGCCGATCATGCGGTACACGCCCGGCGCGGTGCTGAGGCCGCGGGCAAACGCCCTGCCGTCGAATACCGGCGGCTTTTTCGCCCCGCTCACCACCCTGCCCCCGATCCCGCTGCCCAGACCGCGACCGGGGCGCAGACAGGGCCGCACGGGCGCTTGCGCCAGAGCGCAACCGGAGCGGAGTACTGGAACGCATCAGGCGTGCGGAACGCGACCATCGACGGCGAAAACATCGGCTCAGGAATGGGGCCGATTATGCGGCAGCGCAAGTGCGGGCGCGCTGTTGCGGGCGTGCTGCTGCGCGCGTGCTGTTGTAGGAGCGGCTTCAGCCGCGATCTGACGCGGGGTGCGTGCGCCGGTTTACCAATCGCGGCTGAAGCCGCTCCTACAAAAAAACCCCGTGCGCAGGTCAGGATTCGCGCTGCAGGCGTGCCACTACGCCGTCGGCGGCGCGCTCGAGCAGCCGCCAGACGTGCTCGAACTGCTCCGGACCGCCGGTGTAGGGGTCCGGGATTTCGCCGCCGCGCTCGACCCCGGCCCATTCCAGCAGCAACGCGGCCTTGTCGCCGGCGCCGGACGGTGCGAGCGCCCGCGCATTGGCCAGATTGCTGCGGTCGGCGCACAGCAGCCAGTCGAAGCGCTCGAAATCGCCGCGCGTCAGCTGACGGCCGCGCAAACCGCTGATGTCGATGCCGTGCCCGGCGGCACTGGCGATCGCCCGCGCATCCGGGCAGCAGTCGACGTGCCAGTCGCCGGTGCCGGCCGAATCCAGCTCGACCCGCCCGGCCAGCGGCGAGTCCTCGATGCGCGCGCGCAGCACGCCCTCGGCCATCGGCGAGCGGCAGATGTTGCCGAGACAGACGACCAGCAGTCGCAGCGGTTCAGCCATGCGCGGCCAGCCGTGCTTCGGCGCGGGCGAGGTCATCGGGCGTATCGACACCCGGCGGGAACGGCTCGGGCGTCATTGCCACGGCAATTCGATGCCCGGCTTCGAGTGCGCGCAATTGCTCCAGCGACTCGACCCGCTCGAGCCGGCCGGCCGGCAGCGATGCGAAATGCTTGAGGAAGCCGGCGCGATAGCCGTAGATGCCGATGTGGCGCAGCCAGTGATCGCCCTCAGGCAGTCTCCCGCGGTCCTGCGCGAACGCGTCGCGCGGCCACGGCAGAGGCGCGCGGCTGAAATACAGCGCATCGCCGTCGGCCGCGACGACCAGCTTCACGGTGTTGGGATCGAACAGCGCTTGCGTGGTCTCGATCGGGGCGGCCAGCGTCGCCATGTCCGCGCCGCTGTCGCGCAGCAGCGCCGCTACCGCATTGATCCCCGCGGCCGGGGCGAAAGGTTCGTCGCCCTGCAGGTTGACCACCAGGGTGTCATCGGCCCAACCCGCGATGGCGGCGCATTCGGCCAACCGGTCGGTGCCCGACAGGTGCCCGGGTGAGGTCATCGCCACGCGCACGCCGGCACCGGACAGGGCCTCGGCGATCCGTTCATCGTCGGCGGCGACCCAGACCTCACGCGCGCCGGCGGCGAGCGCGCGCCGCGCGACATGCAGCACCAGCGGCTCGCCGGCCAGCAGGCGCAGCGGTTTGCCGGGCAGGCGGGAGGCGGCGAAGCGTGCGGGGATGGCGACGATGAAGTCGGGTGGCGGGGTCATGGCGGTGATTCTGGCATGAAGGGCGCGCAGCCGGTCCAGCGGCGGTGTCCAGAATGGAGGGTCGGCTAGAGCCGGGCTTGCGCGGCTTTGTTCTTACTTGAGAGTCTCGTTGTTGCCGTGGGGTGCAGCGGAGCAAGCTCCGCTCTACGGCACTCGGGCCGGCAGCATCAGCGGCGGCCCAGCCGGTCCAGCAGCGATATCCAGAACGCTTCGGGCAATTCGGCGCGTACCGGCACGCTGTAGTGCAGGTCGGTGACGAACTCGCTGCACTTGACCGCGTCCTTCTCGGTCATCAGCACCGGCAGGCGGCTGCCGAACTCGAAGTCCGATGCGCTGTAGCGGTGATGGTCGGAGAAGGCGTGCGGCACCACCGCGATGTCGAGCTTGCGCAACATCGCGAAGAACCGCTCGGGGTCGCCGATACCGGCGACGGCGTGCACCCGGTGGCCGGCGAACGACGCCAGCGCGCGCGGGCGGCCGCCGGCGAGCGGCAGTGCGCGGTCGGCGAGCAGGCGCATCGGCCATTCGCCGAAGCCCGACTCCATCGGGTGCGCGCCGCCGCCGTTGATGACGCGGAAGTCGCAGCGCGTGCCGCGTTCGGGCAGCTCGCGCAAGGGCCCGGCGGGCAGCAGTTGGCCGTTGCCGTAGCGGCGGCGGCCGTCGACCACCTCGATCTCGACATCGCGCGCCAGCCGGTAGTGCTGCAGGCCGTCGTCGCAGATCACCACGTCGCAGCCGGCGCGGGCCAGCTCACGGGCGGCGGCGGCGCGGTCGCGGGCGGCGCGCAGCCGGACCCCGGTGCGGCGCGCGATCAGCACCGGCTCGTCGCCACCGATGGCCGGCGCGGTATCAGCTTCCACCCACACCGCCACGCGCGCATCGTCGCGGCCGTAGCCGCGGCTGGCGACGCCGGGATTCCAGCCTTCGCTGCGCAGGCGCTCGACCAGCGCGATCGTCAGCGGGGTCTTTCCAGCGCCGCCGGCGGTGATGTTGCCGACCACCACCACCGGCACGCCGGGGTGCACGCTGCGCAGCACATGCAGCCGATACAGCCGCCGGCGCAGCGAGGTGATGCCGGCGTACAGCGCCGACAGCAGTCGCGCGTGCAGCGGCACCGGCGCGTCGCCGTACCAGTAGCGCGGCGCCTGCCCGCGCGGGCTCGCCCGCGGCGTCACATGCTGCTTCACCGCGGGTGCTCGTTCATGGCGCCTCGCGGAACTGCATGCGGTGCAGGTGCGCGTACAGCCCGCCCTGCGCCAGCAGCTCGGCGTGGTTGCCGCGCTCGACGATGCGGCCGTCGTCGAGCACCAGCACCTGGTCGGCGTGCTCGATGGTCGACAGCCGGTGCGCGATCACCAGCGTGGTGCGGTCGGGCATCAGCCGCTCCAGCGCGTCCTGCACCAGCCGTTCGGACTCGGTGTCGAGCGCGGCGGTGGCCTCGTCCAGGATCAGGATCGGCGCGTCCTTGAGCATCGCGCGGGCGATAGCCAGGCGCTGGCGCTGCCCACCCGACAGCCGCCCGCCCTTGCTGCCGATGCTGGTGTCCACGCCCTCGGGCAGACGCTCGACGAACTCCATCGCGTTGGCGCCGCGCACCGCGCGATCGAGCCCGTCCGGCGGTGCCTGTTCGAGCTCGCCGTAGGCCACGTTGGCCGCCACAGTGCCATCGAACAGCATCACCTGCTGGCCGACCAGCGCGATCTGCCGGCGCAGGTCGGCCAGGGGATAGTCCTGGATCGGATGGCCGTCGAGCAGGATCGCGCCGGACTCGGCTTCATAGAACCGCGGGATCAGCTTGATCAGGGTCGATTTGCCGCTGCCGGAGCGACCGATGATCGCGGTGACGGTGCCGGGCCTGGCGGTGAAGCTGATGTCGCTCAGCGCGGCGTGGTTCTGATCGGGATAGCGCGCGCCGACATTGCGGAACTCGATCACGCCTTCGGCCCGCGTCAGCGGCCGGGTGCCGGTATCGGCCTCGTCGGCCGCATCGAGCACCGCGAACAGCCGGTCGGCCGAAGCGACGCCTCGCTGCAGCATGCCCTGCACGTTGGTCAGTTGCTTGAGCGCGGGGATGATCGCCATCATCGCCAGCATCAACACCACGAAGCCGCCCGCATCGAGTCGCCCGGCCAGCGCCTCGCGCCCGGCGAAGAACAGCAGGATGGCCAGCCCGATCGAGCCCATCAGCTGCACCAGCGCCGAGGAAATGCTGCGGGTCGCCTCGACCTTCAGGCTCAGCTTGAGGTGGTGGTTGGCCTGGGCGGTGTAGCGGTCCATCTCGGTGGCCTGCGCGCCGTAGATCTTGACCTCCTGCTGGCCCGACAGCGCCTGGTCGGCCGACTGCATCAGCTGCGCCCCACTCTCCTGGATCCTGTGGCTGATCCGGCGGTAGCGGCGGCCGACCTTGTCCATCACCCAGGCCAGCGGCGGCGCCAGCAGCAGGATCGCGATGGTCACCTGCCAGCTGGTCCAGAGCATCACGCCGATGCCGACCAGCACCTGCAGCGCCTGTTGCACCATCACCTTCAGCGCGTCGATGGCGGCCGACGCGACCTGGTCGCTGTCGGAGCCGAGCTTGATCAGCATCGATGGCACAGGCTCGGTGTCGAAACGCAGGCCCGGCAGGCGCAGGTACTTGGCCAGCACCTGCACCCGCAGGTCGCGCGAGATGCCGCGGCCGGACTTGGCCATGTGGATGTCGGCGACGTAGCCGGCGATGCCGCGGATCATGAACAGCCCGACGATCGCCAACGGCAGCAGCAGGCTCAATTCGGAGTCGCGGCTGATGAAGGTCTCGTTGATCACCGGCTCCATGAGCTTGGTGAACGCACCGCCGGCGAGGGCCTCCACCAGCATGCCCACGCCCGCCAGCGCCATCAGGCCGCGGTAGCGCCGGGCGAACCCGAGCAACCGGCGGTAGGTCTGCCACGGCGTGCCGCGATCGGTCACGGCGCGCTGCCGCCGGTCGATACGTCGCGCGCCACGTCCGGCGCGGTCGCGATCATCACGTGCCGGAAGCCGACCTGGCCGAGCGCATCGTAGGCCCTCACCACCGCCTGGTGCGGGGTGCGGGCGTCGGCGCGCAGCAGCACCGGGCGGTCGCGGTCGTTGCCGGCGACCTCGTTCAGGGTGGCCTTGAGCGAATCCAGGTCATCGCGCAGCACCTCGCGATCGCCGACGAAGTAGCGCCCGTCGGCGTTGACCAGCACGCTGAGCGCGCCGCTGCTGTCGCCGGCGGGCTCGCCGGTCGCGCGCGGCAGCTCGAGCCGCAGGACCGAGCGCGAATCGAAGGTGGTGGTGACCACGAAGAAGATGATCAGGATCAGGATCACGTCGATCAACGGGATCAGGTTGATGTCCGGCTCATCGTCGGCGCGGTGGTCGCGGATGCGCATGCTCGCGGCGGCCTCAGTCGAGGTTCGCGGCGGTGGCCGAGCCGGTGCTGGGCACGCGCGCGGCATGGCGCGGCTCCAGCGTGTCGAGCAGCAGCATCGCCTCGTGCTCCATCGCGACGATGTACTCGGCGATCCGGCCGCGGAACCAGCGATGCGCCATCAACGCGGGGATCGCCACGATCATGCCGGTGGCGGTGCACACCAGTGCCTTGCCGATGCCGCCGGCGAGCTGGTTGGCATCGCCCAGGCCCTGGTCGCCGATGGTCAGGAACATCTGGATCATGCCGACCACGGTGCCGAACAGACCCAGCAGCGGGCCGGACGCGGCGATCGTGCCGAGCGAGTTGAGGTAGCGCTCCATGCGGTGCACGAGGTGGCGGCCGACATCCTCGATGCGCTCGCGGACCAGCTCGCGCGGACGATGGCGTACGTCGAGTGCGGCCGCCAGCAGCGAGCCCAGCGGCGAGGTATTGCGCAGCGACTCGATATGCGTCGGATCGAGCCTCCCGCGGCTGGCCCAGGCACGGACCTCCTCGCCCAGTTCGGGCGGCAGCACCGAGCGGCGCCGCAGCGTCCAGGCGCGTTCGAGGATGATCGCCAGGGCGACGATCGTCAGCAGCAACAGCGGGATCATCGGCCAACCGCCGGCCTTGACCAGTTCCAGCACGCGCGAACCTCCGGCTCATGGCCGTTTCGGAGAAGGGAGTCTCACTGGGGCCGATAGGATAGCCCAGTGGCGCCCTGCTCCCAGCGCGCCTGAGCGTCCCATGGCCGCGCGTGTGTTGCGCGTCGCGTTTCGACCTGAACGCCGTTGGCGCGCAGGTCCACGCGTAGCGCCCCGCCGACCGCAGTGTCGTGGACGCTGGCGCCGGCCTGCCGCCAGCGCTCCAGCACCTCGGGCTTGGGATGGCCGAAGCGGTTGCCGTGGCCGGAGGCGACCAGCGCGTGGCGCGCGCCGGTGGCCGCCACGAATGCCGGATCGGACGAACCGGCGCTGCCGTGGTGCGCAACCAGCACCACCTCGGCGCGCAGCGCATCGGGGTCGCGACGCACCAGGTCGCGCTCGATCACCTCGCCGATGTCACCGGTCAGCAGCGCCACGCCATGCGCGGTTTCGATCCGGAGCACGCAACTGGCGTCATTGCGCAGGTATGGAAAGTGCGGCGGCGGGTGCAGGAAGCGGAACTCCACCCCGTCCCAGTTCCAGGCCTCCCCGGCAACGCAGGCCGCCGCCTCGATGCCCGAACCCTCCGGCGCATCCACCGCCGGCACCGGGAAACGCCGGCGGACCGCCTCGAAGCCGCCGGCGTGGTCGTTGTCGGCATGGCTGACCACCGCCCGGTCGAGCCGGCGCACACCGAGCGCATGCAGGGCCGGTATTACCGCGCGCTCGCCGGCATCGAAGCCGTTTCGCACCGCCGGACCCATGTCGTAGAGCAACGTGTGGCCGGCCGTGCGCACCACCACCGACAAACCCTGCCCCACGTCGATCACGGTCAGGTCGGCCGCACCAAAGCGCGGCAGGTCCCGCGCCGGCCACAACAACGGCAACCACAGCAGCAGCGCCAGCGGCCGTCCCGGGAGGCCGCGCGGCAACAGCAACCAGAACGCGCCGATCAGCGCCAGCGGCAACGCGAACCAGCGCGGCTCCGGCAACCACCACACCGCCAGGCCGGTTGCCGCCAGCCATTCGAACAGCGGCCAGCTCAGATCGAAACACCATGCTGCCGCGCCCCACGCCCAAGCACCCCAGCCAGCCTGCAGGCTGTCCAGGGCGGTGCCAATCAGCGACAGCGGCACCACCACCAGGCTCCACCATGGCACCGCCACCAGGTTGGCGAACGGCCCGGCGGTCGACGCCTGGCCGAACAGGATCACTGTCAAGGGCAGCAGGCCCAGGGTGGCGACCCCCTGCGCCGACAGGAAGTCGCGCAGCGGCCGTCGCTGGAAGTCCGGCAGGCACCAGACCAGCCAGGCCACGCCGGCGAAGCTCAGCCAGAAGCCGGCCATCAGCACCGATAGCGGATCGACCAGCAGCACCGCAATCGCGGCCAGCGCCAGCGCATCGGGAATCCGCAGCGGCCGCCGCTGCCAGCGCGTGGCCGCCACCACCGCGATCATCAGCACGGTGCGCACGGTCGGCAACGCGAATCCGGCGATAGCCGAGTAGAGCGCGGCGCCGGCCAGTCCGGCCATTGCCGCGGCAATCGGCCGCGGGCACCAGCGCCCGAGCGCCGGAAACAGCCACCACACCCCGCCCCACGCCAGTGCGGCAAAGCCCGCGACCAGGCCGACGTGGAAACCGGAGATCGCGATCAGGTGGGTCAAGCCGTTGGCGCGCAGTAGCTCCCAGTCTTCGTCGGTGAGCGCACGGGTGTCGCCGAGTGCCAGCGCACGCACGAACCGCGCCGACGGCGAGGCGGTGATCGCCGCGTCGATGCGCCCGGACATCCGCTCGCGCCAGGCATTCAAACCCCGGGCCGGCGCCAGCAGTTGCGCCGTGTCCGGCGCCTTCACGTAGCCGCTGGCGGCCACCCGCCGTGCCAGCGCGTGCCGCTCGCTGTCGAAACCGCCGGGATTGCGCAGCCCACGCGGTGCACTCAGGCGGGCAGTCAAGGACCAACGCTGTCCAGCACGCAGCTCATGGCGTGCGGTGTCCGTTCCGTCCCAACCGTCGTACCACGACAGGCTCAGCGTCCGGCCGCGCAACGCTGCGGGATGCTCGGCAGCGGAAAGCCCGGCCCCGCGATCTACCCGGAACGTGAAACGGGTGCGCCGCAGTTGGTGGTCGGGCAGGTCGACGATGCGCCCACTGATGGTGAAATCGCCCTTCTCGAGCTCGACCGGCAGCTGCAGCGAGAGCGCATGGCCTGCATGCAGCCACGCCAGACCGATTCCCAGCACCAGCGCACCAAACGCGCGCCAGCGGGGCATCCGCCACCAGGCCCACGTCCCCGCGCCGGCGATCAGCGCCGCGATCGGCCACGGCGGCAGCACCGGAAACCAGAGCGCGATGGCCACGCCTGCCAGCAACGACAGGGCGACGCTGATACCGAACGGCGGCGTCCCTGCCGCGTCGCTCATGGCCTACACCTCGTCCGGGGGCAGTTCCCGCAGCTTGCCGCTGTGCAGCTCCAGCACGCGGTCCAGGCGTCGTGCGAGGCGGCGATCGTGGGTCACCAGCACCAGGCTGGTGCCGTGCTCGCGGTTGAGCGCGAGCATCAGCTCGAACACGGTCGCGGCGGTCTTCTCGTCGAGATTGCCGGTGGGCTCGTCGCCGAGCACGCAGGCCGGTTGATTCACCAGCGCACGCGCCACCGCCGCACGCTGACGCTCGCCGCCGGACAACTCGCCGGGCTTGTGCTCCAGGCGATGGCCCAGCCCGACCGATTCGAGCAGCGCCTGTGCCCGGCGCGAGGCATCGGCCACCGACGTGCCGTTCAACAGCACCGGCAGCATCACGTTCTCGAGCGCGGTGAATTCGGGCAGCAGATGGTGGAACTGGTAAACGAAGCCGAGCGCCCGATTGCGCAGCGTGCCGCGGGCGGCATCGGACAATCCGCTCATCTTCTGGCCGCTGACGAAGACCTCGCCGGCGGTAGGCGTGTCGAGCCCGCCGAGCAGATGCAGCAAGGTGCTCTTGCCGGCGCCGGACACGCCGAGGATCGCGACGGTCTCACCCTTGCGCACCGACAACTCGAGCCCGTCGAACACCGGCGTACGCAGCTTGCCCTCGGCATAGACCATGCCGAGGTTTTCGCACTGGATCACGACCTCGGCGTTGGCCGAGTCCCGAGTCCCGAGTCCCGAGTCCCGATGCTTACTCATAACGCAACGCCTCCGCCGGTGCGGTGCGGGCCGCGCGCCACGCCGGGTACAGCGTCGCGAAGAACGCCATGACCAGCGCGACGACCGCGATGGCGACCACGTCGCCGCTACGCAGGTCGGTCGGCAGGCCGGTGATGTAGTACACATCTCTCGGCAGCACCACCACGCCGAACAGCGACTCGATGCCGAGCAAAATGTGCTCCAGGTTCAGTGTCAGCACGATCCCGCCGATCACCCCCAGCAGCGTGCCGAACACGCCGATCAAGGTGCCCTGCACCATGAACACCTGCATCACCGCACGCGGGGTGAGCCCGAGCGTGCGCAGGATGGCGATGTCGGCCTGCTTGTCGGTCACCAGCATCACCTGCGAGCTGACCAGGTTGAAGGCGCCCATCGCGATGATCAGCGACAGCAGGATCGCCATGATCGCCTTCTCGATCTTGAGTGCCTGGAACATGTTGGCGTTCTCGCGGGTCCAGTCGCTGACCTGGTACGGGCCCTCGAGCGCCAGCGCCAGGTCGCGCGCGACCTCCCAGGACAGATCCATGTCGTGCAGCCGCAGGCGCACGCCGGTTACCCCGTCGCCGATCCGCAGCAGGCGCTGCATGTCGCTCATGTTGGCGAACGCGAACCCCTTGTCGAATTCGTTGTAGCCGACCTCGAACATCCCGCTGACGGTGAAGCGCTTGAGTTGCGGCAATGCTCCGATCGGCGAGCCCCGCGTTTCGGCCAGCATCATCACCACGTCGTCGCCGATGCCGACGCCGAGCCACAGCGCCAGTTCCTTGCCGAGCACGATGTTGAAGCTGCCCGGCGTCAGCGAAGCCAGCTCGCCCTGCACCATCTTGTCGGCCAGTACCGACACCCGGGCCTCGTCCTGCGGCACCACGCCGCGCACGAACGCCGGCTGCTGCCGCGCACCTGACAGCAACGCTTCCTTTTCCACGTACGGCGCGGCGCCAGCCACGCGCGGATCGGCCAGTGCCTGCTCGACCGCCTGCGGCCAGTCGGCCAGCGGTTCGCCGTAGGCGCTGACGGTGGCGTGCGCGGCCATCTGCAGCATTCGGTCACGGATCTCGCGCTGGAACCCGCTCATCACCGCCAGCGTGGTGATCAGCGCCGCCACGCCCAGCGCGATGCCGAGGATCGAGGCCAGCGAGATGAAGGAGATGAAACCATTGCGGCGTTTCGCGCGCAGGTAGCGCAGGCCGATGGCGACGGGGATGGGCTTGAACATGCGGGACCGGCCGGAGCGAAGCGGCTATGTTGCCATCGAACCGGGCGGCCGCGAAGGCGGCCGCGCGGGAATTGCCAGTCGGAGTTCACGCCGCTGCGCGGCCGCCAGGGTATCGGGCCACCAGACCAGGCGCTGGCAATGCCCGTCGGCATCGGTCCAACGGGCGAATGCGAGCGGGCCGCGCCAGGCCACCGTGAATTCGGCCACGCCGATATCGTCGATCGTCGTGCGCGCGCCGTCGTCGGCTATCACCAGCTGGCGCACGGGTCTGCGCGCCTCCTGCCATGCCAGCCAGATGCCGTAGCCGAGCGCCGCCGACGCCAGCGGCCACGCGAGCACGGCGGGCAGGTCCGAGTGCGCCAGCGCAATCGCGGCCAGCACGCCGAGCGCGCCCAGCGCGGCGATGAGCAGGCGCGACGGGCGCCATTCCAGCCGGCCAGCGAACGCCTTATTCTCCGGGCGGCAGGTTGCGGATGTACCCGACGAGTTGCGCGAGGTCGGCATCGGACGGAGTCTCGTGGCCCATGAACCAGTACCAGAGCTTATCGTCCTCGGTGTCCAGCAGCCGTAGGAAAACGCCGCGCTCGGCCCCGGGGCTTTGCCGCCAGCGGCGGTCCAGATAGCGGCACAGCAACTGGTCGAGCTCGCGCATGCCGCGCCGGCAGCGCCAGCGCAGCCGACGCAGTTCGGCCTCGTCGGCCTCGCCCTCGCCCGCGTCCGTCATCCCTTCAGCAGGCCCAGCGCCAGGTAGCCCCATAGGATCCACAGCACGAAGCCGCCGAGTGCGTACGACATGAAGCGGTGCATGACCTTGTTGTAGGTGCAGTGGATCGCGCTGTGCAGCACCCGCAGCGCTACGAACAGCCACGCCAGCACCAGCGTGACCTCGGTGGCCAGCTCGGTGATGGCCGCGACCACGAGCGCGAGGTAGAACAGCACCGGCAGCTCGAACAGGTTGCGGAAGTTGTCGGCGGCACGGCTGTCGGTCAGCAGCGCCGTCGATTGGGCGGAACTGGCGACCGCCTGCGGATGGATGCGGTCGCGCTTCATCTGGCCGACGCGGGTGAAATACATCCGCCACCAGACGAAGAAGGTCAGCACCGCCATTGCCAGCGCGGGAAGAAAGATGGCCGTGGGATTCATTCGACGCTCCGGATAGGTGATGTCAGGCGGCTGCTGGCACCGATGGCGTATTGCATCGGCTGCAGCCTACCTGACCCGGCCGCGGTCGCGAAGCGCGCTTCAAGGGCCACACCCCGCAGGGCACGCCAGCGCATTTTGTAGGGGCGCCCCATGGGCGCGATGCACGCGGCCGCGTCACTCCACATCGCGGGCATGGCCCGCTCCTACAAAAACGCGACGCCTTTGTAGGAGCGCCCCATGGGCGCGATCACGCGGTCGCGTCACTCGCATCGCGGGCATGGCCCGCTCCTACAAAATGCGACTCCTTGTAGGAGCGCCCCAGGGGCGCGATGCACGCGGCCACGTCACTCGCATCGCGGGCATGGCCCGCTCCTACAAAATGCGACGCCTTGTAGGAGCGCCCCATGGGCGCGATGCACGCCGCGGTGCCGTCCCGGTTCCGGTCGCGGGCATGACCCGCTCCTACATTGCGCCACCGCGAAAGCGTCTCCGCGGGGCGGAGAGCAATATCCGGTATGACCTATCGGTCGCTTACGCGCGGCGCGCCAGCATCAGCTTCTTGATTTCGCCAATCGCCTGCGCCGGATTCAGGCCCTTCGGGCAGGTGCGGGCGCAGTTCATGATGGTGTGGCAGCGGTAGAGCTTGAACGGATCTTCCAGGTCGTCCAGGCGCGCGCCGGTGTCCTCGTCGCGCGAGTCGACGATCCAGCGGTAGGCCTGCAGCAGCACGGCAGGACCGAGGTAGCGATCGCCGTTCCACCAGTAGCTCGGGCAGCTGGTCGAGCAGCACGCGCACAGGATGCATTCGTACAGGCCGTCGAGTTTCTTGCGGTCCTCAGGCGACTGCAGCCGCTCGCGGTCCGACGGGGTCGGGCTCTGGGTGCGCAGCCACGGCTTGATCGATGCGTACTGCGCGTAGAAATGCGTCATGTCCGGCACCAGGTCCTTGACCACGGCCATGTGCGGCAGCGGGTAGATCGGGACCTCGGCCTTGCCACAGTCCTCAATCGCCTTGGTGCAGGCGAGCATGTTGGTGCCGTCGATGTTCATCGCGCACGAGCCGCAGATGCCTTCGCGGCACGAACGGCGGAACGTCAGCGTCGGATCGATCTCGTTCTTGATCTTGATCAGCGCGTCCAGAACCATCGGGCCGCAGCTCGCCATGTCCACCTCGTAGGTGTCCACGCGCGGGTTCAGGCCGTCATCGGGGTTCCAGCGGTAGATCTTGAAGGTGCGCGGCTGCTCCGCGCCCGGCGCCGGGAAGTGGCGGCCCTTCTGGATCTTCGAGTTTTTCGGGAGAGCGAATTCGGCCATGGTCTTGTAGTTGCCTCAAGAGCGATCTGGTCCGCGAAGGACGCAAAAGTCGCAAAGGTAAAGCGCTAGCTGATCAGAAAATCCGTTGCCTTTTGAACATCTTTTGTCTTGCCTTTCCTGGCGTCTTTCGCGTCCCTTTGCGGGCCAACGCCCTTTCGTCAATAAACCCGCTTCTTCGGCGGGATCACCTCGACGTCGTCGCTGAGGGTGTACATGTGCACCGGGCGGTAGTCGATGCGGGTCGCGCCGCTGTCGTCGACCCAGCACAGCGTGTGCTTGTGCCAATCGGTGTCGTCGCGCTCGGGGAAATCCTCGCGTGCGTGCGCGCCGCGAGACTCGGTGCGGTTTTCCGCCGACACCATGGTCGCGACCGCCTGGCTCAGCAGGTTGGACAGCTCGTAGGTCTCGACCAGGTCGGAGTTCCAGATCAGCGAGCGGTCGGAGACCTTGACGTCGGCGAACGAGGCGTGGACTTCGCGGATCTTGCGCACGCCGTCGGCCAGCGTCTCGCCGGTGCGGAACACCGCCGCGTCGGCCTGCATGGTCCGCTGCATCTTGTCGCGGATGACCGCGGTCGGCGTCGCGCCATTGGCGTTGCGCAGCTTGTCCAGCCGGCTCAGCGCGGCATCGCAGGCGTCGCCGGCGAGCGGGCCGTGCGAGCCGTCCGGCTTGATCGTCTCGGCGCAGCGGTTGGCCACCGCCCGCCCGAACACGACCAGGTCGAGCAGCGAATTGGAGCCCAGGCGGTTGGCCCCATGCACCGATACGCACGCCGCCTCGCCGATCGCGTAGAGGCCGGGGACCACGTGGTCGGGATTGCCGTCGCGCAACTGCACCACTTCGCCGTGGAAGTTGGTCGGAATACCGCCCATGTTGTAGTGCACGGTCGGGATCACCGGGATCGGCTGTTTCTCGACATCGACGTTGGCGAAGATGCGCGCCGACTCGGCGATGCCCGGCAGTTTGTCGTGGATGACCTCGGGGCCGAGGTGGGTCAGGTCGAGCAGGATGTGGTCCTTGTGCTCGCCGACGCCGCGACCTTCGCGGATCTCCATGGTCATCGAGCGCGACACCACGTCGCGCGACGCCAGGTCCTTCGCGCTGGGGGCGTAGCGCTCCATGAAGCGCTCGCCGTCGCTGTTGCGCAGGATGCCGCCTTCGCCGCGCACGCCCTCGGTGATCAGGCAGCCAGCGCCATAGATGCCGGTCGGATGGAACTGCACGAACTCCATGTCCTGCATGCCGAGCCCAGCGCGCAGCGCCATGCCGCCGCCGTCGCCGGTGCTGGTATGGGCCGAGGTCGCGGAGAAGTACGCGCGGCCGTAGCCGCCGGTCGCCAGCACCGTGCCCTGGGCGCGGAACAGGTGCAGCGTGCCCTCGGCCATGTTCAGCGCGAGCACGCCGCGGCACACGCCGTGCGCGTCCATGATCAGATCGAGCGCGAAGTACTCGATGAAGAACTGCGCATCGTGCGCCAGCGACTGCTGGTAAAGCGTATGCAGGATCGCGTGGCCGGTACGGTCGGCGGCGGCGCAGGTGCGCTGCGCCGGCGGGCCTTCGCCGTACTGGGTGGTCATGCCGCCGAACGGGCGCTGGTAGATCTTGCCCTCGGCGGTGCGCGAGAACGGCACGCCCTGGTGCTCCAGCTCGATGATCGCCGGCATCGCCTCCTTGCACATGTACTCGATCGCGTCCTGGTCGCCCAGCCAGTCCGAACCCTTGACGGTGTCGAAGAAGTGGAAGCGCCAGTCGTCCTCGCCCATGTTGCCGAGCGCGGCCGAGATGCCACCTTGTGCGGCGACGGTGTGCGAACGGGTCGGGAACACCTTGGTGATGCAGGCGGTCTTCAGGCCTTTCTGGGCGAGGCCGAAGGTCGCGCGCAGACCGGCGCCACCGGCACCGACCACGACCATGTCGAACTTGTGTTCAGTGATTTTGTAAGCCGTGTTCTTGGAAGCAGCAGGCATGGATCGAATTTCCTTGATGGGCGCCTGACAGGTCAGACGCCGGCCAGCGCGATGCGGACGACCGCAAGCACGCTGGCCAGGGCCGCGAGGATGCAAACGAAGATGACCGCCAGCTGCGAGGTCACCGCGAGCCAGGGCGTGTGGACGTAGTCCTCGATGATCACCTGCATGCCGAGCTGCGCATGCCAGAACGTCGCGACCAGGAACGCCACCAGCAGCACCGCATTGACCGGGTGGGCGACCGTGACGCGCAAGGTCGCGTAGTCGGCGCCGACCATCCATACCACCAGGCCGACGACATAGAGCGACAGGAAGATCAGCGCGATCGCGGTGACGCGCTGGACGATGAAATGATGAGTGCCGCCCTTGGCCGAGCCCAGCCCGCGGGCGTGCTTCAGCGGATGCCGCAACCGGTCGTGGGCGCTCATGCCGCACCTCCCTGCATCATCGCCACCATCCACAACAACGCGGTCAGCACCAGGCTGCCGATGACCGACACCCAGCTGCGCGTCACGAACGACTCGACCCGGTACCCCCAGCCAGCGTCCTGCAACAAGTGGCGGATGCCGTTGAGCAGGTGGTAGGCCAGCGCCCAGCTCCAGCCGAACAGGACCAGGAACCCCAGCGGCGAGCGTGCCGCCCCGGTGAACTGGCCCCATTGCCCCGGACCGGCCGCCAGCGCCAGCAACGCCCAGGCGATCAGCAGGCTGCCCAGGGTGAGGACGACGCCGGTGACCCGGTGCAGGATCGAGGTGACCATCTGGATCTGCCAGCGGTACACCTGCATGTGCGGTGAAAGAGGGCGTTGTACTGGACGTTCGCGGCTGGCCATGGGCGATGGCGGTCTCGGCAGGGCGGCAGGGCCGCGTGGCGGGGGCGCTGTGGAGCGGAGTTGCGGGAAGTCAGGTGGCGAGTTGCGTGTTGCAGTGACGCGCGGGAGCGACGGCGGTGGAGCAGTGCGCGCGCGTCAGAAGTCGATGCAGCGGCCGTTCTTCTCCCAGTCGCCGTAGCGCGTGGGCTCCGGACCCTCGCGACCGCCGAATTCCTGCTCGGACGCCTCATCAATGGGCGGCTCGGGCGCAGGCACCTGCGGCGTCTCGACGACGTTTTCGGGGCGGGGTGAGGGGTCTGGATGGCCTATCATCGCAACATTGAAGCTTAGTCCTCGACCCCATGCATGACAACCCGCAAACGTCTTCCGAGCCGGTTCCGGCAGCGCTTCAACACCGGGTGATCACGATGGTCGGCCGCGATTCGACCGCGTTCGCGCAAGCCCAGTTCATGAACGACGTCGACGCCATCGCGCCCGGGCATTGGCAGTGGAACGGCTGGCTGACGCCGAAAGGCCGCGTGATCGCGCTGTTCGCCCTGCTCAAGCTCGACGCCGAAACGCTGTGGCTGCTGCTGCCGGATGCCGATCCTTCGAACGTAGCCGATGGGCTGCGGCGTTTCGTGTTCCGCAGCAAGGTGGCGATGGCGGTGCGCGATGACCTGCTTGTGACGGGATGCTTCGGGGCCTGCAGCGGCGCGCAGGGAAATGCGTTCGCCATCGACAGCGAAGGCGCACTGGAACTGGACATGGGTGGCGATGGCGGACCGCGCTGCTTGCGGATCGTGACGGATGCTGCCTTCCGCGCCGAAGCCGACGCCGCCGCGCGCTGGGCCGCGTTCGATCTCGAACATGGCCTGCCACGCCTGACCGGCTCGCAAGTCGAGCAGTGGACGCCGCAGCAGCTGACCCTGGACCGGCTGCATGGGTTCAGCGTCAAGAAGGGCTGCTACCCCGGCCAGGAAATCGTCGCGCGCACACATTTTCTCGGCAAGGTGAAGCGCGGGCTGGTGCTGCTCGAAAGCGATGCGCCGCTGAGCGCAGGCGCGGACGTGCACGCCGGCAGCACGGCGATTGGCAAGGTGGTCGCGGTCGCAAGCGATGGCGATCGCCACCTGGGCCTGGCGGTGTTGCCGTTGGAGCGGGACTCGCCGGTCTCCGATGCGGGCGGCGTCCAGGTGCGCGAAGCCTCGATCAAAGATGGCCTGGCGCGCTAGCCGTCCAGCACCGCCCCCGCCCGGCTTTTTGTAGGAGCGGCTCATAGCCGCGACCTGTACATCGCTTCCGGATTCGGCGGTCGCCACCCATGGCGTGCACACAGCGGGACCGGATCTTTTCGCGAACTGATCGAAGAGCTCGCGGCTAAGAGCCGCTCCTACAGGGTCACGTGGTCGCGAGGCGGTCTGCGGCGGCGACGATGTCGTCCTCGCCGGGAATGACCAGGAATGCCGCGCCCGCGAGCGGGGTGTAGGTGTCGACGCCGACCACGCGCTGGAACGGGCGTGCGCCGTAACCACCTTCCGCGATCGCGGTCAGCACGCCCTCGCCGACGCCGGCGCTGCGGCGGCCTTCGTCGACCACGATGATCCGCCTGGCGCTGCGCGCCTGCTCGACGATCCACGAGTCGTTGAGCGGCACCAGCCAGCGCAGGTCGACCACCCGGGCCTTCCAGCCATGGCGGCGCTCGATCTCGCGCACCGCGCGCAGGCTCATCGGCACGCCGTTGCCGTAGGTGAAGACCACCAGGTCGTCGCCGCTGCTGCCGTCATCAGGTAGGTATGCCCTGCCCTCGCCCAGCGGCATCGCGTCGCCGGGTGCGGGGTAGCTGGTCAGCCAGCCGCCGTCGCCGGGCTCGTACAGGTCCTTGGCCATATACAGCGCGATCGGTTCGAGCAGCGCGCAGACGCGGCCGTCGACCTTGGCCAGCGCCGTCAGCGTGCGCAGCATGGTCGCCGCATCGTCGCCGCGCGACGGGCAACCGACCACCAGACCGGGGATGTCGCGCAGTGCGGTGATCGAGTTGTCGTTGTGGAAATGCCCACCGAACCCGCGCTGGTACCCCAGCCCGGCAATACGCACGACCATCGGATTGCGGTACTGGTCGTTGCTGAAGAACTGCAGGCTCGCCGCTTCGCCGCGGATCTGATCGCAGGCGTTGTGGAAATACGCGAGATACTGGATCTCGGGAATCGGCAGCAGCCCGAGGTTGGCGAACCCCTGCGCCATGCCCAGGATCATCGTCTCATCGAGCAGGGTATTGAATACCCGGCGCGGCCCGAATGCCTTCTGCAGGCCCTTGGTGATGGTGTAGACGCCGCCCTTCTGCGCCACGTCCTCGCCGAACAGCATGGTTTCGGGATACTTGGCGAAGGTGTCGTGCAGCGCGTTGTTGATCTGGATTGCCAGATGCCGCGGCGGCTGGTTCTCGGGCAGCCTGGCTTCGCTGCCGAACACCTCGAGCCGGCGGTCGGCGTAGTCGCTGCGCTCGGCTTCCGACTTCACGGCCTGCGGCGTGTACGGCGCCAGCGGCGCGATGACATCGACCAGCTTGTCGAGCTTGGGCCGGCGGTCGGCGTCCTCTGCGGCAATGAAGCAGCGGCTGCGGGTGTCCTCGTACAGCGCCAGCACCTCGTCCTGCGACATCAGCCCCGATTCCAGGGCGATCACCGCCGAGCGCAGCAGCGGGTCGGTCGCCTCGACCGCGCACAACTCCGCGATGGAGCGCCATTCGATCTCGAAGTCGGTGCCGGCGTGCCCCATCAGCCGCGCCGTCCTCAGGTGCAGGAAGGTCGGACGCCGGGTACGGCGGCAATGTTCGACCGCGCGCTGCACGTCGGCGTAGCCGCCGGCCAGGTCGAGCCCGTCGGCGTAGAAGTAATCCAGATTCGGACGCTGCGAGAAGTTCTGCGCGATCCAGCCACTGGGCGTCTTGACCGAGATGCCGATGCCGTTGTCCTCGCATACGAACAACACCGGCGCCGGAAGCTTCTGGTAGGCGGTCCAGGCGGCGGCATTGAACGCGGTCTGCGCGGTGGCGTGGTTGGACGAGGCGTCCCCGAAGGAGCAGATCGCGATGCTGTCGCCGGGGATCGGCAGTGCATGTCCGATGCGCCGGCCCGCCTCGATCGCGATCGCGGTGCCCAGCGCCTTGGGCAGGTGCGAGGCGATCGTCGAAGTCTGCGGCAGCACCCACAAGGGCTTGCTGCCCCACACCTTGTGGCGGCCGCCGGAGATCGGGTCTTCCTTGCTGGCGGCGAACGACAGCGCCGAATCCATGATCGGATCCATGCCCGGCAGCTTGCGGAAGCGCTCGGCCATGAAACCGCCGCTGCGGTAATGCAGGAACGCCGGATCGGTATGCCGGGTGAGTCGCGCGACCATCGCGTTGCCCTCGTGGCCGGAGCTGCCGATGGTGTAGAAGACCTTGTTCTGCACCCGCAGCACGCGCGCCATCAGGTCGAGGTGCCGACTGATCAGCTGCGATTCGAACAGCTCGCGGAAACCCGCCGCATCGAGCGCGCTGCCGTCCAGAATCGCCTCGTCCGGCGCGGGCGCGGCATCCGCGCGGCCACTCCAGCTGCGCACGAACTCGCTGAAGTTGACGTCGCATATCTCGGCGCGGTTCAGGCCTTTCATGCGCGCGGGGATGGGATTGGGGATGGCTGCCATGGCTTGATCAGGTCAAAGACGGTTTGGTCCGCAAAGGACGCGAAAGGCGCAAAAAAGAACAGAAGAAGAAATAAACAAACAGCGAATAAAAAATCAGCATTGCTTTTACTTTGCGGTTTTTGCTTCCTTTGCGGACAACCCGCTTTGCTGTTCGATCCGCCGCGCGCGCCATTGCTCGCGGGTCTGGCCCCAGATCTCGAGGTCGAGCGTGTCGAACGGTGGCGGCACCCGGCCCTGGCGCAGGTAGCGCGAGCCAAGCTTGGCGGCGACGCCCTTGGAGGCGACGTTCTCGGGATCGATGGTGTGGATGACCTCGGTCCAGCCGAGATGGTCGAACGCCCAATCGATCGCCGCCGCGCTGCCCTCGGTGGCGTAGCCCTTGCCGCCCGCGTCGCTGATGATGCTCCAACCGACCTCGGTGCCGGGCCAGCCTTCTGGATACCAGGGACCGAGGCGTCCGATCCAGCGCCCGGAGGATTTCTCGATCACTGAGAACATGGAGAAGCCCTGCAGGCTCCATGAGCCGACCATCGCCGCGAACCCGCGCCAGGTCACCGCACGCGGTTGCGCGCCGCCGATGTAACGGGTGCGCTCGACATCGGCCATGAATTCGGCCCAGGCGTCGAAGTCCTCGCGCTGCGGCGGGCGCAGGATCAGGCGTGGGGTTTCTAAGGTGGGGCCAAGATTCATGGGCGACATTTCGGGTGAGCTCCGGGACAAGCCCCCGCCCCCGCTTGCACGGGAGGTCTGGGGCGAGGGCGAGCGACGGCGTCTTGCGGCGACGCCGTCCGGGGGTGTGGAGTACCTGGGCCCCTCTCCCGCGTGCGGGACAGGGCTGGGGTGAGGGCAAGCGAGACCCGCTTGCGTCGCATGCACCTGTCGCTTGCCCTCATCCGCCCTTCGGGCACCTTCTCCCGCACGTGGGAGAAGGGAGTTTGTGCCTCTTCCAAGGAAGAGGGGCTCTTAAAAGGCATTGATGCCGGTCAGCTCGCGCCCGACCACCAACTGGTGGATCGTCTCGGTGCCCTCGTAGGTGATCACCGATTCCAGGTTCAGCGCATGCCGGATGGCGGCGTGCTCGGTGGTGATGCCGGCGCCGCCGAGCAGGTCGCGGCATTCGCGGGCGATGTCGATCGCCATGCGGCAGTTGTTCCACTTGGCCAGGCTGACCTGGGTCGGGGCCATGTTGCCGGCGTCCTTGAGTCGGCCGAGTTGCACCACCAGCAGCTGCGCCAGGGTGATACGGCGCGCCATCTCGGCCATCTTGATCTGCGCCGACTGGGTCGCCGCGACCGGGCGGTCGAACAGGATCCGCTCCTTGGTATAGTTCAGCGCCTCGTCCAGGCACGCGATGGCCGCGCCGATCGGCCCCCAGGTGATGCCGTAGCGCGCCTGGGTCAGGCAGCCCAGCGGACCCTTCAGTCCTTTCACATTCAACCGGTTGGCCTCGGGCACGCGCACGTTGTCGAAGAACAACGAGCTGGTCACCGACGCGCGCAGGCTCATCTTGTGCTTGATCTCCTGCGCGGCGAATCCGGCCATGCCCTTCTCGACCACGAAGCCCTGGATGCCCTCGTCGGTCTGCGCCCAGACGATCGCGATGTCGGCCAGGTTGCCGTTGGTGATCCACATCTTGGAGCCGTTGATCACCCAGTCGCCGCCGTCCTTCTTCGCCGTGGTCTTCATGTTGGCCGGGTCGGAGCCGCCGTGCGGCTCGGTCAGGCCGAAGCAGCCGATCACCTGGCCGGCGGCCATGCCGGGCAGCCAGCGCTTGCGCTGCTCCTCGCTGCCGTAGGCGTAGATCGGGTACATGCACAAGGACGACTGCACCGACACGAAGCTGCGGATGCCACTGTCGCCGCGCTCGAGCTCCTGGCAGATCAGGCCGTAGCTGACCGCGTTGAGCCCGCCGCCGCCGTACTCCTCCGGCAGCGACGACCCGAGCAGGCCGAGTTCGGCGATCTCGCCGATGAGCTCCTTGGGAAACCGCGCCTCGTCGAATGCATCGCCGATGATCGGCAGCACCCGCTCGTTGGTGAACCTGGCCACGGTGTCCTGTACCGCGCGCTCCTCCTCGCTGAGCAGGGAGCGGATGTCGAACAGGTCGTAGGGATGCAGGGCCATGGGTGCGCTCGGGGGGGGGAAAACGCCATTGTATCGGCGGCCCGGCGGCGGCGGCACCCCGCGGCTGCGGTGAGGACACGCATTGGCGATGCCAGCGTAGGAGCGGCTTCAGCCGCGATCACGAGCTGGCGAAGGCGCTGGTTGATGCGGTCGCGGCTGAAGCCGCTCCTACAGCCTATGTTGCGATTCGCTCATCAGCCTGAGACCCACCCCAGCCCGACGGTAAAACTGCGCCCCGGGCCCGGCTCGAAAAACCGCCCATTGCCATCGTTGACGATCACCGAGCCGATGTAGTCGCGGTCCAGCAGGTTGTCCACGCGCGCGAAGCCATACCACCCGCCTGCGCCGTGCGGCCGCCACTGCGCGCGCAAGGAGAAGCGTGCGTGACCGGGCGCGGCATCGGTGTTGCGGTCATCGGTGGGGATGCGGTCGCTGACGCGGGCCTCCACAGCCGTGCTGAAGCGCTGCGACGGTGTCCGCCACGCCAGCTCGGCATAGCCGTGGGCGCTTGGGATGCCCGGAATGCGATTGCCCGCATCCACCGTCCGCACCTCGGTCTGCCCGCGGGTCACGCGATAGCTGAAGTCCTGCTCGAACCGCGCACGGATGAAGTTCGCCGTCAGCACATACGACCACTGCCGGCCGAAGCGGCCGTCCAGGCCGGCCTCAATGCCGTCGCGCCGGGTACGGCCGGCATTGGCGTAACTCGTGCGCCCGCCGCTGCTCTGCGCCGGCACGATCTCGTCCTCGCCATCGACGCGGTAGGCCGCGATGCTCGCCGTCGCGGTGGCGAAGCGCCAGCGCGCGCCGATCTCGGCGGAGACGAAATGCGCCGGTACCAGGTCGCGATTGAAGCCGCTCTCCCCGTCGGGCCGGTAGGCCGATTCGGTGATCGTCGGCGTCTCGAAGCCGCGCCCTATACTGGCGAAAACTTCACCACTGTCGAAGGCCCGCGCGATGCCGAGCGAGGCGGCGGTCTCGCGATAGTCGGTCTGACCGCTGCCATCGCCGTTGCCCGGCACGATGTAGTGATCGTCGGAGGTAAAGGTCAGCCGCGCATGCCTGACCGCGCCCAGTGCGGTCCATTGCGGCGTAAGGGTCAGATCGCCGATGACGTAGGCCTCGCGGCTGTCCACGCGATTGTCCTCGTTGCGGCGCAGGCGTCCGCGCACGCCCAGCACCGGCTCGTCGGACGCGCTGCCGATAAAATTCTCGTAGCCGGTGCGGGCCTCGTTCAGCCGCGACAGCTCGACCCCCACCGCGACCGCGCCGCGCTCGTCGCGCCAGCGGTGGCCGGCATCGACGCCGCTGGAGCGCCGCATGATGTCGATCACGCCGCCGGCGCTGCTCGCCGGTGCCTGGGCGAACACCGGCACCGACAGGAACTGCATCACGTCGCGGTGGATGCGATGGCCGTTGACCCAGGCCTCGCGTCCGGGTGCGTAGTCGCGTTGCCAACCCAGTCCGAGTTGGTGGTTCTCGATGCGTTTGCGGGTGTCGAACTCCGCTGCGGCCGGATCGGTGCCGTGCGGGTCGCGCTGCCACGCCTCACGAGTCAGTCCGAGCGGGTCCTGAGTATCGGGCTGCGACAGTGCGTTGAGCACCAGCCGCAGGCGCTCGCCCTCGCGCGGCGTCCATTGCGCGACCGCGCTGAACTGCGAGCGCTCCGCGGCGCTGTGCGGCCGGGCGCCGTCGGTCTCAAAGCGGCTGCCGTGCACGCGCCAGCGCAGCCGGTCGTCCGCGTCGCTGCCGTCGATGCGTGCGCCGATGCGGTAGCTGTCATCGCTGCCGAGCCATCCCTCAACCGACTGGCGATCGTCACCATCCAGTTCCGTATACCCGACGATCGCACCGCCGGCCGCGTTGCCGTACTGCAGCGCCAGCGGCCCGCGCAGCACTTCGATGCGGTCGAGCGTATCGAGCGGGAAGCTCCCCGCCTGGCCCTGCCCGTCCGCCGCCGACAAGGGGATGCCATCGACGATCAACCGAATGCCGCGGATGCCGAAGGTCGAGCGCGCGCCGAAGCCGCGGCTCTGGATCTGCAGGTCCTGGGCGTAGTTCTGCCGGTCCAGCACGGTGACACCGGGGACGCGGCCCAGGGTTTCGGCCAGGCTGACCTGACGCTGGCCATCGCGCAGGGTGTCGCCATCGACCACGCTGACCGCGCCGGGAAAGCTCGACAGCGACCGCATGCGGCCAACGACTTCGATGCGGTCGAGCGTGGCGGCGGCGGAGGCGTCGGCTTCCTGAGCGCTCGCCGACGGAAACGAGACCGCGGCGACGATCGCCGCGGCGATTGCGCTTCCTCGTGCCGTGCGACGGATAGGGGGCGAAGGTCTGCTGTGGGTCATTGGGCCATGCGGAAGAGACGGATCGACGAGTTTGCCAAGTGAACGATGATCATGGCGTTGGGTCCGTTGCTGCAAGAGCAAATCCCCCCTGCCCCCCCTTTTCCAAAGGGGGGAACAGCACGGGCAAGACGGCAAAGCTGTGAGGATTTGCTCTGCCAGCCATCCCCCGCAGCCGCCGATGACGCACGCATGCCAAGCTATTGTGTCGCCCATCGTGCCCTCCAACCCCGTGCCGCCACCGCGCAAGATCCTCCACGTCGACATGGACGCGTTCTACGCCTCGGTCGAGCAGCGCGACGACCCCGCGTTGCGTGGACAGCCGGTGGTCGTCGCGTGGCGCGGCGCGCGCTCGGTGGTGTGCGCGGCGAGCTACGAGGCGCGCAAATTCGGGGTGCGTTCGGCGATGCCGGCGGTGCGGGCCGAGCGCTTGTGTCCGCAGGCGGTGTTCGTGCCACCGGATTTCCTGCGCTACAAGGCCGTGTCCAGGCAGGTGCGCGAGATCTTCGCCCGCCATACCGAGCTGATCGAGCCGCTGTCGCTGGACGAGGCCTACCTCGACGTCACCGCCAGCGGGCTGCCGACCGCGACCGAAACCGCCGAGGCGATCCGCGCCGCGATCTTTGAAGAGACCCGGCTGACCGCCTCGGCCGGCGTTGCGCCCAACAAGTTTTTGGCCAAGATCGCCTCGGACTGGCGCAAGCCCGACGGCATCTTCGTGATCCGCCCGCACCAGGTCGCCGCCTTTCTGGAGCCACTGCCGGTCGGCCGCCTGCCGGGCGTCGGCAAGGTCATGGAGGCGAAGCTGGCCGAGCTCGACATCACCCGCGTGGCGGATCTGCGCGCATGCGGGCTGCCGGCTCTGGAGCAGCGCTTCGGCCGCTGGGGCCGCCGCCTGCATGAGCTCTCGCTGGGCATCGACGACTCCCCGGTACGCTCCGAACGCCCGACCCTGCAGATCTCGTCCGAAGACACCTTCGAGCACGACCTGCCGCTGGAGGAGCTGGAGCCGCACATCCGCCGGCTCGCCGAGAAGACCTGGGCCGGTTACATGCTCGAACAAGGCCGGCGCGAACAGGGCCGGATTGCGCGCACGGTGGTGCTCAAGCTCAAGACCGCCGACTTCCGCCTGCTGACCCGCAGCCTCACCCCGGGCACGCCCCCGGCCTCACTGCGGGACCTGGGCGATATCGCCTGCGAATTGCGCACGCGCGTCGAGCTGCCCGCCAGCACCCGCTATCGGCTGGTCGGCGTCGGCCTGGCGGGCTTCATCGACGCCGACCGCCACATCGCCCAAAGCGACCTGTTCCCCACGCCCTGACGCGCTTGGTAGGAGCGACGTGAGTCGCGATCGAATGCCGCGATCGCGGTTCCGAGCCCTGCCTCGGAGGTAGGAGCTCGCGACTCACGTCGCTCCTACGGAACCCAGAACGAGTGGTCATCAGTCCGTACGTTTGGCGCGGGCGAAGGCGTCGGCCAGCGCGTTGTTGGCCGCCGCTGGTGCCTGCGCCCGGTCCGGCGCGGGCGCAACTGCGCGACCGCCGTGCGGCTGCCCGCGAGGCGGGCGCTGTGCGCCCTTCTCCCTGCGCGGCGTGGGCGCCGGCACGCTGTCGTCCAGGCGACGCGTCAACGCGATCCGCTTGCGTGCGATATCGACCTCCAGCACCCGCACCTTGATCACGTCGCCGGCCTTGACCACCTCGCGCGGATCCTTGATGTAGCGATCGGCCAACGCGGAGATGTGGACCAGCCCGTCCTGGTGCACGCCGATGTCTACGAACGCGCCAAATGCGGCGACGTTGCTCACCACGCCCTCCAGGATCATGCCGACCTTCAGGTCCTTGAGCTGCTCGACGCCCTCGGCGAAACGCGCGGCCTTGAACTCGGGGCGCGGGTCGCGGCCGGGTTTCTCCAGTTCCCTGAGGATGTCGCGCACGGTCGGCACGCCGAACCTGTCATCGGTGAACTGCTCCGGCTTGATCCCGCGCAGGAACGACGCATCGCCAATCACCTGCTTCAGCCCGCGGCCGCAGCCATTCACGATGCGCTCGACCAGCGGGTAGGCCTCGGGGTGCACCGATGACGCGTCCAGCGGCTGATCGCCATCGGCAATGCGCAGGAAACCCGCGCACTGCTCGAAGGTCTTCTCGCCCAGGCGCGGCACCTTCAACAGCTCGCGGCGGGAGCGGAAGCCGCCGTTGTGGTCGCGGTACACCACGATGTTCTCCGCCACCGTCGAGGACAGCCCCGACACTCGCGCCAGCAACGCAGCCGAGGCGGTGTTGACGTGCACGCCGACCGCGTTGACACAATCCTCCACGCGCACATCCAGTGCCCGTGCGAGCCGATAACCATCGACATCGTGCTGGTACTGGCCGACGCCGATCGCCTTGGGCTCGATCTTGACCAGCTCGGCCAGCGGGTCCTGCAGCCGCCGCGCGATCGAGACCGCGCCGCGGATGCTGACGTCGAGACCGGGGAATTCCTTCGCGGCCAATTCGGAGGCCGAGTACACCGAGGCGCCGGCCTCGCTGACCACGATCTTCTGCAGCTTGATCTCGGGGCAGAGCTTGATCAGCTCACCGGCCAGCTTGTCGGTCTCGCGCGAGGCGGTGCCGTTGCCGATCGCGACCAGCTCGACCGCATGTGTCGCGCACAGCGCCCGCAGCGTGTGCAGCGATGCGTCCCACTGGTTGCGCGGCTGGTGCGGGTAGATCGTGTCGCTGGCGACCAGCTTGCCGGTGCGATCGACCACCGCGACCTTGACTCCGGTGCGCAGGCCCGGATCGAGCCCCAGCACCGCGCGCGGCCCGGCCGGCGCGGCCAGCAGCAGGTCCTTGAGGTTGTCGCCGAACACCGCGATCGCCTCGGCCTCGGCCTTCTCGCGCGCCTGGCCGAACAGATCGAGCATGAGGTGCAGCTGCAGCTTGGCGCGCCAGGTCATGCGGCACGCACCGAGCAACCATGCATCGGCCGGGCGGCCCTGCGCCTGGATGCCCGCATGGTGCGCGACGCGGCCCTCGGCCAGGGCATGCCCGGCTTCGGCGTCGCTGCCCGGATCGAGGTCCAGGAACAGCACCTCCTCGCGCCGCGCGCGCAACAGCGCCAGCAGACGATGAGAGGGGATCTTCGCCAGCGACTCGGCGTGGTCGAAATAGTCGCGGTATTTGGCGCCCTCGTTCTCCTTGCCCTCGGCCACGCGCGCGCGGATCACCCCGACCTCGTGCAGCCAGTTGCGCAGCTCGCCCACCAGCGCCGCATCCTCGCCCCAGCGCTCCATGAGGATCGCGCGCGCACCATCGAGCGCGGCCTTGGTGTCGGCCACACCCTTGTCGGCATCGAGGAAACCGGCGGCGAAGTCCTCGGGCACCCGCGACGGGTCGGCGAGCAACCCATCGGCCAACGGCTCCAGCCCCGCCTCGCGCGCGATCTGCGCCTTGGTGCGGCGCTTGGGCTTGTACGGCAGGTACAGATCTTCCAGGCGCGCCTTGCTGTCGGCCGCCTCGATCTCGCCACGCAACTGGTCGCTGAGCTTGCCCTGCTCCCCGATGCTCGCCAACACCATCGCCCGCCGATCCTCCAGCTCGCGCAGATAACCCAGCCGCGTCTCGAGATTGCGCAGCTGCGTGTCGTCGAGCCCACCGGTGACCTCTTTTCGATAGCGCGCGATGAACGGCACCGTCGCGCCCTCGTCAAGCAGCCCGATTGCGGCCACGGCTTGCGCCGGCTGGGCGCCGATTTCCCCGGCGATGGCGTGGGCGATCTTGCGGGCGAGCTGGGGAGAGAGTTCAGGCATCGGGTCCGGTCTGCTGAACCGCCTGGCGGCGGGGGAACCGGGATTGTCGCAATGCGCGGCGAACTAGGTAAGCGGTTGACAGATGCGTCGAGTCCGCACCACGCGGCGAATGCCTGCTTGCGCTGCCGCCCTCTCTCCATGGAGAGAGGGGCGTACCCCGGCATGTCGAGGGCATCGCCCACGCGCCTGGAAGGCATTAGTACGGCGGTCTACAACTGCATGCGCACCGCACCGAGGTGGGCGATGACTTCGTCGATCTCGCGCTTCGACTGCTCGTAGTCCGGCTGTGGTTGGGACAGCAGCACCAGCACGGTGGCCGGATGAACGATCAGATCCTTCATGTGATAGCAGACGCCGACGTTGTCGGGCTTCGGCAGCGCGCCGTCATGGTGGTAGTCGCGCTCGATGGTCTCGTGATCGAGATCGCTCCACGTATCGCGGACTGCCAGCGCTGCCTCCAGGTATTCGACGCAGTGCGGGTGGCGGGTGCTGTAGGCGGGTGAGATCTCGCCTGCGAGATCGAGCAGCGCCTCGGTCTGCGCCTGCAGCTGCGAGGTGTCCGCGCGCGAGGCGATGGCCGTCGACAGCTCCCGCGCCTTTTCCGCGTACTCATCCAGTTGTGCAGCTGCAGGGGACGGGGGTGCTGCAGGTTCGCTGGCGGCGGCCGGCACCGGCGCGGCGGGAGCTGCGACGCCCGCCTCTTCGGCCACGGCCGGCGTTGTTGTCGAGCGCGGCGGCTCCGGCGTGCGGCTGTCGCAGGCACCCAGCACCGCTACGCAGGCGGCGGCCAGCAGACCCATCCGATAATTCATGCATTTACTCCGAAGTTGAGATTCGACGTGGATTGTAAATGGGAATCGTTCTCTTTTTAAAGCCGAGCACGACGATTCCGCGTTAGGGGGCGTTAGCCTTTGGTAGAGCCGAGCTTGCTCGGCTGAGACATCGGCGGCGACGGTACCGCAGCGGAGCAAGCTCCGCTCTACGCGCGGCCGTTTTTTTGTAGGAGCGGGCCATGCCCGCGACCGTGGCACGCGTAGTACGGCGATCGCGCCCATGGGGCGCTCCTACACGGGACCAAATAGCTGCGGAGCGGCCGGACAAAGAAAAAGCGGGCCGAAGCCCGCTTGATCTTTGGTTCGCCAGAGCCGACCGGAGTCGGCCTTGGCGAACAACGCCAGGACAACATTGCGCGGCTTATGCGGCCGGGGCGCCCTCGCCTTCCTCGATGGCCTTCATCGACAGGCGGATGCGGCCCTGCTTGTCGACTTCCAGCACCTTGACCTTGACCATGTCGCCTTCCTTGAGCACGTCGCCGACCTTCTCGACGCGGTCGTTGGAGATCTGCGAGACGTGCACCAGGCCGTCCTTGCCCGGGGAAATCGTGACGAACGCGCCGAAGTCCATGATCTTGGCGACCTTGCCCTCGTAGATGCGGCCAGGCTCGACGTCGGAGGTGATCTGCTCGATGCGGTCCTTGGCGGCCTGACCAGCGGCGGCGTTGACCGAGGCGACAGTGATGGTGCCGTCGTCCTGGATGTCGATCTGGGTGCCGGTTTCCTTGGTGATCGCCTGGATCACCGAGCCGCCCTTGCCGATCACTTCGCGGATCTTGTCGGGGTGGATCTTGATGGTGATCAGGCGCGGGGCGAACTCGGACAGCTCGCCGCGCGGGGCGGTCAGGGCGTTGCCCATCTCGCTGAGGATGTGCAGGCGACCCTGCTTGGCCTGGGCCAGCGCGACCTTCATGATCTCCTCGGTGATGCCCTGGATCTTGATGTCCATCTGCAGGGCGGAAATGCCCTCGGCGGTGCCGGCGACCTTGAAGTCCATGTCGCCCAAATGATCCTCGTCACCGAGGATGTCGCTCAGCACGACGAACTCGTCGCCTTCCTTGACCAGGCCCATCGCGATGCCCGCGACCGGCGTCTTGATCGGCACGCCGGCGTCCATCAGCGCCAGCGAGCTGCCGCAGACCGAGGCCATCGAGGACGAACCATTGGATTCGGTGATCTCCGAGACGACGCGGATCGTGTACGGGAACGCTTCCATCGTCGGCATCACCGCCAGCACGCCGCGCTTGGCGAGGCGGCCGTGGCCGATCTCGCGACGCTTCGGGCCCATCATGCGGCCGGCTTCGCCCACCGAGTAGGGGGGAAAGTTGTAGTGGAACAGGAAGTGATCCTTGTACTCGCCGGAGACGGCGTCGATGACCTGGCCGTCGCGCGCGGTGCCGAGGGTGACCGCGACGATCGCCTGGGTCTCGCCGCGGGTGAACAGCGCCGAGCCGTGCACGCGCGGCAGGATGCCGACCTTGGAGGCGATCGGGCGCACGGTGTCGAGCGCGCGGCCGTCGATGCGGATCTTGCTGCTGAGCACGGCGCCACGCATGGTGTCGTACTCCAGCTCGCTGAACTGCTTGGACAGGTCGGAGGCTTTCCACTCGTTGGCTTCGGCCTGCGGCGCCAGTGACGCCAGCACGTCCTTCTTCAACGCCGAGATGGCGTCCTTGCGCTCCAGCTTGTCGCGCACCGCGAAGGCCTGGGTCAGCCGGTCGCCGATGGCGGTCTTGAGCGCGCCAACCATGGTTTGGTCGGCGGCCGGTGCGGACCAGGTCCACTTCGGCTTGCCGGCTTCGGCCACCAGCTCATTGATCGCGTTGATCGCGATCTGCATCTCGCGGTGACCGAACATCACCGCGCCAAGCATCACGTCTTCCGACAGCACATCGGCTTCGGATTCGACCATCAGCACCGCGTCGGCGGTACCGGCGACGACCAGCTCGAGCTGGGAATCCTCCAGCTCGCTCTTGCTCGGGTTCAGCAGGTACTGGCCGTCCTTGTAGCCGACCTTGGCCGCGCCGATCGGGCCGTCGAACGGCGCACCCGACAGCGCCAGCGCGGCGGACGCGCCCAGCAGCGCGGGGATGTCGCCGTCGATCTCGGGGTTCATCGACATCACCGTGGCGATGACCTGGACCTCGTTACGGAAGCCGTCCGGGAACAGCGGGCGGATCGGGCGATCGATCAGGCGCGAGATCAGGGTTTCCTTCTCGGTCTGGCGGCCTTCGCGCTTGAAGAAGCCACCCGGGATGCGGCCGCCGGCGTAGAACTTCTCCTGGTAGTCGACGGTCAGCGGAAAGAAGTCCTGACCCTCGCGCGCGGTGCGGTTGGCAACGGCGCTGACCAGCAGCACGGTGTCCTCGATGCGGACGATGACGGCGCCGCCGGCCTGGCGGGCGATCTCGCCGGTTTCCAGGGTGACCTGGTGCTTGCCGTACTGGAAGCTCTTGGTGATTTTTGCCACGTTAATTTCCTATCGGTTCATTGGCGGTCCGGACACGGCCCTTGCCCCATCCGGTCGGCCGCCGGCTCGCGGCCTTGATTCGGGTTCGATTTTCCGACCCAAAAACGAACCGCGGCGCATCACTGCGCCGCGGTGGGTGTCTCGTTAGCGACGCAGGCCCAGCTTCGCGATCAGGGCCTTGTAGCGTTCGTTGTCCTTGCGCTTCAGGTAATCGAGCAGGCTGCGACGGCGGTTGACCATCATCAACAGTCCGCGACGGCTGTGGTGGTCCTGCTTGTGCTCCTTGAAGTGGCCCTGGAGCATTTCGATGCGGGCGGTGAGCAGGGCGACCTGGACCTCGGGTGAGCCGGTGTCGTTATCGCCGCGCTTGTTGTCTTCAATGACCTTGCTGGTGTCGATGGACATCTTGGTTTTGCCTCTTGATGCGCGACCTGCAGAACGCGTACGGGCCGGTCTTGCCGACACCGCCGCACCGCCTGGTCCGCCGCTTGCTAGAAGGAAGTTGCTGAAGTTGCTGATTACCGGGAAAAGCCCGCGAATTGTAGCCGGCGGCCGGGGGTAGTCACAAGGTGGGCGGGTGCCGGGGTGAAGGTCGCGACGGGACTCGGGGGATGACCGCTCGAGGGGGAATGCTGGCTATCGGGGATCAGGCAGCGTTCCTCGTACGGGTACCCTCCCCAGCGCACGCCCCTGCGTTCAGCCGGGGGTCCGGGTCGCCCAGGTGAACAGGCGCTGCGGGCGCAGCAGCCGGCTGTCGTCGATGCTCGCAAGCCCGAGCACGCGCTCGCTGTGGTCGTACACCGCGACCTGTTCGGCCGAAGCCGTGCCGGCATCGAGCTGCAGGCGCTGGCCCTGCCCCAGCCGCTCGGCCTGGGCCGCATCGACGAGCACCCGCGGAAAGCCCGCCAACCCGGCCTCGATCGGCAGCAGGCAGGCGTCCAGCGCCGCCTCGCCGTGTGCATCCGACAAGGCCCGCAACTGCTCCAGCGTGTACATGCGCGGCTGGGTGAACGGCTCGACCCAGAGCCGTCGCAACACCTCGACGTGCGCGCCACACCCGAGCGCCTCGCCGATGTCGCGGACCAGGCTGCGGACGTAGGTTCCCGAGCCGCATTCGATGCGAAGCCGCAGGCGCGGGCCTTCGCGTCCGAGCAGTTCCAGCGCGTGCACCACGACGTTGCGCTCCGGCGCCTCGATCGTCTCGCCACGCCGCGCCCGGGCATACAGCGGCTCCCCGCCCTGCTTGAGCGCCGAGTAGACCGGTGCACGCTGGACGATATGGCCGCGGAGCGGCGCGAGTGCGGCTTCGAGGGCGGTCGCAAACGCGGCATCGTCCAACGACGGCAGCGTGCGTTGCAGCAGCGGCATCCCGTCGGCGTCGTCGGTGTCGGTGGTGGTGCCGAGCACGGCGGTGGTCTCGTAGGCCTTGCGCGCGCCGAGTAGCAGGCCGGCGATCTTGGTCGCTTCGCCGAAACACAGCGGAAGCAGCCCGGTGGCGAGGGGATCGAGGCTGCCGGTGTGGCCGCCCTTCTCGGCGCGAAACAGGTGCCGCGCCTGCTGCAGCGCCTGGTTGGAGCTCAGGCCGGCCGGCTTGTCGAGCAGCAACAGGCCATGCAATGGCCGGAATTTGGTGCGCGGGTGCTTGGTCATCGCGTGGTGGGCAGCTCGCGATCTGGGTGGCGACGCTCTGGTAGGAGCGGCTTCAGCCGCGATCTGAAACCAGCGCGGGCGTGCGATTCGAGGTCGCGGCTGAAGCCGCTCCTACCGGATCAGGGCAGTGCGATCAGGCCGGCTCGTCATCCGCCGGCGGATTCTCGCGCAGCAGGTTGTCGATGCGTTCGCCGCGGTCGACCGAGTCGTCGTAGTGGAAGTGCAGCTCCGGCACGTGGCGCAGCTTGACCGCGCGTCCGAGGTTGTAGCGCAGCTGCTTGGACAGCTCCTTGAGCGCCTTGACCGCCTCGGCCGAACGCTCGGGCTGCAGCGCGGTCACGAACACCTTGGCATGCGCCATGTCGCGCGTGACCTCGACATCCGACACGCTGACCGACGGCAGGCCGTGCTCGCGTACGGCCTCGTGCACCAGCGTGCCCAGTTCACGGCGGAGCTGGGCGGCGACGCGGTCGGTGCGGTGGAAGGATTTTTGTGTCATGGCGGGTCCTTTGGAGCCGGGACCGGGGACCCGGGACCGGGGACCCGGAAAGTCAAAAGCATTCGGCCTTTGCTCTCCCGGGTCCCCGGTCCCGGGCCCCGGGTCCCGCCAAGCTCTACAGCGTGCGCTGTACTTCGATGCGCTCGAAGCACTCGATCTGGTCGCCCGGCTTGACGTCGTTGTACTGCTTCACGCCGATGCCGCACTCGGTGTTGACGCGCACCTCGTCGACGTTCTCCTTGAAGCGACGCAGCGATTCCAGCTCGCCCTCGAAGATCACCGTGTTGTCGCGCAGCACGCGGATCGGCTTGCTGCGCTTGACCACGCCCTCGACCACCATCGAGCCTGCGACCGCGCCGAACTTGGAGCTGCGGAAGACTTCGCGGACCTCGGCGGTGCCGATGATGTCCTCGCGGATCTCCACGCCCAGGATGCCCGAGGCGACCTGCTTCACCTGGTCGATCACGTCATAGATGATCGAGAAGTAGCGCAGGTCCACGCCGTTGGTCTCGATGAGTTTGCGCGCGGTCGCGTCGGCACGCACGTTGAAGCCGATGATGGTGGCCTTGGAGGTCGAGGCCAGTTGCGCGTCGGACTCGGTGATGCCGCCGACGCCGGATCCGATGACGTTGATGCGGATGGCCTCGGTCGACAGCGCGGTCAGCGCCTCGCGCAATGCCTGCACCGAGCCCTGCACGTCGGCCTTTACGATCAGCGGCAGGCTGAGCTGGCCTTCGCCCTGGCCGAGCTGCGCCATGATGTCTTCCATGCGGTTGCCGCCCTGGGCCAGGCGCGACTCGCGGCGCTTGCCCTCGCGCTGCTGGGCGACATCCTTGGCCAGGCGCTCGTCGTCGACCACGACGAAGTCGTCGCCGGCATCGGGCACGCCCGACAGGCCGAGCACCTGCACCGGGATCGACGGGCCGGCTTCCGGCACCTGCGAGCCGGTCTCGTCGAACAACGCGCGCACGCGGCCGTACTGCACGCCGCAGACCAGGTAGTCGCCCTTCTTCAGCGTGCCCTGCTGGATCAGCACCGTGGCAACCGGGCCGCGGCCCTTGTCGAGCGCGGATTCGATGACCACACCGGCGGCGCGGCCTTCGTGCACCGCCCGCAGTTCGAGATACTCGGCCTGCAGCGAGATCGCGTCGAGCAGCGAATCCACGCCGGCACCGGTTTTGGCCGACAGCTCGACGAACTGGACGTCGCCGCCGAACTCCTCGGCGACCACTTCGTGCGCGAGCAGTTCGTTCTTGACCCGCGTCGGGTCGGCGTCGGCCTTGTCGATCTTGTTGACCGCGATGATCAGCGGGACATTGGCGGCGCGTGCGTGCTGCACCGCCTCGACGGTCTGCGGCATCACGCCGTCGTCGGCCGCGACCACCAGCACCACGATGTCGGTGAGCTTGGCGCCGCGGGCGCGCATCGAGGAGAACGCCGCGTGACCCGGGGTATCCAGGAAGCTGATGACGCCCTTGTCGGTTTCGACGTGATACGCGCCGATGTGCTGGGTGATGCCGCCCGCCTCGCCGGTGGCGACCTTGGTGCGGCGGATGAAGTCGAGCAGCGAGGTCTTGCCGTGGTCGACGTGGCCCATGATCGTGACCACCGGCGGACGCGTGGCCTTGTCGCCCTGTGCATCCTCGACGTGGGCGAGCAGTTCGTTCTCGACGTCGCCGGCATCGGCCCGTACCACGTTGTGGCCGAGCTCCTCGGTCACCAGCGCGGCGGTGTCGTGGTCGATGCTCTGGGTAATGGTCGCCATGACGCCCATCTTGAACAACGCCTTGACCACATCGCCGCCCTTGAGCGCCATCTTCTGGGCCAGGTCGGCCACGGTGATGGTGTCGCCGATCGCGACATCGCGCACGATCGGCGCGGTCGGGCGGGTGAAGCCGGTGCCCGAGCGCGACTGGTCGGCATGGCGACGCGGCTTGGCACGGCCGCGGGCACCGCTGGAGCGGCGCGCGCGGTCGGAGGCGCTCAGGTGCATCTGGCCGGCGAAGCGCTTGGTGCGGTCATCGTCCTCGACGCCGGCGGCCATGACATGCGAGCCACGGGTCTTGTGCCGCGGCGCGCCGCGGTCCTCGGTCCGGGGCGCGGCGGGCGGCTTGGGATGGCCGTGGCCGTGGGTGGCAGCGGCGGCCTTGCGTGCCGGATCGTCCTCACCGGCCAGCGCACTGGCGTCGGCGGCTGCAGCCGCAGCGGCGTCGGCAACCTTGCGGCTCTCGGCCTCCACGGCCTCGCGCTTGACCCGCGCGGCTTCCTCGACCCGCCGTTTGTCGGCGTCGGCCAGGGCCTGCTGCTCGGCCAGGTTGCGCTGCTTGGATTCCTCCAGCTTGCGCAGGATCTCGGCGCGCTCGTCGGTGGGCGCCGCCTGGTTCTCGTCGGAACGGACCAGGGTCACCTTCTTGCGCACGACCACATCGACCGTGGAGCGCGGTGTCTTGCCGCCACCGACGCTGATTTCCTGCTTGCGGCTACGGCTCAGGGTGATCTTCTTCGGCGCATCACCCTCTTCGGCCGGCTTGTCGGCCTTGCCGTGGGTGCGGCGGAGGAAGCCGAGCAGCTTGACCTTCTCGGTGCTGGTGACGACCTGGTCGGGGCCGCTGAACTTCATGCCGGCCTCGGCCAGCTGTTCCAGCAACTTCTCGACCGGCGTGTTCACCAGTTCGGCCAGCTTGCGGATGGTGGTTTGCTGCGACATTCGGTTTCCGTGTCCTGTGGCGTGGGCCGGGGCCCGCGCGTAATGGTGCATTCTAACGGCTGGCGCCCTGAACGGGATTCAAGAGCCGATCTGTCCGGACGTATTTGCCTTTATTCGAACCAGTGCTTGCGCGCTTCCATGATCAGGGCGGCGGCGCGTGCTTCGTCGACGTCGTCCAGATCGACGATCTCGTCGACCGCGAGGTCGGCCAGGTCGTCACGGGTGACCACGCCGCGCGCCGCTAGCGCGTAGGCGGTGGCCTCGTCCATGCCTTCCAGCGACAGCAGGTCCTCGGAGGGCTGGTGCTCGTCGAGCTCCTCCTCGGCCGCCAGCGCCTGGTTGAGCAACGCGTCACGCGCACGTGCGCGCAGCTCCTCGACGATGTCCTCGTCGAAGCCCTCGACCGCGAGCAGCTCGCCGACCGGCACGTAGGCGATTTCCTCGACCGTGCTGAAGCCTTCCGACACCAGGATGTCGGCGATCTCCTCGTCGACTTCGAGCTTGTCGATGAACAGCGCGCGCGCGGTGGCCTGCTCGGCATCCGACTTCTCGGTGACCTGGTCCTGGGTCATCACGTTGAGCTGCCAGCCGGCCAGCCGGCTGGCCAGGCGCACGTTCTGGCCGCCCTTGCCGATCGCCTGCGCGAGGCGGTCCTCGGCGACCGCCAGATCCATCGAATGCTTGTCTTCGTCGACCACGATCGACTGCACCTCGGCCGGTGCCATCGCGTTGATCACGAACTGCGCCGGGTTGTCCGACCACAGCACGATGTCGACCCGCTCGCCGTTGAGCTCGTTGCTCACCGCCTGCACGCGCGAGCCGCGCATGCCGATGCAGGCGCCGATCGGATCGGTGCGGTTGTCGTGGGCGAGCACCGCGATCTTGGCGCGGTCGCCGGGGTCGCGCGCGCATCCCATGATGGAGACCAGGCCCTGGCCGACTTCCGGCACTTCGAGCTTGAACAGCTCCATCATGAATTCCGGCGCGGCGCGGCTGATGAACAGCTGCGGGCCACGCGGCTCGGGACGCACGTCGTAGAGGTAACCGCGGACGCGGTCGCCGGCGCGCAGCACGTCGCGCGGGATGCCCCGGTCCTTGGAGATGATCGCCTCGGCGTTGCCGCCCAGGTCGACGTAGATGTTGCCGCGCTCCACGCGCTTGACGATGCCGGTGACCAGCTCGCCGACCCGGTCCTTCCACTGGTCGATCACCTGGGCGCGCTCGGCCTCGCGCACCCGCTGCACGATGACCTGCTTGGCGGCCTGGGCGGCAATGCGTCCGAAGTCCGGGTTTTCGATCTGTTCCTCGATGAAGTCGCCGACCTCCACGCCCTCGACCTCGTCGATCGCGTCCATCAGGCGCAGCTGGCGGTCGGGCGACTCCATCACCACGTCGTCGGCGACCACCTCCATGCGGCGGAACGTCTCGTAGCTGCCGTCCTTGGGATCGATCGCGACGCGTACCAGCACGTCCTCGTCGTGGTAGCGCTTCTTCGCGGCCGACGCCAGCGCAGCCTCGATCGCATCGAAGATCACCTCGCGCGGGACGCCTTTCTCGTTCGCGACCGCATCGACGACCAGCAACAATTCCTTGCTCATCTCGTTACTCCGCCGGGGTCGGCTTATCGGCCGCCGGCTTGTTGGTGGGGGGCTTTGTGGTTGAAGGCTTCCCGGCTGAATGCCCGGGTTGCTTGTCGCCGGTCCGCTCGGGACGTGCCGGCTTGTCGTTCTTCGGACGCGTCTGGCCAGCCTTGCCAGGCTTGGTCGACGCCAGTCCGAGCGCGGCCCAATCGGGGATCAGCCGCGCCTTGTCGATGTTGTCGGCCTCGGCAACAAACTCGTTGCCGTCGACCAGGAACGTGATCGCGCTGCCTTCGATCCTCGCGATCTTGCCCTGCAGGCGGCGACGGCCATCCTGCGGCAGCTTCAGCGTGACCTTGGCCGACTCGCCCAGAAAACGCTGGAAATGCCCGAGCGTGAACAACGGACGGTCGATGCCCGGCGACGACACCTCCAGCGTGTAGTTGCCGCTGATCGGGTCCTCGACGTCGAGCAGCGCCGACACCTCGCGACTGACTGCCTCGCAGTCCTCGATCGAGACCGAGCGCGGCTCGACGTTGGCGTCGGGCGCGTCGCCCGAGGGCTCGATGTCTGCCTCGGACGCCTCGCCCGAGGGCTTGACGTCAGCGTTGGGCGCCTCGCCCGAGGGCTCGGCGGCGGCGGGTACGTCGATGTACAGCCGCAGCACCGCACCGCCCGGAGACGGCAAGTACTCCGCGCCCAGCAGCTCGACGCCCAGCGACGTCACCGTCGGGGTCAGCAGTTGGGCAATCTCGGTAGCTTTGTCCGTCACTCGCTCGAAACTCCTTGCGGTGGTTGCGGCCCTAAGGTCCTGGTCCTGCCGTAGTTCTGTCGCAATTGCGCCTTGGTCCTGAGCAGCCTCGGAACAGACCCCGACACCCAATACTTGAACCGCCCCCTGCGGAAACGACAAAGGGCCCGATGGGCCCCTTGTCCGGTACTGCTGGATTTCGGCGTGACCGCGCGAGCAGAGCGCGATCACCAAGCCCTGTCTCTGGCGAGACACGCCGGCAAAAAAAGAAAGCCTCGTGAGAGGCTTTCAGCGGTATCGCCGGAAGTGCGCGACGCCTTTGCCGAAGCATGGTAGCGGGGGCAGGATTTGAACCTGCGACCTTCGGGTTATGAGCCCGACGAGCTGCCAGACTGCTCCACCCCGCATCAGGCCGATCATGATAACGGCGGTCTCGGATTCGCGCAAGCCTGAACGCGCTTTTTTTGCATATGACCAGAGCGCCGCACGTCCCCTGAGCTGCGAACCGTAGGAGCAGCTTCAGCCGCGATCTGAAATTGGACGAGCAACCATGCATCCGATCGCGGCTGAAGCCGCTCCTACAAAAGACTCGTAGGGTGGGCACGCGGTCCGCGCCCACCGTTGCGACCACCGGGCGGTGGGCACAAAATCGTGCCCAACCTACGCACTCGCAGGCCGCGCAGCGGCCGACTTACAGCGAGCGCAGCGAGCGACCTACGCGAAGGCGCGCTGGCACCAGGCCATGATCGGGCTCCAGGCAAAGCCCAGCGCCAGCAGCGCGAGCGCATTGACGCCGAAGGTGATGCGCAGCGGGCGATCGGCGCTCGGCGCCGGCACGTCGCCTGCGGGCTCGTCGAAGTACATCGCCTTGATCACGCGCAGGTAGTAGAACGCGCCGATCACGGTGAACACCACGCCGACCACCGCCAGCCACAGCATGCCCCCGTCGAGCGCGGCACGCAGCACCGCCAGCTTCGCCCAGAAGCCCAGGAACGGCGGCACGCCGGCGAGCGAGGCCATGATGCACAGCACCAGCCCGGCCAGCCACGGGCTGCGCGCGTTGAGGCCGTTGAAGTCCTCCACCCGGTCGGCCTCGAAGCCCTTGCGCGAGAACACCACGATCGCGCCGAAGGCCGCGGCGGTGCTCAGTGCGTACGTCAGCGAATAGAACATCGCCGCGGAGAAACCCTGCGCACTGCCCCCGGCCAGCCCCATGAACAGGAAGCCGACATGCGAGATGCTCGAGTACGCCAGCAGGCGCTTGAGGTTGTCCTGCATCAGCGCGCCAAGGTTGCCGATCACCAGCGAGATCACCGCCAGCCCGGCGAGCATCATGCGCCAGTGATCATCCAGCGGACCGGCGGCCGACTCCAGCAGGCGGTAGGCCATGCCGAACGAAGCCAGGCTCGGCGCGGCGGCGATGAAGATGGTGATCGCGGTCGGGGCGCCGTGGTAGACGTCGGGCAGCCACATGTGGAACGGCGCGGCACCAAACTTGAACGCGATGCCCGCGACCATGAACACCACCCCGGTGACCAGCATCGTGGAGGTCGGGCCGGCCTGCGCGGCCGCCGCAATCGTCGCCAGGTCCAGCGACCCGGTCGCACCGTAGACCAGCGACATGCCGTACAGCAGCAACCCCGAGGCGAGCGCGCCGAGCACGAAATACTTGATGCCCGCCTCCGAGGCGATCGGGCTGTCGCGGTCGGTGACCACCAGCGCGTACGAGCACAGCGCCAGCATCTCCAGGCCGACATAGACCATCACCAGCGAGTTGGCCGAGACCAGGAGCATCATGCCGAGCACCGCGAACAGCATCAGGATCGAAACCTCGCCCTTGTACAGGCCGCGCTCGCGCAGGTAAGGCCAGGCGTAAATCATCGATATCGCCGCGACCAGGCCGATGCCGACCTTCAGCACGTCCGCCGCGGTGTCGCGCACGAACATCCCGCCCAGGATCGTGCCCTGCCCGCCGACGCCGCTGGCGATCAGCGCCACCGCGACCAGCAGCAGCGCTACCGACGCCAGGTGCGTGATCACGCGGCGACGCTCATCCAGGAACAGGTCAAGCATCAGCAGCGCAAAAGCGCCGACCACCAGCACCAGCTCGGGCAGCAATGGCATCAGTTCGGCGGCGGAACGTACGGGCATGATCATCTGTGAATCTCTTCGGAGCAGGTCAGTCGCTTGCTGCGCAAGCTGTCAGTCGGCTGCTGCGCAGCCTGTAAAACGGTCAGTCAAAGACGACCGCTGCTTTCTACTCACTTCTCACTTCTCACTTCTCACAGCGCCGAAGGCGCGACCTACAGCTTGGATCCGGCAATCTGCAGCGCCAGGTTGGCAATCGACGGCTCCATCAAGTCGGTCAGTGGCTTGGGCCACAGGCCGATCAGCAGCACGCCGGCGGCGAACACACCCAGCACGAATGTCTCGCGCGCGTTGATGTCCTTGAGCTCGGCGACATGCGCGTTGCCGACTTCGCCCCAGATCACCCGCTTGACCAGCCACAACGTGTAGGCGGCGCCGATGATCAGCGTGGTCGCCGCGGCGAACGCGATCAGCGGGTGCTTCTGGAAGCTCGCCAGGATCACCATGAACTCGCCGACGAAGCCCGAGGTGCCCGGCAGGCCCGCATTGGCCATCGCGAACAGCACGAACAACGCGGCGAACCACGGCATCACGTTGGCGACGCCGCCGTAGTCCTTGATCATGCGCGAGTGCATGCGGTCGTACAGGACGCCGACGCAGGTGAACATCGCCGCGGAAATGAAGCCGTGGCTGATCATCTGCACCATCGCGCCCTGCAGGCCCAGCCGCGCCGCGTCCATCTGGCCGTGGTCGCGCACCAGCCCGAACGCGATGAAGGTGCCCAGGGTGACGAAGCCCATGTGCGCGATCGACGAATACGCGATCAGCTTCTTCATGTCCTCCTGCACCAGCGCGACCAGGCCGACGTAGATCACCGCGATCAGGCTCATCGCGATCACCAGCCACGCCCACTCGTGCCCGGCGTCGGGCACGATCGGCAGGGTGAAGCGCAGGAAGCCGTAGCCGCCGATCTTCAGCATGATCGCCGCCAGCACCACCGAACCCGCGGTCGGTGCCTCGACGTGCGCATCCGGCAACCAGGTGTGCACCGGGAACATCGGCACCTTGACCGCGAACGCGGCCAGGAACGCGAAGAAGATCCAGGTCTGCTCGGTGGCGCTGAGCTGCAACTGGTACAGGTCCGCCAGCTGCCAGCTGCCGCCCTTGAGGTACAGATAGATCAGCCCGAGCAGCATGAACACCGAGCCGAGGAACGTGTACAGGAAGAACTTGACCGATGCATACACGCGCCGTGGGCCACCCCACACGCCGATGATGATGAACATCGGAATCAGCATGGCCTCGAAGAACACGAAGAACAGCATCGCGTCGAGCGCGCTGAACACGCCGATCATCAGCCCTTCGAGGATCAGGAATGCGGCGTAGTACTGGCTGACGCGCCTGTCGATCGAGGTCCAGGCACTGATCAGCACCAGCACCGAGGTCAGCGCGGTCAGCCCGATCAGCGCCACCGAGATACCGTCGGCGCCGAGGCTGTAGCGGATGTCGTAGGCCGGGACCCAGGCGTGGTTCTCGGCGAACTGCATCGCCGCGCTGGCCATGTCGAACCCGGCCAGCAGCGGCACGCACAGCAGCAGCGTCGCCGCGGCGACCAGCGTGGCGAACCAGCGCGCGGCGTTGGCGCGTCCGTTGCCGAACGCGAGGGTGGCGAAGCCGCCGAGGATCGGCAGCCAGATGAGCAGGCTGAGGATCGGCAGGCCAAGCAGGGGGGAAGTGCCGTTCAAGGGCTCGGGAATCACGTCGCGGTCCCTGTCAGTTCAAAGTGCGGATGAGCACGGCCAACAACACGATCAGGCCGAGGATCATCGCGAAGGCGTAGTGGTAGAGGAAGCCGGACTGCACGCGGCGCGTCAAGCGGGCGACGAAGCCGACCACGCCGGCGCTGCCGTTGACCGCGGCGCCGTCGATGACGTGCGTGTCGAACAGGCGCGAGGCCCTGCCGAGCAGTACGCCGCCGCCGGCGAAGCCATCGATCCACAAGTCGTCGAAGCCGTACTTGTTCTCCAGCACGCGCACCGGCCAGGCGAAGGCATGGCGCGCCTTCGCTGCCAGGTGCGGCTTCCACCAGTACATCACCGTGGCCAGCAGGAAACCGCCCAGCGCCAGCCAGAACGTCGGCGCGACGAAGCCGTGCAACGCGAACGCGACCGGGCCGTGCCACAGCTCGTTGGCCAGCGCCAACACCGGGTCGCGCACCGCGGCGACGTCGATGGCGCCCAGGAAGAACGGCAGCTGCTCCACATGGCCGCTCCAGTCGGTGCCAAACAGCATCGGCCCGGCGGTGAAGAAACCGATCAGCACCGACGGGATCGCCAGCAGGATCAGCGGCAGCGTGACTACCCACGGCGACTCTTTGGGCTCGCCGCCATGGTGCGCGTGATCGTCGTGGAGATGGCCATGGCCGTCGTCATGCAATGGCTCGTGATGGGTCTCCTGCCCGTGCTCGCCATGGCGCCCGTGCGCATCGGACGCATGCACATCGCCAAAGCGCGGCTTGCCGTGGAAGGTCATGTACAGCAGCCGGAAGCTGTAGAACGCCGTCACGAAGGCGCCCAGCAGCACCGCCCAGTGCGCGTAGTGCGCGATCCAGCCCCCGCGCTCGGCGGCGATGCCGGCGGCTTCGATGATCGTGTCCTTGGAATAGAACCCACTGAAGAATGGCGTGCCGACCAGCGCCAGCGTGCCGATCAGGCTGGTCCAGTAGGTGACCGGCATGTACTTGCGCAACCCGCCCATCTTGCGCATGTCCTGCTCGTGGTGCATGCCGATGATCACCGAGCCGGCGGCCAGGAACAGCAGCGCCTTGAAGAAGGCGTGGGTCATCAGGTGGAACACCGCGGCCGAGTACGCCGACACGCCCAGTGCGACGGTCATGTAGCCCAGCTGCGACAGCGTCGAATACGCCACCACGCGCTTGATATCGTTCTGCACGATGCCGATCAGGCCGGTGAATAGCGCCGTGGTCGCGCCGATGAACAGCACGAAGTCCAGCGCGGTCTGGCTCAGCTCGAACAGCGGCGACATGCGCGCGACCATAAAGATGCCCGCGGTGACCATCGTCGCGGCATGGATCAGCGCGGAGATCGGGGTCGGGCCTTCCATCGAGTCGGGCAGCCAGACGTGCAGCGGCACCTGCGCCGACTTGCCCATCGCCCCGATGAACAACAGGATGCAGATCACCGTGGCGACCGACCATTCATGCCCGGCCAAAATCGAGACCGTGGCGCCGCCCAGCACATTGGGCGCATTGGCGAACACCACCCCGTAGTCGAGCGAGCCGAACATCAGCAGCACGCCGGCGATGCCGAGCAGGAAGCCGAAATCACCGACGCGGTTGACCAGGAACGCCTTGAGATTGGCGAACACCGCGGTCGGCTTCTTGAACCAGAAGCCGATCAGCAGGTACGACACCAGGCCCACAGCCTCCCAGCCGAAGAACAGCTGCAGGAAGTTGTTGCTCATCACCAGCGTCAGCATGCTGAAGGTGAACAGCGAGATGTAACTGAAGAAGCGCTGGTAGCCGTCGTCCTCGGCCATGTAGCCGATGGTGTAGATGTGCACCAGCAGGGACACGAAGGTGACCACCACCATCATCATCGCGGTCAGCGTGTCGACCATGAAGCCGACGTGTGCCTCGTAGCCGCCGACCTGGAACCAGGTGTAGATGTTCTCGTTGAACGGTGCGGCACCCTGCCCGACCAGTTGCCACAGCACGTAGGCCGACAGCGCGCAGCTCAGCGCCACGCCGGCGATGGTGACGCCATGCGCACCGGCGCGGCCGATCCTGCGGCCGAACAGACCGGCCAGAATTGCGCCGAGCAGCGGCGCGAGCACGATTGCGAGCAGGACGGACTGGGAAATCATGCAAGACCTCTGCGCGGTCGGGATTGCCGGAGGTCGGGACTCGGGACTCGGGACTCGGGACTCGGGAACAGCGAAAAGCTGTCATCCCGAACGTAGTGAGGGATCTGCTTTATGCCGGAGTGACGCGAACAGCAGATCCCTCGCTGCGCTCGGGATGACAGTGCAGTTGCCTTCACCCGAGTCCCGAGTCCCGAGTCCCGAGTCCCGCGCTCCATGCATCGATTGTCGAATCGCGAACCCATTCCGCCTAACCCTTCATCGAATCGATTTCGGCGACATTGATCGTGCGCCGGTTGCGGAACAGCGTGACCAGGATCGCCAGCCCGATGGCGGCCTCGGCCGCGGCCACGGTCAGGATGAAGAACACGAACACCTGTCCGGCCGGATCGCCGAACTGGCGCGAGAACGCGATGAAGTTGATGTTGACCGCCAGCAGCATCAGCTCGAGCGACATCAGCAGGATGATCACGTTGCGGCGGTTGAGAAAGATGCCGGCGACACTGATGCAGAACAGCGCGGCGCCGAGGAAAAGGAAATGGCCGAGGGTCAGGCCGCTTGTGAGCATGTCCATTACTTGCCCTCCCCCCTGTTCGCGTCCGTCGTGCCTGCATCCCTGGGCGTGGCTTCGGCCTGACGTGGCGCCGGCTTGACCGCGTCCATCTGGACCATTCTCAACCGGTCACCGGCGCGCACGCGCGCCTGGTCGCCCGGGTTCTGCCGCTTGGCGCCCTCGCGCCGACGCAGGGTCAGCATCACTGCGGCAATCACCGCCACGGTCAGGATCACCGCGGCGACCTCGAACGGCAGCAGGTAGGTGGTGAACAGCGCGCGCGCGATCCACACCGTGTTGGAGACGTTCTCGAGCTCGGCCGCGTCGGGGCCCAGCGGCACCGACATCTGCGCCTTGACCCCGATCAGCACCAGTATCTCGACCAGCATCACCACCGCGACCAGCAGGCCCAGCGGCAGGTAGCGCACGTAGCCCTCGCGCAACGGCTTGACATCGATGTCGAGCATCATCACCACGAACAGGAACAGCACCATGACCGCGCCGACGTAGACCAGGATCAGCGCGACACCGAGGAACTCGGCACCGGCGATGATCCACACGCAGGCGACCGAGAAGAACGTCAGCACCAGGAACAGCGCCGCGTGCACCGGGTTCTTGACGCTGATCACGCCGACCGCGGCGGCAATGGCCGCAGCGGCGAAGATCAGGAAGGCGATTGTTACGAAATCCATGGCGGGCACTCAGCGGTAGGGCGCGTCGGCGGCGCGGCGCTCGGCCAGCTCGGTCTCGAGCCGGTCGCCGATCGCCAGCAGCTGCGGCTTGGTGACGACGTTCTGTCCGCGCTGGTCGAAGTGGTACTCGTGGATGTGGGTTTCCACGATCGAATCGACCGGGCACGACTCCTCGCAGAAGCCGCAGTAGATGCACTTGAACAGATCGATGTCGTAGCGCGTGGTGCGGCGCGAACCGTCGGCGCGCTTTTCCGAGTCGATGGTGATCGCCAGCGCCGGGCACACCGCTTCGCACAGCTTGCAGGCGATGCAGCGCTCCTCGCCATTGGGATAGCGGCGCAGCGCGTGGATGCCTCGGAAGCGCGGCGACTGCGGCGTCTTCTCCATCGGGTACATCAGCGTGTACTTCGGCTTGAACAGGTACTTGAGCGTGACGCCCAGCCCCTGCAGCAGCTCGATCAGCAACAGGCTCTTGAAATAGGACACCACTTTTGAATTCCGGATGCGCGTCATGTCGTTCTCATTGCCCCGGCAGGAACACGTCGTGGTACGCCATCATTGCCACGATGACGATCCAGGCGATGGCGATCGGTATGAAGACCTTCCAGCCCAGCCGCATGATCTGGTCGTAGCGGTAGCGCGGAAACGAGGCACGGAACCAGATGTAGAAGCTGGCGAAGAAGAACACCTTGATGAACAGCCACCACCAGCCGTCGACCGACAACAGCGGGATGCCGAGGCCCTGGAATGGGCTGAGCCAGCCGCCGACAAAGAAGATCGCGGCGAGGAAACTGATCAGGATCATGTTGGCGTATTCGGCCAAAAAGAACAGCGCGAACGCCGAGCCCGAATACTCGACCATATGGCCGGCCACGATCTCCGACTCACCCTCGACCACGTCGAACGGGGCGCGGTTGGTCTCGGCCACGCCGGAGATGAAATAGATCACGAACAGCGGCAACAGCGGCAGCCAGAACCACTCCAGTGCACCGGCGTTGCCGGACTGCGCCATCACGATCTGGGTCAGGTTGAGACTGCCGGCGGCGACCATCACGCCGACCATCGCAAAGCCCATCGCGATCTCATAGGAGACGACCTGCGCGGCGGCGCGCATCGCACCCAGGAAGGCGTACTTGGAGTTTGACGCCCAGCCGGCCAGGATGATGCCGTACACGCCCAGCGAGGTCATCGCCAGCAGGTACAGCAAGCCCGCATTGGCGTTGGACAGCACCACCTGGTAGTCGAAGGGCACCACCGCCCACGCCGCGAACGCCGGCGCCAGCGCCAGCAGCGGCGCCAGCTTGTACAGGAACGGCTCGGCCTTGGTCGGCTGGATCACTTCCTTGAACAGCAGCTTGAACACGTCGGCGAATGCCTGCAGCACGCCCATGCCGACATACATCGGCCCGCGACGCACGTGCATCCAGCCGATCAGCTTGCGCTCCCAGACCACGTAGAACGCCACGGTGACGATCACCGGCATCGTGATGGCGAGGATCTTCAGCACGATCCAGGCGGCGGCACCGGCATTGCCGAACGAGAGTAGCCAGTCGCGGAACGGATCAAACATCGCTTATGCCCTCCCCGCCTGCACGCGGCCCGCGCCCAGTGGCGCGGTTGCGCCGTGGCCGCTCTCGATCCACACCGTGCCCCGGGCGACCTTGTCACTGACTACGACCGGCAGGGTCGCAGTACCGGCGCCGGTGCCGAACTTGCCGGCCGCACCGTCATCCAGTCCCAGCGCCTGCGCATCGGCCGGGTGGACCACCGCGCGCGGGGCAAGATTGAGCGGATGCGCCTGCAACGCGGGCGCGCGGCGCACCACCGCGTCGCTGCGGTAGATCGCGGTGCTGACCACGACTTCCAGACCGTCTGCGTCCGCGTTGGCCGCAGGACCGGCGACCGGCGTGAACTCGCGCATTTTCAGGCTCGCCTGCAAGCCGGCGAAATCGGTGAACTCGAACCCCGGCGCGGCCAGTTCGCCGCCGAGCGCCCGCAATACGCGCCAGCCGGCGCGGGTTTCCTCGTACAGCTTGCCGGCCGCGACCGCCGACTGCTGGCGCCCGTCCAGGTTGGTCAAGGTGGCGTCGATCTCCGGCAGCAGCCCGATCGGCAGGATCACGTCGGCCACCGCCAGCGTCGAGCGGCACGCGAAGTGGCTGAACGCGACCACCTGCGCGCCATCCAGCGCCTTCAGCGCGGTCGGCGTATCGGCGAAGTCCAGCCCCGGCTCGATGCCGTAAAGGACATAGGCCGAGCGCGCATCGGCAAGCATCGCGCGGGCGTCGCGCGACGCCGGCAGCACGCCGTAGTCGCTCAGCCCGACCGCATTGGCCCCCTGCGGGATACGGCACAGCTTGGCACCGGTGGCGCTCGCGAAACCGGCGGCGGCCTTTCGGACCGCCGCGGCGTGCGCGCCATTCTCGGCCAGCGCACCGACGATCACCACCGCCCGCTCGCCGCCCTGGACAGCCTCGCGCAACGCGGCATCGTCGAGCGCGGCAGCCAGCTGCGACGGCGCCACGATCCGTTTGTCGGCGACATCGAAGGTGCGGTCGAAGTCGACCGGATTGATCACGTGCACTTTGGCGCCCTGCATCCACGCCTTGCGCACGCGCTGGTTGACCAGCGGCAGCTCGTGGCGCAGGTCGGCCCCGACGATGACGACCACGTCGGCACGCTCGATCTCGGCGACCGGCATCGCGAAGACCTCCGCGACCGCGGCGTCGGACAGGTCATGCTGGCTGATGCGGTGATCCAGATTGCCGGTGCCCAGCGCCTCGGCCAGGCGCGCGAGCAATGCACCCTCCTCGTTCGAGGTGGCCGGATGCACCAGCATGCCGAGCTGGTCGGCGCCGTTCTCGCGCAGGATCTGCACGGCCCGGGCCAGCGCCTGGTCCCAACTCGCCTCGCGCCACTCGCCCGCGTCCTTGACCATCGGACGGGTCGCGCGGTCATCGGCATACAGGCCCTGGTGCGAATAGCGGTCGCGGTCCGACAGCCAGCATTCGTTGACCGCGTCGTTGTCGCGCGGGACGCTGCGCAGTACCTCGCCGCGGCGCAGGTGATGGAACAGATTGCTGCCGAGCGCATCGTGGTAGCCCAGCGACTCGCGCGCGATCAGCTCCCACGGGCGCGCCTTGAACTGATACACCTTGTCGGTCAGCGCACCGACCGGGCACACGTCGATCACGTTGCCCGACAACTCGGTGGTGAGCGGTTTCCCGTCGTAGGTGCCGATCTGGAGGTTTTCGCCGCGGTACATGCCACCGAGCTCGTAGGTGCCGGCGATCTCCGCGGTGAAGCGCACGCAGCGCGTGCACTGGATACAGCGGGTCATCTCGGTGGCGACCAGCGGCCCGAGGTCCTCGTCGGGCACCACGCGCTTGCGTTCGGCGAAACGGCTGACCGAGCGGCCATAGCCGAGCGCGAGGTCCTGCAACTCGCACTCGCCGCCCTGGTCGCAGATCGGGCAGTCCAGCGGATGGTTGATCAGCAGGAACTCCATCACATTGCGCTGCGACTTCAAGGCCTTGTCGCTGCGCGTGACGACCTTCATGCCGTCCATCACCGGCGTGGCGCAGGCCGGCGCAGGCTTGCCCATCTTCTCGACCTCGACCAGGCACATGCGGCAATTGGCCGCGATCGACATCTTGTCGTGGTAGCAGAAACGTGGAATCGCGATGCCGGCCTTGTCGGCGGCCTGGATGATCATCGAGCCCTTGGGCGCAGTCAGCGGCACGCCGTCGATCTCGATGGCGACGTGGCCTTCCGGCACTACCGGGGCAGCAGGTGCGTTCACCGCTTCGGTGCTCATGGGCGACACCTCGGGACCCAGGACCCGGGACCCGGGACCCGGGAAAAAGCAAAGGCTGTCAGCGCGAATGGAGTGAGGGATCTGCTGTTCATTTGTGACCGTGAAGCCAAAAGCAGATTCCTCACTGCGTTCGGTATGACAGGGCTATGGGCTTCGGCTTTTCCGGGTCCCAGGTCCCGGGTCCCGGGTCCCGGCCCCATCCACGCGTTCATGCCGCCTCCCGCACGTTGCCGGCGGCCTGGTCATCGACCAGGAAGCGCTTGTGCACGATCGCGTATTCGAACTCGCTCCAATAGTGGCGCAGGAAGCCCTGCACCGGCCACGCGGCGGCTTCGCCGAAGGCGCAGATGGTGTGGCCTTCAATCTGCCCGGCGGAGGCCTTGAGCATGTCCAGGTCGGCAACCGTGGCCTGGCCCTGAACGATGCGGGTCAGCATGCGGTACATCCAGCCGGTGCCCTCGCGGCAGGGGGTGCACTGGCCGCAGCTTTCCTTGAAGTAGAAACGCGCGATGCGCTGGCAGGCGCGCACCATGCAGGTGGCCTCGTCCATGACGATGACCGCACCGGAGCCGAGGCCGGAGCCGGCCTTCTGGATCGAGTCGTAGTCCATCGTCAGCGACATCATGGTCTCGCCCGGCAGCACCGGCATCGAGGAGCCGCCCGGAATCACCGCCTTGAGCTTCGCGCCGTTGCGCATGCCGCCGGCCAATTCCAGCAGATCGGCGAACGGGGTGCCCAGGCGGACTTCGTAGTTGCCGGGCTTGGCAACGTGGCCCGAGACGGAAAACACCTTCGGCCCGCCGTTGTTGGGCTTGCCCAGATTGAGGAACCATTCGGAGCCGTTGCGGATGATCGCCGGCACCGAGGCATAGGTCTCGGTGTTGTTGATCGTGGTCGGCTTGCCAAACAGGCCGAAGTTGGCCGGGAACGGCGGCTTGAAGCGCGGCTGGCCCTTCTTGCCCTCCAGCGATTCCATCAGCGCGGTCTCTTCGCCGCAGATGTAGGCGCCGGCGCCCAGCACGTTGTGCATGTCCACATCGACGCCCGAGTCCAGGATGTTGCTGCCGAGCCAGCCGTGCTGGTGGGCCTCGGCCAGCGCCGCTTCCAGATGCTCGAATGGCTCGTGGTGGAACTCGCCGCGCAGGTAGTTGTAGGCCACGGTGGAGCCGGTCGCATAGCAGGCGATCGCCATGCCCTCGATCACCGCATGCGGGTTGTAGCGCAGGATGTCGCGGTCCTTTGCCGTACCCGGCTCGGACTCGTCGGAGTTGCACAGGATGTACTTCTGGGTGCCCGAGCCCTTCGGCATGAAGCTCCACTTCAGGCCGGTCGGAAAGCCTGCGCCGCCGCGTCCGCGCAGACCGGACTGCTTGACCATCTCGATAACGTCGGCCGGCGGGATCTTCTCGGTCAGTATCCTGCGCCAGGCGCTGTAGCCACCGGTCTTGAGGTAGTTGTCGTAGGACCACGGCATGTCGAAGTGCAGCGTCGTGTAGACGACGCTGTGCTCGGCCGGTGCGGGACCGACGGGGCCGTAACCTTGCGAATAGTCGTGATGCGCCATGTCGTCTCGTCACATGTCCGTAGGAGCGGCTTCAGCCGCGACTGCAGGTTCCGGAAACCGGGCTTCGCGGCTGAAGCGGCTCCTACAAAATCCAGGGGCGCGGAGCCGCCTCACTTCAGGCCGTCCAGCAGCTCGTCGACCTGCGCCGCGTCGAGCTTCTCGTGGTAATGACCGTTGATGACAACCACCGGCGCGCCGCAGCACGCCGCCAGGCACTCTTCCTCGCGCTTGAGGAACACGCGGCCGTCGCTGGTGGACTGGCCGAGCTTGCAACCGAGCTTCGATTCGGCATGCGCGACCAGCTCCTCGGCGCCATTGAGCCAGCAGCTGATGTTGGTGCAGAACGCGACATTGTGCCGCCCGACCTGCTCGGTCTCGAACATCGAGTAGAAGCTGGCCACCTCGTACGCCCACACCGGCGGCAGGCTCAGGTACCTGGCGACCGCGGCGATCAGCTCGTCCGACAGCCAGCCGCCGTTCTGCTCCTGCGCGGCGTGCAGGCCCTGCAGCACGGCCGAGCGCTTGCGGTCCGGCGGGAACTTGGCCACCCAATGATCGATGTGCGCACGGGTCGCGTCGTTCAACGCAACCAGCGGGTCGACATGCTGGCAGGACTCGAAATTTCCGGTTGCTTTCATGCTTGTTCTTCCGGGACCGGGGACCCGGGATCGGGGACCCGGGGGAAATCAAAAGCGGGACTCGCTGCTTTATCGGGGGCCGGGGAGCGGGGACCGGGGACCCGAGAGAAATCAATAGCGGGACGCGCTGCCTTTCCGGGTCCCGGGTCCCGGGTCCCGGGTCCCGCTGCAGTAGACATCCTCATCGGTCGATCTCGCCGAACACGACGTCATAGGTGCCGATCATCGCCACCACGTCGGCCAGCATGTGACCTTTGACGATCTCGTCCATCGAGGACAGATGCGCGAAGCCCGGCGCCCGCAGCTTGCAGCGGAATGGCTTGTTGGCACCGTCGGAGATCAGGTAACAGGCGAATTCGCCCTTGGGCGCTTCGACCGCGGCATAGGTCTCGCCGGCCGGCACGCAGTAGCCCTCGGTGAACAGCTTGAAGTGGTGGATCAGCGCTTCCATGTCGTCCTTCATCTCCTCGCGGGAAGGAGGCGCGACCTTGTAGTTGTCGATCATCACCGGGCCGGGGTTGGCCTTCAGCCACTTCACGCACTGCTGGACGATGCGGTTGGACTCGCGCATCTCGGCCATGCGTACCAGGTAGCGGTCGTAGCAGTCGCCGTTGGTGCCGACCGGAATGTCGAAGTCCACCGCGTCGTAGCGTGCATACGGCTGCTTCTTGCGCAGGTCCCAGGCAATGCCGGAGCCGCGGATCATCGGCCCGGTCATGCCCCAGGCGTAGGCCTGCTCCGGGGTGATCACGCCGACGCCGACGGTGCGCTGCTTCCAGATGCGGTTGTCGGTGAGCAGCGTCTCGTATTCGTCGATACGGCTGGGGAAGTCGTTGCAGAACGCGTCCAGGTAGTCCAGCAGCGAGCCCTCGCGCCACTCGTTGAAACGCTTGAGCGTCGCGCCCTTGCGCCACGGCGACTCGCGGTACTTGATCATCTGCGCGGGCAGATCGCGGTACACGCCGCCGGGGCGGTAATAGGTCGCGTGCATGCGCGCGCCACTGACCGCCTCGTAGCAGTCCATCAACTCCTCGCGCTCGCGGAAGGCGTACAGGAACACCGCCATCGCACCGAGGTCGAGCGCATTGGAGCCGACCCACATCAGGTGGTTCAGGATGCGGGTGATCTCGTCGAACATCGTGCGGATCCATTGCGCCCGCTCCGGCGCCTCGATCCCCATCAGCGTCTCGATCGCACGCACATAGGCATGCTCGTTACACATCATCGAGACGTAGTCCAGACGATCCATGTAGCCGATCGACTGGTTGAACGGCTTGGACTCGCACAATTTTTCGGTGCCACGGTGCAGCAGGCCGATGTGCGGATCGGCGCGATGCACGGTTTCGCCGTCCATTTCCAGGATCAGGCGCAACACGCCGTGCGCGGCCGGATGCTGCGGGCCGAAGTTCAGCGTGTAGTTGCGGATCTCGGCGTTGTTGAGACCGGAGGTGCCGGAGACTTGCGCGCTCATGCGGCACCTCCCGCAAAGGCCGGGACCGGGGACCCGGGACCCGCTCGACGAATCGCCATCACTTCTTCACCTCACGGCGCTGCGCGGATTCGCCCACTGCCGTCTGGTAGCGCGCGTCGTCGCGGATCACCCGCGGCACCAGCACGCGCGGCTCGATCGAGACCGGCTGATAGATCACGCGTTGCTTCTCGGCGTCGTAGCGCACCTCGACGTTGCCGATCAGCGGGAAGTCCTTGCGGAACGGGTGGCCGACGAAGCCATAGTCGGTGAGGATGCGGCGCAGGTCCGGGTGGCCGTCGAAGATGATGCCGAACAGGTCGAACGCCTCGCGCTCGAACCAGTTGGCGCCGGCCCAGATCGAGGTCAGCGAGTCCACCACCGGCAGGTCGTCGTTGTCGGCGAAGGTGCGCAGGCGCAGGCGCTGGTTGTGCTGGTATGACAACAGGTGCGCGACCGCAGCAAAGCGGTGCTCGGGCAGATCCGCCGCGCCGTTGGGCTGTTCGCCCCAGGCGAAGCGGCCGGCGCCCTGCCCTTCGACACCGCGCGAGAAACCCTCCGAGGACACGTCGGTGTCCCACTCGTCGCTGCCGTAGCTCAGGTAGTCCACGCCACTGACATCGACCAGCTGCTCGAAACCGAACTCGTCGCGCAACGCGCGCGCGGCGGCCAGCCAGTCGGCCGGCGACACGTCGAGCGTGACCTCGCCGCGCGGCTCGGCCACTGTGACCAGCGCATCGCCCGACATGCCGGTCGAGAACCGCTCGCGCAGGCGCTCGGCGAAATTGATCACGGCGTCGCTCATCCGCGCATGCCCTGCTTGTTGTCGCCGAAGTTGGTGCCGCGGCGGATTTTCTTCTGCAACTGCAGGATGCCGTAGACCAGCGCTTCAGCGGTCGGCGGGCAGCCCGGCACGTAGATGTCGACCGGCACGATGCGATCGCAGCCGCGGACCACCGCATAGGAGTAGTGGTAGTAGCCGCCGCCGTTGGCGCAGCTGCCCATCGAGATCACCCACTTCGGGTCGGGCATCTGGTCGTAAACCTTGCGCAGCGCCGGCGCCATCTTGTTAACCAGCGTGCCGGCCACGATCATCACGTCGGACTGGCGCGGCGACGGACGGAACACCACGCCGTAGCGGTCCAGGTCCAGGCGCGACGCGCCGGCGTGCATCATCTCGACCGCGCAGCAGGCCAGGCCAAACGTCATCGGCCACATCGACCCGGTGCGCGCCCAGTTCCACAGCGTGTCCAGGTTGGTGGTGACGAAACCCTGCTGCAGCAGCGGGTTGTCGCCTTCCGGGCGCAGGATGTCGTCAAGCCGCCCTTCCGGCAACGGGTTGTGCATCAACCCCGAGATTTTCTCGGTAATACCCATGTCAGGAGTACTCCATCGGAACGGCGCCTCGGCACAGGGATGTGACGACGCGACAAGCGCGCCAGCGGTGGTCGCGGCGAGCGGGCGCGGCTTGGCCGCGTTCGTTCGCGCGCCAGCCGCGGCAGGATGCCCGGTCTGGCGCTACGACACGCCTCACTCCCATTCCAGCGCTCCCTTCTTCCACACGTAGATGAAGCCCAGGAAAAGCATGCTGGCGAAGATGCCCATTTCGACCAGGCCGATGATGCCGAGATCGCGGAACACCGTCGCCCACGGCACGATGAAGATGATTTCCAGATCGAAGATGATGAACTGGATGGCGATCAGGTAGTAGCGCACGTCGAACTGCATGCGCGCGTCCTCGAAGGGCGCAAAGCCGCTCTCGTAGGGCGACAGCTTGGCCGCGGTCGGACGCTTGGGCCCGAGCGTGTGGCCTACCACCAGAAGGGCGACACCAATGGCGCTGGCGACGATCAGGAACAGCAGGGTCGGCAGGTATTCGGCCAGCACGTGTGTTCTCACTGAGAGCGGAAAACGGATAACAGCAAGGGGTCAACGGAAGAAGCCGCCATTGGACGCTTCATTTATCGCCAGCCTGTGCCGTCACCGCTCACTTGGCTGTGAACACGGATGGACGGCAGGCGGATGGAAGGAGCCGCGCGGGCCCTGCTTCTTCCATTTACTGTTCACTGTTTGCCATTCACTGCATTCAATTGGTGCCCAAGGGGGGACTCGAACCCCCACGACCTAAGTCGCTACCACCTCAAGGTAGTGCGTCTACCAAATTCCGCCACCTGGGCAAATCAAAAACCGGTCGTCCGACCGCGGATCCGTGCGCACCCACCGAATCCGTTCCGACCATCGCTGATCGGGGCGCCGGCTGATCCTGCCGGCCGCCTTTCAAACCAAAAACGAGCTGCCGCCTGGCGCGGACTCAGTCGGCCGGCGGGGGCGCATCCTGCGCCGGAGGCGGCTCGACCGGCAATGCCGGCACGGCGCTGTCAGCGGCCGGCGCCTGCGGGACGGAGTCGGCCGGCGCCTGCTGGACCGGCGCGCTCGGCACCGCGGTGCCACCATCCTGCGGCGTGGCGGGCACCACCGGCGCCTGCGACATCACGCCCAGGTCCTGATCGAACTGCTGCGCCCCGCCGCTGGCCAGGTCCGTCGCCCGGTAGGCCATGAACAGGCTGATCGCGAAAAACGTGATGCCCAGCCACTTGGTGGCCTTGGACAGGAAGTTGGATGCGCCGCGCGAGCCGAACACGGTCGCCGAGGCGCCGCCGCCGAAACCCGAGCCCGCCTGCGCACCCGCGCCGCGTTGCATCAGGATCAGCGCGACCATCGAGATCGCGATCAACACGTAGATGACGTTGAGGAACAACAGCATCGGGGAACTCTTTAGCGTTTGGCTTGCGTTTGGACGCCAACCGGAAGCCGGCGGGCCATCAGGGCGCCATCGCGGCTGCGATGGCATTGAAGTCGGCGGCGACCAGCGAAGCCCCACCGACCAGGCCGCCATCGACATCGGGCTGCGAGAACAGCGCCGCGGCGTTGCCGGCCTTCACGCTACCGCCGTAAAGGATCGGCAGCGAGCCAGCGATTCTAGCATCCTGCGCGGCCAGTTCGCTACGGATGAACGCATGCACCGCCTGCGCCTGCTCGGGGCTCGCGGTCTTGCCGGTGCCGATCGCCCATACCGGCTCGTAGGCGAGGATCGCACCGTCGAACGCCGCGGCATCCTGCGCCAGCAGCGGCGCGAGTTGCGACTGCAGGCGGCGCTCGGTCTGGCCATTCTCGCGCTGCTCGAGGGTCTCGCCAATGCACAGGATCGGGGTCAGCCCGGCCTGTTTCGCGGCGAGGAACTTGCGTGCGACCAGTTCGCTGGTTTCGCCGTGGTGCTCGCGGCGCTCGGAATGACCGACCAGCACGTAGCGCGCGCCGACCTCCAGCAGCATCGCGGCGGAGACCTCGCCGGTGTAGGCACCTTGGTCGTTGACGCTGACGTCCTGTGCCCCGAACAGCAGGCCGTGATCGCCGTAGCGCGCGGCCAGCTCGGCCAGATACGGCAGCGGCGGCAGGATGAGCCGCTCCACTCCATGCGGCTGCGCCGCGGCGGCCACCGCGTCGAGCAGCTCGCCCGCGAACGCGCGACTGCCCTGCAGTTTCCAGTTACCCGCGACGATCTTGCGGCGCATGCCCGCTCCTTGTTGAGAGTCGCGAAAGCCTAGCGGCGCCGGCCGGACGCGGCAAGGGTCAGGGCTGCTCGACGATGTCCGCGTGCATCGGTGCCAGCCGCCGCAGCAGGCGGTTCTGCGCGGTCACCGGAATGTCGTTGTTGTCCATCGCCGCGATCAGGTCCTCGACCAGTGCATTAAACGCGGCCTCGTCGATGCCGCGCCCGGCATGCACCGGGCCCATCGGTTCGCCGGTATACACGCACGGACCGCCCGATTCGGCACATATCTGCTCGATGAGCTTTTCACGGAAGCGGACGATGTCGGTGTCGACGAAGTACCGGTTGATGCGATCGTCCTCGACGATCTCCACGAGCAGGTCGTCGACCAGCGCCTCGACCCCGGCCTGCCCCCCCAGGCTGCGGTAGAGGCCGCCATCGCCGGCACCGCCGCTCAGGCTGGCACAGGCGGTCAGCAGCGCGGCAAGCGCGCCGGCGAGAACCGAATGACTGGACGCTCGCATGCGCAAACCTCAGTAGCTCATCTGCAGCGACAGATAGGGGCCGCGCTGCCGGTCCAGCGTCGCCACCGACCCCAGGTCGGCCCAGGCCGCGACCACTGCGATGCGTTTGTTCGGGAACCACGCCGCGAACACGTCGCGCCAGTCGTCCTCGCGGGCGAAGCCCAGGTTGTCGGGCTTCTGCCGGTATTCGATCCCGAGCGCCCAATGCGGGTCCGGCATCACCGCCGCCGAGCCTTCCCAGACCAGCGAGCGGCCGCCGCGAAGATCGCCGCCGAACCCCAGCAATCCGGCCTGGTTGGCGCTGGTGGAACGCAGGGTCGCGTTCAGCAGCAGGTTGTAGCCGGCCGCGCCGCCGAGGAACAGCTTGCTGGCGGCGATGTAGATGTCGGTGCCACGGTCCTCGCGCGCGCCGACCGCACGCGGCACGTTGAAATCGCGATGGCGCTTGTGCTGCACGCCCAGCGACACCTGCGGCATCGCGCCGTAGACCAGGTCACCGGCCAGGCGCAGCTTGGCCCCGATCACGTCCTGCCGGAAGTGGTCCACCGGCAGCGCCAGTTGCCGCTGCAACGTGCCCAGGCCGATGCGCTGGCGGGCGAGCGACAGCTCCAGTCGGTTGCCGAAGCCGTAGGCCGCGCCCACGCTGTCGAGTGAGTAGTCGCCGGTGTCCAGGTGGGTACGGAACGCGGTGCCGCCGTGCTGCTCGCGGGTGCCGTAGCCGGCGATCACCGCCCACGGCACGATGCCGCCGCCCGCGGCCCCTTCGGCCTGGGTCGCACCGCCGGTGGCGAGCAGTCGGCCATCGCCGGCGAGGGCGGGCAGTGCCGCCAACGTGGCCAGGCACAGCGCCCAGACCGCGAGACAGCAGCGCCGGCAGGCCAGACTGCCCCGCCTGCGCATCAAGCCGTCACCGCGGCAGTCTCGGCATAGCGCTCACACCAGTCGATGAAGCCGGGCGCGCACAGCGGCGCGGTGAACAGGAAGCCCTGCGCCATGTCGCAGCCGTAGCGCTGCAGCAACGCCAGACTGCCCGCCGTCTCGACCCCTTCGGCGATCACCCGCAGCCCCATGTTGTGGCCGATCTCGATTGCCGAGCGCACGATCACCGCGCCGTCGCTGCCCTCGGTCAACCCGGTGACGAAGCTCTTGTCTATCTTGATTTCGTCCACCGGCAGGCGCCGCAGCTGCGCCAGCGAGGAGTGGCCGGTCCCGAAATCGTCGATCGACAGGCGCACGCCATGCTCGCGCAGCCGCTGCAGGACCTTAATGGCGGCATTGATATCGCGCATCAACGTGCTTTCGGTGATCTCGATGATCAGCTTGCCCGGCGCCACCCCATGCAGTGCCAGCATGCCAAGCACGACCTCCGGGAATCCGCTGTCGAGCAGGTCGATCGAGGAGATGTTGACCGCCAGCGCGATGTCCATGCCCTGGTCCAGCCACAGCCTTTGCTGCTGCAGGCTGCGGTCCAGGACGAACCGGGTGAGTTCGTGGATCAGGCCGGTGCGCTCGGCCAGCGGTACGAACTCGTCCGGCCGGACCCAGCCGAAATGCGGGTGCGCCCAGCGGATCAGCGCCTCGGCATGGGCCACCCGTCCACTGGCCAGCTCGATCTTGGGCTGGAACACCATGCTCAACTCGCCCCGGCTGAAGGCCAGGCGCAGGTCGGCGACCAAAGTCAGTTGCCGCAGATGCACCTCGTCGTGGCCGGACTGGTACAGCACGACGCCGGCATGCACGTCCTTGGCCTCGTACATCGCGATGTCGGCGCGGCGCAGCAGCATATCCGGGGTGTCGCCGTGTTCGGGGTACATCGACACCCCGACGCTGACATCCAGGCTGACCTGGGTACCGCTCAGCCGCAGCGGCGCGCGCAGGGTCTCGACCAGGGCGCGCGCGCGTTCGAGCGCGAACCCGGTATCGACATCCTCCAGCACCACCATGAACTCGTCGCCACCGAGCCGCGCGAGCAGGTCATCGCCACGCAGGGCGCCGCGCAGCAGGCCCGCCACCACCACCAGCACCTCGTCGCCGCAGTCATGGCCGAGGGTGTCGTTGATCTGCCTGAAGCGGTCCAGGTCGAGCATGATCACGGCACATGAGGTCGCCGCGCATGACGTGTCCAAGGCCCTGCCGCGTGCGCGTTCGATCAGCGCCTGCATCTCGACCAGGGCCTGGCCGCGGTTGGGCAGATTGGTCAGGCCGTCGTGCCGGGCCTGGTGCAGGATGTGTTGCTCGCGCTCGGCGATGCCTGCCTGCATACGGTTGAACGCAACCGCCAGTTCACCCAGCTCGTCGCGCCCAAGCGCCGGCAACGGCTGGTGGTAGTCGCCCGTTTCGATGCGGCGGGCGGCCTGTGCCAGTTGCGCCACCGGGCGGCTGACGCCCCGTCCGATCAGCGTGGCGACGATCAGCGCCAGCAGCGCCGCGGCGGCGGACAGCCCGATGATCTGGCGCTCGAGCCGGCGGAACGGCGCCACCACTTCGTCGCGGGCCGCCAGCAACAACACCCGGACCGCACCGCTGTCGCCGTGGGCAATCGTCGGCAGCAGTGCGAATCCCGCCCCGTCGAGGTCGAGCCTGGTCTTGCCGCTGCGCCTGCCGCCGGCTGCGTCGCGCAACGGCGCCGCTTGCGCGAGCGCGATCCGCGCAGCGCGCGGCAAGCTGCTCGCATCGATCGCATGTGCGGCGTTCCCGCCGTCGCGCACCAGCGCCAGGTGCAGGCCTGCCAGACCCAGGAACTCGATGGCGAAGGCATCATCGAGTTCGCGCCCCATCGCGACCCAGCCGACACGCGTCGGTGCATTGATCGGCACCATCGCCATCAGGTAAAGGCGCTCCTGGAGCACCACCACACCGGCGGCACTGCCGGCCCGCTCGGCACGCGCATGAAGCGGCGACAACGCGCTGGACTGGCCGGCGCGCGATCCGACCAGGTCGCTCGCCAGCACGTCCCCGGCCGGATCCAGCAGCAGCCCCAGCGAGGCACCGATCCTCTGGCCGTGGTTGGCCAACGCCGATACCACCGTGGCCTCGTCGCCGGTCGCGACCGCCGCCCTGAAGCCGAAATCATCGGCCAGCACCGCCACCGAGTCGCTCAATTGGTCGCGGCGGGTGGTGTAGTAGCTTTCCCAGACGCGCTCGCCGACCGCCAGGTCGTGGTCGAGGCGGGCACCGACCGCGCGGTCCACCGCCAGGTTGACCACCACCAGGGTGGCCGCCAGCGTCGCCAGCAGGGCGAGCGCCAGCAGCGCCAGCACCTTGGCCTGAAATCCGAACAGCCGGCTTCGCGCGGCTGTGCCCTCAGCGCTCACGTTTCAGGCTCCGCAGCTTGTCCTGCAGCGCACGCAGGCGCGGATCGACCGGCTCGCGCGTGGGGGCGACCGTCGGCACGAGTGACAGGCTGATGTTTTCGCTGCCGCCAGCGTCCGTGATCGACACCGGCCTGCGCATCGGCGGTGCACCCGGGGCCAGGTGCGGATGCCAGACCTGCAGCGAATACTCGCCCGGCGGCGCCTGCAGTCGCACGGTGCCCGAAGCATCGGTGATGGCCGAATACGGAGTGTCGAGCACCACGATGTAGCCGAGCATCCAGTCGTGGATATTGCAGCCCAGCGTCACCACGCCGGGAGACTCGAAGTGCACCGGATCGCTCGGCTCGCCGCTGTACAGCGGCAACTCGAAGCGCTTGGCCGGCGAGAACGAATAGACGTGGTGATGGATGCCGTCGCTGTTGGGGAACATCACCGGGCTGCCGGTCTGCACGGTCATCAAGCGGGGCACGAATTCGCTGCCGCGCTGGTCCATCTGCGCGGCCCGCGGTTGCAGCGCGGCCCGCGCACCGGCCGAGTGGAGGCTGACCACGGCTTCGGCCACGCCGCCCCGGCCATCGTCGACATGCACGTCAAGAGAGGACGCGAAAACGCTGCCGCATCCGAGCGTCACGGCCAGGACTGCGCCAATGACAGCGGCCCCGACGAGGCCTGCGCCCAGGCTTGAACGCCTTCGGTGATGCGACGACACCGTATCTGCTGAGGCCTGGCTGTTCGACATCGTGATCCCCTTTCGGCGCGGGCAGCCCCTGCACGCCCGGCCTTCCGCTAGCATGCCTGCAACCGCGGGCCTGCGGCTAGTGACGCCGGCCGCACCATGGCGGCTGCAAACCCGTGCCGACACGGACTGAATACGGCCCCGCAAGGCCATTCGGATGCGGGGGCGCCCCCTTGAGGCTCACCGACCCCATGCCACGACCCGACCGGATCCAGCCCAACAGGACAGCGATGCCGGCACTGCAGGGCTTCGCGCCGGTCGCCCGGCCCGATGCGCGGGTCCTGATCCTCGGCAGCATGCCCGGTGCCGCCTCGCTGCAGGCCCACCGCTACTACGCGCACCCGCAGAACCGGTTCTGGCCGATCATGGGCGAACTGGTCGGCGCCGGACCCGCCCTGCCCTACGAGCAACGTTGCCGGCAGCTCAGCGCCGCCGGCGTCGCGGTGTGGGATGTGCTGGCGCGCTGCGAGCGCGAAGGCAGCCTCGATTCGGCGATCCGCGACGACACCGCGCAGGCCAACGACTTCCGCACGTTCTTCGCCCGACACCCGGCGATCGGCACGGTGCTGTTCAACGGCGCCAAGGCCGAAAGCAGCTTCCGCCGCCTGGTGCTGCCGCAATTGCAGATGCTGCCGCTGCGCTACCTGCGGCTGCCGTCGACCAGCCCGGCCAATGCCTCGCAGCGCCAGGGCGACAAGCTCGCGGCGTGGCGCGAAGGGCTGGGTGCAGCCGGGATAGCTGTATGCGAATGACCACGGCGCATTCCTGCTCCCGTAGGAGTGGCTTCAGCCGCGAACAGGTGATGGTCTGAATACTTTTTGACGCGGATCAGAGCTAAAAAGAGCGGATAAAGACATAAGAGCTTCTGTGCATAAAGGCGCCCTTTGCATCGATCCGCATTTTTTTGCTTTGATCCGTGTCGAATGCTCTTGCCGCAATCAAGAGCTCGCCGCTGATGCCGCTCCTACGAACGCACGAAAGGCAGCCGCCGCCGGAGGCGGCGCCTACGCCAGCTTGATCTCACGCAGGCGCTCGTCCAGGTAGGCCTGCGCGGTGATCGGCTCCGGATAGCGGCTGGGGTTGTCCGGCGTGACCGTCGAGGGCAGCACGTCGATCAGGAAGTCGGGGTTGGGGTGCAGGAAGAACGGGGTCGAATACCGCGGCTGGCGGGCGCGCTCGCCGGGCGGGTTGACCACGCGATGGGTGGTCGATGGATAGACGTGGTTGGTCAGGCGCTGCAGCATGTCGCCGATGTTGACCACGATGGTGTCGGCCTGCGCGGTGAACGGCACCCAGTCGCCCTTGCGCGACCTGACCTCCAGGCCCTCGGCGCTGGCGCCGACCAGCAGGGTGATCAGGTTGATGTCCTCGTGGGCGCCGGCGCGCTCGTTGGGGATGCTGTCGCTGGTAATCGGCGGATAATGGATCGGCCGCAGGATCGAGTTGCCCGAGTCGGTCTTGTCAGCGAAGTAGTCCTCCGCCAGGCCGATATGTAGCGCCAGCGCGCTGAGCACGCGGGAGCCGAGCGCATCGAGCGCCTGGTACAGCCCGTAGGCCTGTTCACGAAAGTCGGGCACCTCGGTCGGCCACAGGTTCGGCGGCATCACGTCGGCGTACCTGGAGTCGCGCGGGATCTCGCGGCCGACATGCCAGAACTCCTTGAGGTCGAAATGCTGCGCGCCCTTGGCGGTCTCCACGCCGAACGGGGTGTAGCCGCGCGCACCGCCGCCGCCGGGCACGTGGTACTGACGTTTGACCTCGTCGGGCAACGCGAAGAACCGGGCGAACACCTCGTAGGACGCGGCGATCTGCGCGGATGCGATGCCGTGGCCGCGGATGCCGGCAAAGCCCCATTCGCGATAGGCCTGACCGAGTTCCGCGACGAAGGCCGCGCGGTCGGAGGGGCTGGCCGGATCGATCAGGCGGCGGATGTCGAGGGTGGGAATCGGGCTGGAGGGCATGGTGGGCTCGGGGTTGGTCAGCGAAGTTTGCTCCTCCGCCGCACACATTGGGTAGAGCGGAGCTTGCTCCGCTGCGATGTGCCGCGCCAGCTCGGCAGGTCCAACTTGCACCGAATGTTGCGCAGCCGAGCAAGCTCGGCTTTACGGCTACTGCGCTGCCACGCGCACGGCGCCGGCGAGCTGCGCCAGGATCGACTGCATCAGGTCGGCCTCGTCGGCTTCCACGGTGACGCGCACCACCGGCTCGGTGCCCGACGGGCGCAGGAAGGCGCGGCCGCGCCCCTGCACCGCCATCTGCGCATCGGCCAGCGCGGCCTGCACCGCCGGCGCCTCCACCGGCCTGGCGCCGCCCGCCGCGTAGCGCACGTTGACCGTCTGCTGCGGGACCTTGCTCAAGCCGGCCAGCGCGTCGTGCAGGCTGATGCGCCGGCGATGCAGCACTTCCAGCACCTGCAGTGCGCTGACGATGCCGTCGCCGGTGCTGGCGCGGTCCAAACACAGCAGGTGGCCTGAGGTCTCACCGCCGAGCACCGCCTGGTTGGCGATCAGCTGCTGGTGCACGTAACGGTCGCCGACCTTGGCGCGGATGAAGCCGATACCGCGCTCGCCGAACGCGCGTTCCAGTCCGAAGTTGGTCATCTGGGTGCCGACCACCGGGCCGCGCAGTCGTCCGCTTTGCTGCCAGTCGGTGGCCAGCACGTACAGCAGGTCGTCGCCGTCGCGGACCACGCCGTCGGCATCGACGAACAGCACCCGGTCGCCGTCGCCGTCGAAGGCGATGCCGAGGTCGGCGCCGGTCGCGCGCACATGCGCGGCAACGGCTTCCGGGTGGGTCGAGCCGACCCCATCGTTAATGTTGACGCCATTGGGATCGACGCCGATCGCATCGACGCGGGCGCCAAGTTCACGCAGCACCAGCGGTCCGAGCTCGTAGGTCGCCCCGTTGGCGCAGTCCATGGCGATGCGCATGCCGCCCAGGTCGAAGCCCCGCGAAACCGAGCCCTTGCATGCCTCGATATAGCGGCCCAGCGCATCGCGGGTGCGCACCGCCTTGCCCAGTTCCTCGGAGGACACGGTGCGGAACGGCTGGTCCAGCGCAGCCTCGATCGCCAGCTCGGTGGCGTCATCGAGCTTCTCGCCCTCGGCCGAAAAGAACTTGATGCCGTTGTCGTGGTGCGGATTGTGCGAGGCCGAAATGACGATGCCGCCGTCGGCCCGCATCGAGTGCGTCAGGTGCGCGACGGCCGGGGTCGGCATCGGCCCCATCAGCTGCACGTCGACGCCTGCCGCGACCAGCCCGGCCTCGAGCGCGGCCTCGAACATGTAGTTCGAGATGCGCGTGTCCTTGCCGATGATCACCACCGGCTTGCGCCAGTCACGCCGGCCATCAAAGGAGGCCTTCAGCGCGAACCCGTAGGCATTGCCCAGGCGCAGCACGAAATCGGCCGAGATCGCGCCTTCGCCTACCCGGCCGCGAATGCCGTCGGTACCGAAATGTTTGCGACTCATGCGGTGTTCCTCGGGACCGGGGACAGGGGACAGGGGACCCGGCAAAAGGCAACTTCGCAGTGTCTGGCAACCCTTGCAGATCGGCGGGATCTGCCGGGTCCCGGGTCCCAGGTCCCGGGTCCCGGCACCAAGGTCATCCCACCACCTCCGCCTCGTCGATCGGCTGGGGTTGTTTCATCATCAACGCGAGCAGGTGCGCGAGGCGGTCGCGCATCTCGCGGCGGTCGCAGATCTGGTCGATCGCGCCGTGCTCGACCAGGAACTCGCTGCGCTGGAATCCCTCCGGCAAGGTCTCGCGCACGGTCTGCTCGATCACGCGCGGGCCGGCAAAACCGATCAGGGCTTCCGGCTCGGCCAGGTTGATGTCGCCGAGCATCGCCAGCGAGGCTGAGACGCCGCCGGTGGTCGGGTGGGTCATCACCGAGATGTACGGCAGGCCGGCCGCGCGCAGGCGCCCGAGCGCGGCGGAGGTCTTGGCCATCTGCATCAGCGAGAACAGGCTTTCCTGCATGCGCGCGCCGCCGGTGGCGGAGAAGCACACCAGCGGGCAGCCGGTCTCCAGCGCGGTCTCGGCGGCGCGGGCGAAGCGCTCGCCGACCACCGAGCCCATCGAGCCGCCCATGTAGGCAAAGTCGAACGAGCAGGCGACCAGCGGCCGTGACTTCATGGTGCCGCGCATCGCGATCAGTGCGTCGCGCTCACCGGTGGACTTCTGCGCGGCTTTGATCCGGTCGACGTACTTCTTCTGGTCCCTGAACTTGAGCACGTCGGTGGGGCCAAGCTCGGCAGCGATTTCACTGGTGCTGCCGGCGTCGAACAGCGCCTTCAGGCGCGCCCGGGCGCGGATCGGCATGTGGAAGCTGCACTTGGGGCAGACCTCCAGGTTTTCCTCCAGCTCCGGCCGGTACAGCACGGCGCCACAGCGGTCGCACTTCTCCCACAGCCCTTCGGGCACGCTGCGGCGCTTGCTGGGTGCGCCGTTGTCGGTGCGGATGCCGGTGCGGATGCCGGACGGCATGAGTTTCTTGAGCCAGGACATGCGTTCGGTGTTTCCCGGTAGGGGGGGGTTTCAACCCGCCTTGAGCATTCGGATGGCGGGTTGCGACTCGCCTTGAGCCTTCGAACGGCGGGTTAATACCCGCCCTGCGACCCTGCAGTTTAGCGCAGCGGCCGCTCAGTCCGCCGCGTCCAGCGCAGCGCGCAAGGGAGCGAGGAAACCGGTCGCGCGGTTGGCGGCGGTTTCGGCATCGGTAGCGCCCTCCAGCGCCGCCACCAGCGCACTGCCGACCACCACCCCGTCGGCCTCGCGCGCCATGGCCGCGGCGCTGGCGGCGTCGCGGATACCGAAGCCCGCCACCACCGGCACCGGGCTGCGCGCCCTGATCGCGTGCAGGCGGTCACTGGCGGCGCCGGTGTCGAGCCGGTCGGCGCCGGTGACGCCGGCAAAGCTGACGTAGTAGAGGTAGCCGGAGGCCTGCGCGCAGAGCTGACCGATGCGCTGATCCGAGGTGGTCGGCGCGGCGAGCAGGATCAGGGCGAGGCCGTGCGGGGTGAACGCGGTGCGGAACTCGGCCGCCTCCTCCGGCGGCAGGTCGACCAGCAGCACCCCGTCGACACCGGCCGCGACCGCCTCGGCGGCGAAGCGCTCAGCGCCGCGGATCTCGACCGGATTGAGATAGCCCATCAGCACCACCGGCGTATCGGCATCGTTCTCGCGGAACCGGCGCACGCAGCCGAACACGTAATCCAGCCCTGCCCCGCGCGACAAGGCGCGCTCGGAACTGCGCTGGATCGTGGGGCCGTCGGCCATCGGGTCGGAGAACGGCACGCCCAGCTCGATCACGTCGGCCCCGGCCTCGGCCAGTGCGTGCATCACCGGCACGGTCGCCTCCAGCGAGGGGTCGCCTGCGGTGAAGAACGGCACCAGCGCCTTGCGGGCGCGGGTTTTGAGTTGGGCGAAACGGGTGTCGATGCGGTTCATGCGATAGAAATGGCCGATGGCGGATTTTCTCCCTCCCCCTGAAGGGAGAGAGTCAGAGCGACAGCCCCTCGCGGGCGGCAATCGTATGCACGTCCTTGTCGCCGCGCCCCGAGAGGTTGCACAGCACGATCGCGTCCTTGGGCAACTCACGTGCGAGCTTGATGGCCTGTGCGATCGCGTGGCTGGACTCGAGCGCGGCGAGGATGCCCTCGGCGCGCGCGAGCTGGTGGAACGCCGCTAGCGCTTCGTCGTCGCTCACCCCGACGTATTCGGCGCGGCCGGCGTCCTTGAGGAATGCGTGTTCCGGGCCGACGCCGGGGTAGTCCAGTCCGGCGGAGACCGAATGGGTCTGGATGATCTGGCCGTCGTCGTCGCACAGCACGTACGTGCGGTTGCCGTGCAGCACGCCCGGCCGGCCGGCCGCGAGCGATGCGGCGTGGCGGCCGCTGGAGAGGCCCTCGCCGGCCGCTTCGGCGCCGACGATGCGTACCTGGCGGTCGTTGAGGAACGCGTGGAACATGCCGATCGCGTTGCTGCCGCCGCCGACGCAGGCGGTGATGGCGTCGGGCAGGCGGCCGTACTCGGCCAGCATCTGTTCGCGAGACTCGCGCCCGACCACGGCATTGAAGTCGCGCACCATGCGCGGATACGGGTCCGGTCCGGCGACGGTGCCAATGATGTAGAACGTGTCGGCCACGTTGGTGACCCAGTCGCGCATCGCCTCGTTGAGCGCGTCCTTCAGCGTGGCCGAACCGCTGGTCACCGGCACCACCCTGGCGCCAAGCAGGTTCATCCGGTAGACGTTGATCTTCTGCCGCTCGATGTCGGTCGCGCCCATGTAGACCACGCACTCCAGGCCGAGCCGCGCGGCCACCGTCGCCGAGGCCACGCCGTGCTGGCCGGCGCCGGTCTCAGCGATGATCCGGGTCTTGCCCATGCGCGAGGCCAGCAGGGCCTGGCCGATGGTGTTGTTGATCTTGTGCGCGCCGGTGTGGTTGAGGTCCTCGCGCTTGAGCAGGATGCGCGCGCCGCCGGTCTCCACGCTCAGGCGCTCGGCGAAGTAGATCGGGCTGGGCCGGCCGACGTAGTGCGCCAGATCGCGCTCGTAGGCCTGGATAAAGGCCGGATCGACGCGCGCGGTGTCATAGGCCGCGGCCAGCTCCTGCAGCGGGCCGATCAGGGTCTCTGCGACGAAGCGGCCGCCGAAGCGGCCGAAGTGGCCGGAGGCATCTGGGTAGGCGTGAAAATCGATGGGGGATTGGGCGGACATCGGTACACGTATTCATGGAGGGAGCCCGGCCTGTGGGCCAGTGCTCCAGTTTAGGGGCAAAGCTGCCTGCCGCCTCGGACGCGGCGGCCACTCCAGCAACTCAGTCCAGCACGGTCAATCCGGAACGTGGCAGTCGGCGCGCCGCACCTGTTCGACGAAGCGACGCATCTTGTCGCCGTCCTTCAGGCCCGGCGCGCTCTCGATGCCGCTGGACACGTCCACCCCCCACGGCAGCGTGCCGAGGATCGCCTCGAACACGTTTTCCGGTGACAGTCCGCCGGCCAGCACGTAAGGCTTCTGCACGCCCGCCGGAATCCGCGACCAGTCGAACGCCTTGCCGCTGCCGCCCGGCTCGCCCTGCGCGTGGCTGTCAAACAGGAAGCCGCCGGCCCCGGGATAGCGCGCCTGCAGGCTTGCCGGATGCTGCTGGGCGAAGTCGGTCGCGCCCTCGCGCGTCCGCATCGGAATGGCTTTCATGTAGGGCACCCCGAAGCCGCGGCAGAAGGCGTCGTCCTCGCTGCCGTGGAACTGCAGCAGGCTCGGCCGCACCTGGCGCACGACCTCGCGCACCTCCTCGGCCGGGTTGTCCATGAACAACGCGACCGCGTCCACCAGCGGCGCCAGCGCCTGGCGCATCGCGCGGGCTTCCTCGGCCGCGATCCGGCGCGGGCTTTTCTCCGCGAACACGAAGCCGATTGCGTCCGCGCCCAGCTCGCAGGCCAGGCGCACGTCGCCCGGCCGGGTGAAGCCGCAGAACTTGATGCGGGTACGGAAAAGAATCCGGTTCATCGGCAGTGGCTCACAGGGTCACCTCGGCGGGCAGTCGCCACTGCGCAGGATAACGCGGCCCGACGAACACCAGGCCTGCGGAGGGCGCGGTCGGCCCGGCCAGCGAGCGGTCGCGGCCGGCCAGCAACTGGCCGATCCACGCATCGGGCCGCTCTCCGCACCCCACCAGCAGCAGGCTTCCGACAATATTGCGGACCATGTGATGGAGGAATGCATTGGCCTGCACGTCGATCTCGACCACTTCGTCGTCGCGGGTGACTCTGATGTGTTGCAGGTCACGACTCGCATGCGGGGCCTGGCAGTGCACGGTCCGGAACGCGGAGAAGTCGTGCGTGCCCACCAGCGCCTGGGCCGCCCGGTGCATCGCCGGGGCATCCAGCGGCCGGCGCTCCCAGCTCAGGTACTGCCGATGCAGGGCCGGCCGGACCATGCGGTTGAGGATCCGGTAGCGGTAGCGCCGGGCGCGCGCCGAGAAGCGCGCATGGAAATCCTCAGCCACCGGCACGCACCAGCGCACGCAGACCGACGGCGGCAGCCGCGAGGTGGTACCGAGCACCCAGCCGCGTGGGTCGCGTGCGGCCGGGCCGTCGAAATGCACGACCTGGCCGGAGGCGTGCACGCCGGCATCGGTGCGCCCGGCGCAGACCACCGCGGTCGGAGCACCGGCGACGAAGGACAGCGCTTCTTCGAGCGCCGCCTGGACCGTGGGCTCGCGACGCACGATCCGGCCGGGGTCCGCAGGCTCCCCGGATGGGTCCGGATCCAGCTTGTTCAGCCGTTGCCAGCCGCAGAACCCGCCGCCGTCGTACTCGATCGCCATGGCATAGCGCTGCCTCGCGGGCGCCGCCGCGGCCGCGGGATCGTCCGGCTCCGCCACGACTCAGTCGATCTCGCGCAGCATCCGCGCGGCGTGCTGGCGGGCCCCGCGATCGCCGTCGGCGGCGATTTCATCGAGCAACTGGCGTGCGCTGTCGCGATCGCCGATGTCGAGGTAGGCGCGCGCCAGTTCAAGCCGCTCCTGGGCGGCCGGCGTCGGTTCTGGCGTGGCCTGCTCGAATTCTGCCTGTTCGAGTCCTGCCTGCTCGAATTCTGCCTGCTCGGGCGCGGACGAGTCTGGGGAAGCTTGCCGGGCATCGGCCTGCGCACTCGCGGGGGCGGCCGCAGCCTCATCGGCTGGCGGCCTCGGCGCGGTGTCGAGCAGGTCGCCCGGATGCCAGGTTGGCGAGGTGTCATGCCCGTCGCCTGCGGCATCGGCTTGCTCGATGGGCGCCTCGGGCACGACCTGATCCGCGCGATCCACGGTCTCGTGCTCCGGCGTCGCCGCCAGCGAGCGCGACGGGAACGCGTCGGCCAGCGAAGAACCTCCCGCGGCCGCGACCGGCGCGCGGAAAACCGGCTTCGGAGCGCGCGTGCGGCGGCTCCACAGCCAGCCACCCAGCACCGCCAGCAACAGGCCGAAGCCGCCGACCAGCCACGGCAGCAGCGCCGGCGCCGGCGCGGCTTCACCGGCAGCGGTGGTCTCGCCGGCCTGCGCCAGGCGCTGTTGCGCTGCCGCCAGCTCGCTGTCCTTCATCGACAGCAGCTGCTGTTGTTGCTGCTGCAACTGTTCCAGGTCCTCGATGCGGCTGCGCATTTCGGCCAGTTCGGCCTCCCGGGCGGCTAGGGTTTCCCGGGTCTGTTGCATCTCTTGTCGCAGCATGTCGCCCTCGCCGCCGGCGCTGATGCCGGACTGTGACCCCGCCTCGGTCGCCGTGCTGGCGCCAGGCGGGACGATTTCAAGCCGTGCATCCGCGGAAACGGACCCAGCCGCGCCGGCCGTGGCCGCGGTGGAGTCCGCGGCGGGCTGCGTGGTCGCGGTCTCGCCCGCGGTGGCCGGCTGCGGCACCGGTCGGGTCGCCTCGCGCCATTGCTGGACGTGGCTGCGCACCAGCGCCAGCGCTTCGGTGGCATCGATGTCGCCGACGTCGGCGGTCGCGGGAATGCGCAACACCGCGCCGGCTTTGAGCAGGTTGATGTTGCCGTCGATGAACGCCCGTGGATTGCTCCGCAGCAACGCGATCATCGCCTGGTCGAGGCTGTAGCCGCCGCGGTCGAGCTGTCCGGCGATGCCCGACAGAGTGTCGCCGCGCTGGACCGCGTATACACCGGACAGCCCGCTCGCACCATCTACCGCGGGCGGGGCCGGCGCGACCGGCGCAGGCGCGGCTGCAGGTGCAGGTGCAGGGACCGACGCGATGGCGTCATCGCTGGCGGCCGCCGGTTCCGGCGCGGCCGCGGCGGGCGCCGGTACTGGCGCCAGCTGTGGCGACGGCTCCGCAGCGGTCGCTGCCTCGGCTGGCCGCGGCCGCACGATCGTATTCGGGGGCGCCACCGTGGGTGCCTGGATCGGCGGTTGCACCGGCGCGGAGACGGTGCGCGGCGCATCCAGCAGCGCCGAATACTCGCGCACCAGCCGCCCCTGACCCCAGTCGACCTCGATCAGGAATGTCAGCAGCGGCTGCTCGACCGGCTGGGCCGTGGTGACCCGGACCACCGGATTGCCGGCGTTGTCGAGCGCGACCCGGAACTGCAGGTTCGACACCAGTCCCCTTGGCGGCTCCAGCCCGATCCGCGCGAAGGTCTCCGGCGACGCCAGGCGCGCCTGCAAGCGCTGCAGCTCGGCCGGGTCGCTTGAGATGATCGGGATTTCGGCCAGCAGCGGCTGGTCCAGCCGCGATTTGACCTGGATCTGGCCCAGCCCCAGGGCGGCCGCCGTACTGCTGGCCAAGGCCAGCGCCGCGGCCAGCGTGAGCTTGACCGATGGATGTCGTGCAAGTGGCTTCACGGTCGATCCCATCCCAATCCCCAGCGGCGACTCTAGCCGGCGCCGCCTGCAATGCGCAATGCGCGCGGCCGGGTGATAGGTGACGCCGAGCGCCGCTGCCCGCTCCACCGGCGCAAGCCGTCGCACCACGGCTTCACCCGGCCGTGTAGGAGCGGCTTCAGCCGCGAACCGGAGTCGGGTACCCGCGCGGTACTCCGATCGCGGCTAAAGCCTCCGACAACAGTGGTCAACCCTCGGCGATCACCAGCTCGGCCAATTGCACCGCGTTGAGCGCCGCGCCCTTGCGGATGTTGTCCGACACCACCCACAGCGACAGACCGCGCGGGTGCGAGATGTCCTCGCGGATGCGGCCGACATAGACCGGATCGCGCCCGGAGGCGTGCGTGACCGGCGTCGGGTAGCCGCCATCGGCGTGCTCGTCGACCACCTCCACCCCCGGCGCCTGCTCCAGCAGCGCACGCGCCTGCGCCGCGCCGATCTTCTCGCGGGTCTCCAGGTGCACCGCCTCGGAGTGGCCGTAGAACACCGGCACCCGCACCACGGTCGCGTTCACCCCGATGGCGTCGTCGCCAAGGATCTTGCGCGTCTCCCAGACCAGCTTCATCTCCTCGCTGGTGTAGCCGTTGTCGGTGAACTCGCCGCCGTGCGGGATCACGTTGAACGCGATCTGCACCGGATAGACCTCGGGTTTGGCTTCCTGGAAGCTCAGCATGCCGGCGGTCTGGCGGCCCAGTTCCTCCAGCGCGCGGCGGCCGGTGCCGGAGACCGACTGGTAGGTCGCGACGTTGATGCGCTCGATGCCGGCCTGGCGGTGGATCGGCGCCAGCGCGACCAGCATCTGCATGGTCGAACAGTTGGGATTGGCGATGATCCCGCGCGGGCGGTTGCGCAGGGCCTCGGGGTTCACTTCCGCCACCACCAGCGGGACGTCGTCGTCGTAGCGGAAGGCAGAGGAGTTGTCGATCACCACCGCGCCAGCGGCGGCGAACTTCGGGGCGTACTGCTTCGACACCGAGCCGCCAGCCGAGAACAGCGCAATGTCGATGCCGGCCGGGTCGAACGTGGCGAGGTCCTGCACCACCAGTTGCCGCGCGCCGAAATCGACCTTGCCACCGGCCGAGCGCTCGCTCGCCAGCACGTGCAACCGGCCGATCGGGAACTGCCGCTCGGCGAGGATCTTCAGCAGGGCCTCGCCGACCGCGCCGGTGGCGCCGACGATGGCTACGTTTACGGTCTCGCTCATGGGTTGGATTGTCCCGGTTTGGCTGTACAAAAGCTTTTGACGCGGATCACGCGGATGAACACGGATAAATAAAGAACTATTCCGGTTTGTAGGAGCGGCTTCAGCTGCGATCGAATGCATGGCCGATCGTCCGGTTGCCGATCGCGGCTGAAGCCGCTCCTACGGTTTGTGTGAGGGCACGCGCGGCGTGATGTGGCCGACGTCGCCGCACTGGGCGCGGTGGCGCAGGGCCTGGTCGATCAGCACCAGCGCGACCATAGCCTCGCAGATGGGGGTCGCGCGGATGCCGACGCAGGGATCGTGGCGGCCGGTGGTGACCAGTTCGACGGTGTTGCCGTGGATGTCCAGACTCGCGACCGGCAGGCGCAGGCTCGAGGTCGGTTTGAATGCGACCGAGCAGCGCAGCGGCTGACCGCTGCTGATCCCGCCGAGCACGCCGCCGGCGTGGTTGGATGCGAAGCCGTCGTGGCTCATGTGGTCGCGATGCTCGCTGCCCCTCGAAGCGACCGAGGCGAAGCCATCGCCGATCTCCACTCCCTTGACCGCATTGATGCTCATCAGCGCGCCGGCGAGCTCGCCATCGAGCTTGCCGTAGACCGGTTCGCCCCAGCCCGGCGGCAGCCCGTCGGCGACCACGTCGATGCGCGCGCCGACCGAATCGCCGGACTTGCGCAGCGCGTCCATGTAGTGCTCCAGCGCGGGCACCTGCGCGGCGTGCGGCCAGAAGAACGGATTGCCCTCGACCACGTCCAGGTCGATGCCCTCCGGAGTGATCTCGCCCAGTTGCGACAGGAAACCGCGCACCCGCACGCCGTGGTGGTCGGCCAGCCACTTCTTCGCGATTGCCCCGGCGGCAACGCGCATCGTGGTCTCACGCGCGGACGAGCGTCCGCCGCCACGCGGGTCGCGGATGCCGTACTTGTGCCAGTAGGTGTAGTCGGCGTGGCCGGGGCGGAACTGCTCGGAAATCGCGCCGTAGTCCTTGCTGCGCGCATCGACGTTGCGGATCAGCAGCGCGATCGGGGTGCCGGTGGTGCGGCCCTGGTATACGCCCGAGAGGATCTCCACCTCGTCGGTCTCGTGGCGCGCCGAGGTGTGGCGGGTCTTGCCGGTGGCGCGGCGCTCGAGGTCGTGGCGGAAGTCCTCCGGCGCGAGCGCCAGGCCCGGCGGGCAGCCGTCGATCACGCAGCCGATCGCCGGCCCGTGGCTTTCGCCGAAGGTGGTGACCGCGAAACTCTTGCCGAAGGTGTTGCTCGCCACGATGACTCCCGTAGAGCTTTGGACGCGGATTGACGCGGATGGACGCGGATAGAGCATCAAGCTCGATGGGCCCACCGTCGCCGCCATAGATCCCGGCGACGCTGTCGATCCGCTGTCTCGCGACGCCTTTTTTTATCTGCCTACTTGTCTTTTTCGCCTATCCGCTGTTTTTCGCTCTGATCCGCGTCAAAAGCCATTGCTTCAACGCGCGTCGGCCAGCGCCCCGATTCGTGCCCGATGCTCGACCAGGTCGGCACGCTCTGCCACGAATATCCCCATCTGCCCGACCTTGAACTCGACCCAGGCCAGCGGCAGCTCCGGCAGCAGTTCGACCAGCGCGCGCTCGGCCTCGCCGACCTCGCAGATCAGCATGCCGTGCTCGCTCAGGTGATCGGGCGCGTCGCGCAGGATCTTCAGCGCCAGGTCGAGCCCGTCGTCCCCGGCGCGCAGGCCCAGCTCCGGCTCGTGCGCGTACTCGGGCGGCAGCGCATCGGTCTCGGCGTGGGTGACATACGGCGGGTTGGTCACGATCAGGTCGAACACCTCGCCCTGCAGGTCCTTGAAAAGATCGGACTTGCACAGTTCGACATTGTCGGCGTGCAGGCGCGCCCGGTTCTCGCGGGCCAGTGCCAGCGCGTCGTCGTTGATATCGGCGCCGAGCACCTGCCAATCCGGGTGGTAGTGCGCCGTAGCGATCGCGATGCAGCCCGAGCCGGTGCACAGGTCGAGCACCCGATGGACCTCGCGGCCGCCGAGCCACGGCTCGAACCCCGACTCGATCAGCTCCGCGATCGGCGAGCGCGGCACCAGCGCGCGCGGGTCGCTCTTGAAGCTCAGTCCGGCGAACCAGGCCTCACCGGCCAGGTACGCGGCCGGCACGCGTTCGTTGATGCGGCGCTCGAACAGGGACAGCACCCCTGCCTTCTCGTCCGCGGTGACGCGGGCGGCGCCATACACCGGGCTGAGGTCGTGCGGCATGTGCAGCGCGTGCAGCACCAGTTGGGTGGCTTCGTCGAGCGCGTTGTCGTAACTATGGCCGAAGCTCAGTCCGGCCTCGCCGAAACGGCTGGCGCCGAAACGGATCAGGTCGATGACCGAGACCTGTTCGAATGACACCTGCTCCAACGAGACCTGCCCGGAAGCAATCGAGGCGGAGCGAGCGGCAGGCGGGGCCGAGCCAACAGTCATGGCAGCGCGTTCACGGGAGGGCCGGCGATTATAGCGGTCACCCCGCTATCATGCCGGGTCTCGCTTATTCGGATCGCTCATGTTCAACCGCACCACCGTCATTATCCTGGTCGCCGCGTTGGCGGCCGCGCTCGGGCTGGTCGCCGCGCAGCAGGTGTTCACTCCATCGCCCGCCCCGGCCCCGCCGGACACCCAGGCGGTCCGCATGTTCGAGCCGCCACGCGAGCTGCCGCCGTTCGAACTGCGCCAGTCCGACGGCACGCCCCTGTTGCCCGACGAACTGGAGGGCCACTGGACGCTGGTGTTCCTGGGCTTCACCCATTGCCCCGACATCTGCCCGATGACGCTGGCCGAGCTGGCCAAGGCGCAACGGCAGTGGGAATCGATTCCGGAAGCGCGCCGCCCGCGCGTGCTGTTCATCTCGGTCGACCCCGAACGCGACTCGCCCGCCCGCATCGGCCAGTACGCGCACGCATTCCACCGCGACACCCTGGCCGCGACCGCCGACATCCCGGTACTGCAGGACTTCGCCCGCTCCATCAGCATGGTGTTCGCCAAGGTGCCACCGGCCGAAGGCGCGCCGGCCGATCAGTACTCGGTCGACCACAGCGCGTCGATCGCGTTGCTGGACCCCCGCGGCCGCATGTCGGGCGTGATCCAGGCGCCGTTCGAGCCGCTGGCGATCGCCGCCGACATGGCGTCGCTGACCGAGGCCGCCGCGCCGTGAATCTGGTGACGCGCCTGACCTATGTCCTGCCGCACCGGCTGCTGTCGGGGATGGCGCGTGCGCTGGCGTATTCGGACCGCCCGCGCCTGAAGCAATGGCTGATCGATACCGTCGCGCGACGGTTCGGGGTCGATCTGAGCGAAGCGGCGCAGCCGGATGCGCGCGCCTATCCGACCTTCAATGCGTTCTTCACCCGGGCCCTGCGCCCGGGCGCGCGCATGGTCGATGCCGACCCGCGTGCGTTGCTGATGCCGGCCGACGGGCGCATCAGCCAGTGCGGCCCGATCACGCCGGACGAAGACGGCGCGGGCCGCATCTTCCAGGCCAAGGGGCAGTCGTTCACCGCGGCCGAGCTGCTGGCCGACGCGGACGCGGCCCGGCCGTTCCTGGGCGGGCTGTTCGCCACCGTCTACCTGTCGCCGAAGGACTACCACCGAGTGCACATGCCGTGGACCGGCAGGCTGCGCCAGACCGTGCACGTGCCGGGGCGCTTGTTCAGCGTCGGGCCGGACGCGGTACGTACGGTGCCGCGGCTGTTCGCCCGCAACGAGCGCCTGGTCTGCCACTTCGATACCGATTTCGGTCCGATGGTGGTGGTCATGGTCGGCGCGTTGCTGGTGTCGGGCGTGGAGACGGTCTGGAGCGGCGAGGAGATCCCGGCGTATGGCCGGACGATCACGACCAAGGACTACCGCAGTGAGGACATCAGCCTGGAGCGCTTCGAGGAGATGGCGCGGTTCAACTACGGCTCCACCGTGGTGGTGCTGCTGCCGCCCGGCGTGGCCGAGCTGGTGACCGGCCTGGGTGCCGAGTCGCCGGTCAAGTTGGGCCAGCGCCTGGCGACGCGGCGCGAGGGCTCCTAGTCAACGCAGATGGGGCTGGCTCCGTAGGCTGGGCTGACAGTCGCCCGTCGAGGCTTCAGTGCGCCAACCGCGTTGGGCTTGGCCGCCCATCCTACGGCGTGGCTTGGTTTTCGCAGCCCTTGAGGCTCAACACCTGCCCCTGCCGGATCGGGTAGCGCGGCGGCTTGATGGCGTTGTTTTCCGCCAGGTCACCGGCACTGCACTGGAACCTGCGCGCGATCGAGCTCAGCGTTTCGCCGCGGCGCACCCGGTGTTGGCGCGGCGCGGCGGCAGCAGTGGCAGTCGCCTTGGCGGCGTTCGCCGGCGCTGTCGATCCGGCCCGCACGACCGCCGCGCCGGGATCGCTGTTCACCAGCGTGCGGGCCAGTTCCGCGCGCGGCCCGCGGGTGCACCAGCGATCGTAGAGGCCGGCGATCCTGCGGGTGGCATCGAGCGGGGTTCCCGCCGCGATCACGTCATCGGCGTCGTAGCGCGGGTTGAGGTTGCGCAACACGCGCATGAAGCCGTCGCGGGTGCCGCCGTTGCCGAGGCAGATCGTCAACTGGTAGATCGAACTGGGCTGCTCGAGCGTGATCGAGGCCGGCCTGGGATCGACCTGGGGAAACTCCAGGCCGTACTGCTTGGGGTGCAGGTACAACCAGGCCGCGGCGATCACCATCGGTACGTAATCGCGGGTTTCCGGCGGAAACTGGCGATACACCGATTCGTCCCAGAAATCCTTGCCGCCGCTGGCGCGATGGATGCGACGCGCACGGCCCTCGCCGCCGTTGTAGGCGGCCAGCGACATCTCGATGCTGCCGTCGAGTTCGCGCAGGCGCTCGTTGAGGTAGGCCACGCTCGCCTCGGCCGCGGCGAATGCGTCATAGCGGGTGTCGAAGCCGGTGCCGTCCTCGCCCAGGCCGAAGCGTTTGCCGGTGGCGTACATGAACTGCATCGGCCCGGCCGCGCCGGCGCGCGAGGTCGAGTGCACCCGTCCATTGGACTCCTTGGCCATGATCCCGAACAGCAGCGCCTCGGGCAGCTCGGCGCGCTGGTAGTGCGGCCACATCAGGTGGCGCATGTGCTGGTAGTTCTCGTGGCTGGTCATCAGCGCGCTGCGCATGTCGGTCAGCCAGCGGCGGATCGCTTCCTGCACCGCCGGGTTGTACTGGACCATCCGGTCGAAGTCGTGGCCCTCGTCGGCCAGCAGTGCAGCGGCGCGCGCGGCCTCGGGCACATCGGCGGCCGCGCCCTGCGCGATGACGCTGTGGTCGGGCTCCGCCGCCATCGGGTCGGCCGGCACCGGATCGGCCAACTCGGTGCCGTCCACCGGGCCCTCGGCATCGGCCTGGGCCTTGAGCAACCGCTTGTAGCTGGTCAGCATCGTCGCCAGCGAGCAACCGCGCTGGCGGGCGCAGGCGGTGATGACGTCCTCCATGTCCTCCAGCGCGGCATCACTTTGCGCCTGTCCCTCCGGGTCGGCATTGCCGATCCTGACCACCGCCTCGCGATAGCGGGTCTCGGCGGCCTGCATCCGCTCGACCAGTGCCTCGGCCGCCGCCCGGTCGCGGCGCGTTTGCGCGGCGGCATCGGGCGGCGCGAGCAGCCCGACGAGCGCGATCAGCGGGACCAACATGCGGGAACAACGATCGGCTGCGGGCATGACGAGGCACGTGGGATGGAGCAGGCAGGTTAGCCGCGCGCAGAGAACGGCCGCAAGCGCGACACCGTCACATATCGGCACATACGCGGTGGGATCGAGGTGCCGATTACACTGCGCCATTCCGGCCCCTCCCAATGCGCCGGGCATCCGGAGCCGTCCGATCCATGAGCCGCTGGCGTCCGCCCGTCGCAGCCTCCACCGCGGTCATCACCCGCCCCGGGTTCGAGCGCCTGCGGGCGGAGCTCAACGAGCTCTGGACACAGCGCCGGCCGGAAGTGGTGAGAGCCCTTGCCGCCGCCGCGGCCGAGGGCGACCGCTCGGAGAATGCCGAATACATCTATCGCAAGAAACAGCTCGGCGAAATCGACCGCCGCGTGCGCTATCTCAGCAAGCGGCTGCCCGCGTTGCGAGTGGTCGACACCACCCCGACCGACCCCACGGCGGTGTTCTTTGGCGCCTGGGTGGAACTGGAGGACATCAGCAGCGGCGAATGCCGGCGCCACCGCATCGTCGGGCCCGACGAAACCGACGCACGGCGCGGCTTCATCAGCATCGACTCGCCGCTGGCGCGCGCGCTGCTGAAGAAGCGGGTGGACGACGAGTTCGAGGTTGCGCTGCCGCTCGGGCCGGCGCGATTCTGCGTGCTGGCGGTCGACTATCCGCCGCCGGACTAGGCGGGAGTGCGGCCACTGGTGCGGCGAAGTCGTCGCTCTCTCCGCGCCACTGGAGCGAAGGCAACAGCAAATCCTCCCCAGCCCTCCTTTTCCAAAGGAGGGAGCCGAGTGCATGCGATCAGCGACCTTCCGGGATTACTCCCAGACCACCTCGCCGTAAAGGTCATGTTCGTCGCTGCCGAGGATCTCGACGTCGGCAAACTCGCCGGGCTTCAGGCCCGCGTCGAACCCGTTCTGGATCTGCACCAGGCCGTCGATCTCCGGCGCGTCGGCCATCGACCGCGCAATCGCCAGCTCGCCGTCGATCGCATCGACCAGGCAGCGCTGCACGCTGCCGACCTTGGCCTCGAGCTTGGCGGTGGAAATATCCGCCTGGCGCTGCATAAAGCGCGCGAGGCGCTCCTGTTTGACCTCCTCGGTCACCGGGTCGGGCAGGTCGTTGGCGCGGGCGCCCTCGACCGGCGAATAGGCGAACGCACCGACGCGGTCGAGCTGGGCTTCGTCGAGGAAATCCAGCAGTTCCTCGAACTCGGCCTCGGTCTCGCCCGGGAAGCCGACGATGAAGGTGCTGCGGATCGTGATGTCCGGACAGATCCCGCGCCAGCGCTGGATACGCTCAAGCGTCTTGTCGACCGCACCGGGTCGCTTCATCAGCTTGAGCACGCGCGGACTGGCGTGCTGGAACGGGATGTCCAGGTACGGCAGCAGCTTGCGCATGCCATTGGCACCCGTTTCCGCCATCAGCGGGATGATGTCGTCGACGTGCGGGTACGGATAGACGTAATGCAGCCGCGTCCACAGGCCGAGTTCGGCCAGCCCTTCGCACAGCGCCTTCATGCGCGTCTGGTAGGCCCTGCCGCGCCACTCGCGCTCGGCGTATTTGACGTCCACGCCATAGGCCGAGGTGTCCTGGGAGATCACCAGCAGTTCCTTGACCCCGCCCATCGCGAGTTTTTCCGCCTCGCGCAGGACCTCGTCGACCGGCCGCGAGACCAGGTTGCCGCGCATCGAGGGGATGATGCAGAAGCTGCAGCGGTGGTTGCACCCCTCGGAAATCTTGAGGTAGGCGTAGTGCTTCGGGGTGAGCTTGATGCCGATGTCATCGTCGGCCGCGCGACGCGGGACCAGGTCGAGAAACGGGTCGTGCGTCGGCGGCAGGGCCGCGTGCACCGCATCCATCACGCTGCGGTAGTCCTGCGGGCCGCTGATCGACAGCACGCCGGGGTGGGCGCTGCGGATCACGTCCTCGCGTTTGCCCAGGCAGCCGGTCACGATGACCTTGCCGTTCTCGGCGATGGCCTCGCCGATGGCATCCAGCGACTCGGTCACCGCCGAATCGATGAAGCCGCAGGTGTTGACCACCACCACGTCGGCCGCGTCATAGCTGGGCACGAGGTCGTAGCCCTCGACCTTGAGCTGGGTGAGGATGCGCTCGGAATCTACCAGCGCCTTGGGGCAACCCAGGCTGACGAAACCGACTTTGCCGCGGGTGGGCGGAGCGTTGAGCAGGGACATTGATACGACCGGAAGATTGGCTGGACGGCGCCGACGGACTTTGTGGGCGCGGAGAAGGCCCGGACACGGCGCGGGCGCAGGACGCGGGTGCTAAGCGCGGGTGCTTGAACGCGGTATTCCGGCCCGGACGAACGGGCGCGAATTATAAGCGTCGGCGCTAGAATCGTCTGGAGCTGCGCCTCCAGGCGGTTCAGGAACGGAGCACGCGATGCATCACCGAATCGATCCCGACGCCCCGCACGGCCGCATGCACGGCAGGCAAGCCGGGCCCGGCGGCTGGTCGGCGGCCCTCCTGCGATGAGTGCTGCCGGCCACGACCCATGGCAGTTGCATGCGCAGCTGGCCGGGGACACCCGCCCGGTCGCGCAGTTCGCCCTCAGCGAGCTGCGGCTGATGGACGATGCCAACCACCCGTGGCTGATCCTGGTGCCACGGGTCCGGGACGCGGTCGAACTGCTAGACCTGGACGACGCGCAACAGACCACGCTGATGCGCGAGATCGCACTCGCCAGCCGTGCCTTGCAGACGTTGTTCAAGCCGCACAAGCTCAATGTCGCCGCGCTGGGCAATGTCGTGGCACAGCTGCACGTGCATGTGATCGCGCGATTCCAGACCGACATCGCCTGGCCCCGGCCAGTCTGGGGCGTTGCGGCCGCCCGGCCCTACCCGCCCGAACAGCTGGTGCAGTTGGTCGAGCGCCTGCGTGGCGCGCTGCAGTTGTGAATACACCCACGCCAGATTGCGCAGCGCCCGCGGTCGAGGCGCTTGCCGATGACGCCTGGCTGCTGACGTTCGGCGCCGCCATCGACCCGGCAGTCAACGCTCGCGTCCATGCGCTCGCCGCGCGGCTGCGCGAAGCGCCGGCGCCCTGGCTGCTCGACCTGGTGCCTGCCTACGCGAGTCTCGGGGTGTTTTTCGATCCCCGCCGGGTGGCCGCCGACCAGGCGCTCGACTGCCTGTTGCGCGAGGCCGCGGCGACCGAGGCGCCGGGCAGTAGCGGACCCGCCCGCACCGTCGAGGTCCCGGTCGCCTACGGCGGCGAACTGGGCCCCGACCTGGATCGCGCCGCGGGCGAGCTCGGGCTGACTCCGGCGGCGCTGGTCCAGCGCCACGTCGCCGGGCGCTATCGCGTCGCCATGATCGGCTTCTCACCCGGGTTCCCCTACTTGTCCGGGCTCGACCCGGCGCTCGCACTGCCGCGGCTGGCGACCCCGCGCACACGGGTGCCGGCGGGCAGCGTCGCCATTGGCGGCGCGCAGACCGGCATCTATCCGCGCGAGGGCCCCGGCGGCTGGCGCCTGCTCGGGCGCACCCCGCTGCAACTGTTCGACCCGCAGCGTGAACCACCCGCGGTGCTCGCACCCGGCGACCAGGTGCGGTTGCGCGCGATCGATCCCGACGAATTCGCCCGTCTGGCCGAAACCCCGTGGAACACGGGTCAATGAGCCTGCACGTGCTTTCGCCCGGCCCGCTGACCACGGTCCAGGACCTGGGCCGTACCGGCTGGCGCCATCTCGGCGTCGCCCGTGCCGGCGCGCTGGATCCGGGCGCGGCGATGCTGGCCAACCGGCTGGTCGGCAATCGCATCGATGCCGCGGTGCTGGAATTGACTCTGTCCGGCCCTACCCTGCGCCTTGAGCGGCCGGTGCGGGTCGCGTTGCACGGCGCCCCGGTCGATGCCCGCTTCGAACCCATCGACGGCCCGCGATGCGCGGTGCCTGGCGGTCGGCCGCTGACCCTGCCCGCGGGCGTGCTGCAACTGAAGGCGTTGCGCGATGGCGCGCGCGCGTGGCTCGCGGTCGCCGGCGGCCTCGACGTGCCGCGGGTGCTGGGCAGCCGCAGCACCGACCTGCGCGGCGGCTTCGGCGGCCTGGACGGACGGGCGCTGCGGCAGGGCGACACGCTGGCGTTGCTGGCGGCGCCGAGTCTCGACGTGGCCCGGCCGGAGATCGCCCGCTGGTGGGTCGACCCGCCCACCCGCCGCGCCGGCAGTCCGATCATCCGCTACGTGCCCTCGTCGCATCCGTGCGCGCCGGTGCTGGCGCGCACGCTGTGGCAGGCCAGTCCAGACAGCAATCGGCAGGGCTTGCGGCTGGACGGCGCCTGCGTGCCGGGCGCGGCCCCCGACGCGAACGCCGGCGAGCAGGTATCGGCCGCGGTCGCCCCGGGCACCATCCAGCTGCCCCCCGACGGGCAACCGATCGTGCTGCTGGCGGATGCCCAGACGGTGGGCGGCTACCCGCGCCTGGGCCATGTGATTGCCGTCGACCTGCCGGTGTTGGCGCAGATACGCCCCGGCGAAGCGCTGCGGTTCGCGCCCTGCGATCCCACGACCGCCGGGCAGCTGGCTTGCGAGAGCCGGGCGCGCGCGGCCAGGCTCGAGCTGATGCTCGCGAGCCGGGCATGAACGCGCCGGACCCGCGCGTCCCGCGCATCGACTTCAACTGCGACCTGGGCGAAGGCTGCGGCACCGATGGCGCGATCGTGCCGCTGATCAGCTCAGCCAGCGTCGCCTGCGGCGGCCACGCCGGCGACGAGGCGACGATGCGCGCGACGCTGCGCCTGTGCCGCGAACATGGCGTGGCGGTCGGTGCGCATCCCGGTTATGTCGACCGTGAACATTTCGGGCGTCGCGAACTGGCACTGCCGGCGCAGGCGGTGAGCGACCTGGTCATCGGGCAACTCGGACGCCTGCAGGCGATCGCGCGCGATGAAGGCGTGCGGCTCTCCCACGTCAAACCCCACGGCGCGCTGTACAACCTGGGCGCCCGCGACCGGCCCACGGCCGAGGCAATCGCCGCTGCAGTGGCCGCGTTCGACCGATCGCTGGTGCTGTTCGGGCTATCGGGCTCGCAGCTCACTGCCGCCGGTGAGGCCGCCGGACTGCGTGTCGCACACGAAGTGTTCGCCGAACGCGGCTACGCCGCCGACGGCCGGCTGCTGCCTCGCGCCGCGCCGGGGGCAGTGCTGGCCACGGTGGACGCCGCGATCGCGCAGGCCCGCGCTCTGACCAACTGCGGCGAAGTGCGCACCGGCGACGGTACCTTGCTGAAGCTGCGCGCCGACACCCTATGCCTGCACGGTGACCGCCCCGACGCCGCCGCGTTCGCCCTGGCCGTGCGCCGCGCACTCGAAGCCGACGGCGTCACCATCGGCGCCTTGACCGATGCCAGCCCGGAGCCACCGCAACAAACGTAGGCTGGGCTGACAAGCCCAGCTTCTCCGGCCCCCTGCGCCAGCACGTTCAGTCCGGCGCCAGCCATCGCGCCGGAGAATCACCCGCCCCCCCTCGTCCGCCCCACCTGGAGAGATACATGCGCCCATTGCTGTTTGCCGCGTTGCTCGCGGCTGTGACCTGCACCGCCGTGCCCGCGCACGCCGGACTGTTCGATCGCAACCCCGAGAAGCTCGCCGAAGAGGCACAAAGTGCGGGTCTCGGCGCAGTCAGCATCTGGATCGACGTGAGCTGGGGCTTCCGCACCCAGGGCGCGGCCAATCACCTCAACAAGGCGCACCAGGCGTTCGCCGACCGCGGCTACAAGGTGCTTAGCGTCGAGCCGTATATCGAGAACGGCGACCTCGAGGGCTTCTTCGTGACCTATCAGAAGCCATAGCGCGGGAATGGGGAACAGGGAACAGGGAACAGGGAACAGGGAACAGGGAATGGCAGGGCGCGAAGGGCCGGGCTTTGCACAGGTTTCAGGAAGTGATGCCGGGCTTGGCTGGATTTTTCAGCAGGAGCACCGCCATTCTCATCAAGTCCTTGGCAACGTCACCCCGCGCTGCCCCTGGTACTTGCCGCCGCGGTCCTTGTAGGAGGTTTCGCAGACATCGTCTGCAGCAGCCTGGAAGAACAGCATCTGCGCGACGCCTTCATTGGCGTAGATGCGTGCCGGCAGCGGGGTGGTGTTGCTGAACTCCAGGGTGACGTGGCCTTCCCACTCCGGCTCCAGCGGAGTCACGTTGACGATGATCCCGCAGCGGGCATAGGTGCTCTTGCCCAGGCACACCACCAGGGTGTCGCGCGGAATCCGGAAACACTCGACCGTGCGCGCCAGCGCGAACGAGTTCGGCGGAATGATGCAGACGTCGGCGTCGACATCGACAAAGCTGCCCGGATCGAAATGCTTGGGGTCGACGATGGTCGAATTGATGTTGGTGAAGATCTTGAACTCGCGCGAGCAACGCACGTCGTAGCCGTAGCTCGAGGTGCCGTAGCTGACGATGCGCTCACCGTCGGCACCCAGCTTGACCTGGCCTGGCTCGAACGGCTCGATCATGCCGTGCTGCTCGGCCATGCGACGGATCCAGCGGTCGGACTTGATGCTCATTCGGTAGTTCCGGGCGGCGACGGGGCGCATTGTAAGGCAGAGCGCGGGCTCCGCGAAGGACGCAAAGTAGCTGGGCTGATAAGCCCGGCACCCACGTCCGACACCAAGCTCGTAGTGCCGAGCTTGCTCGGCAACGCAACCATCATGGAGCCGGCTGCCGGCGGCAGAGCGCAGCCGAGCAAGCTCGGCTCTACAAGAGCGACGCCGAAATCGACGGCTTCACCCGCGGCCGCTGCGCAAGCACGCTCGCCAGCGCCCGCGCCGTGCGGCGATAAGCCTGGGCCGCGGCCGAATCGGGGGCGGCGACCACCACCGGCACGCCGGCATCGCCCTGCTCCCGGATCGCCAGTTCCAGCGGCAGGCTGCCGAGCAGAGGCACGCCGTACTGCGCCGCCATCCGCGTGCCGCCGCCCTCGCCAAAGACGTGCTCGGCATGGCCGCAGTTCGAGCACACGTGCACCGCCATGTTCTCGACCAGACCCAGCACCGGCACCTGGACCTTCTCGAACATCTTCAGCGCCTTCTTGGCATCCAGCGTGGCGACGTCCTGCGGCGTGGTCACGATCACCGCCCCCGCCACCGGGATCTTCTGCGCCAGGGTCAGCTGGATGTCGCCGGTGCCGGGCGGCAGGTCGACGATCAGGTAATCGAGTCCTTCCCCGTCCGACCCGCCCCAACGGGTCTCGTTGAGCAACTGGGTGAGCGCGGAGGTCGCCATCGGACCGCGCCAGATCATCGGCGTGTCCTGCTCGACCAGCAGCCCGATCGACATCGCCTCGATCCCATGCGCGCGCATCGGTTCGATCGTCTTGCCGTCGGGACTGTCGGGCCGGCCGGTCAGGCCGAGCATCATCGGCACACTGGGCCCGTAGACATCGGCATCGAGCACGCCTACGCGGGCGCCGTCGGCGGACAGCGCCAGCGCCAGATTGACCGCCGTGGTCGACTTGCCCACCCCGCCCTTGCCGGACCCGATCGCGATGATGTTGCGCACGTTCGGCAAAGGAGACAGGTGCGGCTGCACCGCGTGCGCTGCGATACGGGTTTGCATCAGTGTCCTTCCAACTTCGGGGTGGCAGACGGCCAGTCGCAATTGTACCGGCCAGTCGTACCCTCAAGGCGGCCCTGTAGGAGCGCCCCATGGGCGCGATCGCCCTACTACGTGGCTCAGGCGCGGGCGTGGCCCGCTCCTACAGCCGCGCCCAGGCGAATGACGTCCGGCCCATGGGCGCGATCGCCTTACTACGTGTGGCTCGGTCGCGGCATGGCCCGCTCCTACAAACGGCGCCCGAGAGAATGACGCCCACACATCCGCTTAGGTACATGACCGCGGTCGTTTTAAATCGCGCACGCCGTCGGCCATACTCCGTCACGGGGAAATGCTTCCTGAATGGCAAACCGCACGGGCCTTGCGTCCGCCCTCGACTACTGTCCAGCAAAAAAGGATTTTCGATATGTCCCGACGCTTCGCCCGGCTCCAGTTGCTTCCGCTTGCCCTGTCGCTGCTCGCAGGCCACGCCGCGGCCCGGCAACCGATTCCGATCGACTCCTTCGCACGCGTGCCGGAAATCCAGTCCGTGTCCATGAGCGCGGACGGACGCAACCTGGTTGCGATCGTTGCCGCCCCCGGCTCGGACCACCGGGAAACCGCATTGGCGACCTGGAACCTCGACGACCCGAAGGCCGGCGCAACGATCACCCCGTCCGGCGACCGCATGAAATTCATCGGCGCGAGCGCGATGAAGGCCGATCGCGTGCTGGTGCTCGGCAGGCAGGAGTGGACCGGGCGCCTCGCCGGGTGCGGCGAGGGCAAGACCTCCGGCGCGACCAGGACGTTCGTGTCGAAGGTCTATCTCACCGACACCTCGCACGATGGCTTCGACGAGGCGTTCGCCGACAAGACGCGGCGCATCGGAGTCAGCGAGGAGCTGCAGCGATGCCTGGAAATCGCCGGCACCGCCAGCCTGGTCAGCACGCTGCCGCTCGACCCCGACAACGTGATCGTCAACCAGCTCAACGAGATCACCCTGAGCGGCAGCTATCACCTCTATAACCTGCGCACGAACGAGACGGAGCTTCTGTTCCGTGCCAACGGGCGTACCTCGCCGGGACTGTTCGACCCGCGCACCGGCAAGGTGCTCACCCGCGTCGAACTGGAGTCCGTCGGCGGCAGCGAGTACGAGCAGCGCATCTCGATCCTCGACGAGGAGACCGGCGAGTTCGAACTCCACGACAAGCTGTCCAACCGGCTGACCGAACGCCATTCGGTCGGGATCGTCGGACGCGACGAAGCCACCGGCAAATACTACGTGCTCACCGATCTGTTCGCGGACCAGACGCAGGCGTGGATGTACGACCCGGCCAAGCGGGAATTCGATTCCGAGCCGCTGCTGGCGCATCCGCAGTTTTCGATCGGCAGCCTGATCTTCGGATCGCAACCGAGCGACTTCAATCGTGTCCTGGGATTCACTGTCGGCGACATGCAGCGCACGGCCGTGTACGTCGACCCTGAGATGCGCGCCATCCACGACGGCATCAAGGCGGCGTTCCCCGATCAGAGCGTCTCCATTGGCGGATACAACGACGATCGATCGCGCGTGCTGTTCACCACGCACAGCGCGCAGCACCCGCCGGCCTACCACCTGCTTCTGGACCGCAAGCGCGTGCAGACGCTGGGCAGCCAGCGTCCGTGGATCGAGGCCGGGGACATCGGCGAACAACGCTGGGTGAGCTATCGCGCACGCGACGGCATGCAGATTCCCGCGATCCTGGACCTTCCGGCCGGCTGGACCCCGAAGGACGGTCCGCTGCCGACGGTCATCCACCCGCACGGCGGCCCCTGGGCTCGCGATTACGGTGGCTGGGACATGTCGGGCTGGGTGCCGTTCCTGACCTCTCGCGGTTACGCGGTGCTGCGCCCGCAGTACCGCGGCTCCGCCGGCCTGGGCCGCGAGCTGTGGCTTGCCGGCGACTCGCAATGGGGCAAGGCGATGCAGGACGACAAGGACGACGGCGCGGCGTGGCTGGTCGAGCAGGGCATTGCCGATCGCGACCGCCTGGCAATCTTCGGTTACTCCTACGGCGGCTTCGCGGCCGCGGCCGCGGCAGTGCGCCCCGACAGCCCTTACCAGTGTGCGATCTCCGGTGCGCCGGTTACTGATCTGGGCCGGCTTGGGACGAGCTGGAGCGAGGACCGGCTCCAGCGCATCCTGCAGGGGCGCACCGTCACGGGCATGGACCCGATGCGTAATGCCGACAAGGCCTCGCTTCCGATCCTGCTGTACGTCGGCGACCGCGACGTCCGCACGCCGGCGTTCCACGCGCGCGACTTCTACGAGGCCGCGCGCAGTCGCACGACGGCGAAGTTCGAGCTGATCCCCGACATGCCGCACAGCATGCCGTGGTACTACCGGCACCATCAGAAGACGCTGGGCCTGATCGAGCACTACCTTGCCGAGGAGTGCGGGCCGGAAGGGCTCTGATCCAGCCGCCGATGCAGGTGTCCAGCCGCCCGCGGCTTGGCCAGAGCTCAGGCCCGGGAGCGGCTTGCAACCACCTCTCACGCCATGTATACATTCATCGGTCTTTAACGATGCTTTAACGCAGTCATCACCCAGGGGAAACAAGCAATGCAGATGCGCAACACAACACGCGGGCCCAAGCTCCTGCCGCTGGCAGTCGCCGTGCTCGCAGGCCTACACAGCGTCGCAGCCGTGGCCCAGTCCGAGACCGACGCGCAGCAGGAGCAGACTCAGCAGCAGGAGGAGGCGCAGCAACAGGCGCAGGCCCCGCAGGAGGACGTGGTCGTCGAGCTAGACCGCCTGACCGTCACCGGCTCGCTCCTGCGCCGGGTCGAGTACGACTCCGTCTCGCCTGTCCAGGTCATCACCGCGGACACCAACATCGCCCTCGGCCAGGTCGAAGCCGCCGAGTTCCTGCAGAGCTCGAGCATTGCCGCGGGCTCCACCCAGATCAACAACCAGTTCAGCGGCTTCGTCATCGAGGGCGGCGCGGGCGTGCAGACCGTTTCCTTGCGCGGTCTCGGTGCGCAGCGCTCGCTGGTCCTGCTGAACGGCCAGCGCCCGGGGCCGGCCGGCACCCGCGGCCAGGTCGGCGCATTCGACCTCAACGTCATCCCGACCTCGATCATCCAGCGCGTCGAGCTGCTGAAGGACGGCAGCTCCTCGATCTACGGCTCGGACGCGGTGGCCGGCGTGGCCAACGTCATCACCCGCAAAAACATCGATCGTCCCGAGATCACCGTCAATGCCCGCGCGCCGTTCGACGGCGGTGGTGAAACCTTCACCGTCTCCGGCGCGACCGGCTGGAACTTCGACCGCGGCGCCATCACGCTGGCGGCCGAGTGGTTCAAGCGCGAGCCGCTGAAGGTCGGTGATCGCGACTTCTTCCAGTGTTCCGAGGGCCTGTTCACCGATGCGGAAGGCAACCGCATCGACCGCGAGGACCGTTCGATCCTCGCCGGCACCGAACTCGCCGGCTGCAGCAACCTGTATGCGAATACGGTGATCGACGCCCTGACCGGCGCCCGCTATATCCCGTCGCCGGACGGCACGACCGTGGGCCTGATCCCGGGCTACCGCCCTCGCCGGAATGAGACCTACATCGGTCCCGGCGGACAGGCCTTCTACGAGGACGTGCTGAACTTCGATTTCTACGGCGACCAGTACATCAGCAATGAACTGGAGCGTTTCAGCATCTACTCCGGCGCCGAATTCGCGTTCGGCAGCGTCAACTGGAATGGCGAGGTGCTGCTCAACCGCCGTGAGAACGAGTCCAGGCGCTTCCGTCAGTTCTTCCCGCTGGTGGGTGGCTCAACCTCTCGCATTCCGTTCTTCAGCTACGCCAACGACCCCGACTACGCCGCTGCGGTTCCGTCGGGTCTGGCCCAGCCGGTGATACCGTTCCGCTCCAACGGCAACGAGTCGGTCGATTACTACTACGTGTCCACCGGTCTGGACGGCCTGGTCACCTGGACCGACACGTGGGCCTGGCAGGTCGATACCGGCTATTCGCGCTCGGACGGCGACTACTCCAGCCTCGGTATCGTCGCCTCGCGTTCGGGCGATGTCCGCTTCGACGACAGCGCCCCGGTGATCGACTACTTCGACCCCGCCGTACTGAACGGCGATCGTATGGACGAGCTGGAAGCGCAGATCGGCCAGTGGCATACCGGAAACACCGTCTATGACCAGTTGACGTTCAGGAGCTTCGCCACCGGTGAGCTGTTCGACCTGCCGGCCGGCGCGGTGGCTGCCGCGGTCGGCGTGGAGTACCGCGACTACAGCATCGACGACCAGCCCAGCGATCTGTCCAGGACCGGCGACCTGTGGGGCCAGTCCTCGGCCCAGGTCACCAAGGGCGAAGACAGCGTCAAGGAACTCTTCGCGGAGTTGGAAGTGCCGCTTATCAGTGGCGTGCCTGGCTTCGAGGAGCTCAAGGCGAATGTGTCCGGACGTACCTTTGAGTACGACTCCATCGAGGGCAGCGACAGCATCTGGAAGTTCGGCATGAGCTGGCAGATGACGCCGTCGCTCCGTGTACGCGGCACCCGCGGCACTTCGTTTCGCGCTCCGGGGCTGTACGAGCTGTATCTGGGCAACCAGACCGGCTTCGTCAGCCAGCTGGCCATCGACCCCTGCATCGACTGGGGACAACGCGACAACGAGTTCCTCCGCGCGAATTGCGCTGCTGCCGGCATTCCGGCCGACTTCGCAGGCGGTAGCTCGTCGGCCACGATCGTATCCGGCGGCGGCGCCGGCGTGCTGAGACCGGAAAGCTCGCTGGCCGAAACGGTCGGCGTCGTGTTCACGCCGGAGTTCGCCGACTTCAGCGTGGCGCTGGACTACTGGTCCTACGACATCAGCGACACGATCTCGCAACTCGGTGGCGGCGCCATCCTGGGCGGCTGCTACGGCGCACCGGTGTTCCCCAACGCGTTCTGCAACCTGTTCGACCGCAACCCGGCCGACCACCCGACGGCGCCGCACGCGATCACCCTGGTCCGCGACTCGTATCTCAATGTGAACAAGCTGAAGACTCGCGGCTACGATCTGCTGTTCCGTTACGAGCGGGATTTCGGGGCAGGCAACCTGGAGGTCGAGGGCAACTTCACCTACGTGATGGAGGATTTCGAGCAGTTCTTCGACTCCTCGCAGGCCAGCGGCTTCGACAACGACGACCGCAATGGTTCCATCAGCCGTCCGAAGGTCGTCGGCAATCTCCGCACCGCTTTCGAGCGCAACGATTGGACCTTGAACTGGTTCATGGACTACGTCCACGGCACCAACAGTCTGAACCAGTCGCCGAACACCAGCTACTTCGGGTTCCAGAACGCAAGGCGTGATGTGACTGCCGATCGCGTGGTGTATCACGGTGCCTCGGTGTTCTATGACCAGCCCAACTGGTCGGTCCTGGTTGGTGTCCGCAACATCTTCGACACCGCGCCACCGCAGGTTTCCAGCGGCGTGGCCACCCGTTACGGCAACACCCCGGCCTTCGCCACGCAGTACGACTGGCTCGGCCGGACCGGCTATGTGCAATTCCGGTACAAGTTCTGATGTCCTGATCTAGCAATTGCCACGAAGAAGAGGCGACGCTTGCGTCGCCTCTTTTTTTGCCGAATCCATGGCAGGAGTACTGCCCTGCCCAGCCATCCCTCGATATCCAGTCGATGCGATATAAAGGGCCTGGGCCGGGCAGCCGCGCCCGGATGCGCTTGCCGAAACCCTGGGAGGGGACCATGCGTAACAAGCTACTTGCCGTGCTGCTCACCGTCCCGCTGCTGGGCGTTTCCACCGGGGTGCTCGCGCAGTCGCCGGTCGGCACCTGGACCACCATCGACGACGAGACCGGCCGGCCCAAGTCTGTGGTGGAAATCTACCGAGCGGGCGACGGCAGCCTGGCCGGGCGGGTCAACGAGGTGCTGCAGTCCGAGCAAGGCCCGGATCCGGTCTGCGACCAGTGCCCGGGCGAGCGCAGGGACCAGCCGGTCGAGGGCATGGAGATCCTGTGGGGCATCAGCCGCAATGGCGAGGTGTGGGACGGCGGCAAGATCCTCGACCCGGCCAGCGGCAAAATCTACTCGGTCAGGCTCAAGCCGATCGAGGCCGGCAGCAAGCTGGAGGTTCGCGGCTTCATCGGATTCTCGCTGCTGGGGCGCACCCAGACCTGGGTTCGACAGTAGCCGGGCACCGCACCAGGACACGCCTGCCAAGCCCGGCCACGCCGGGCTTTTTTGTGTCTTTGCGCAGGTCAACAAGTCGCCGCAGCATCCGCAGACGCACGGCGGGAGCGCGGTCATGCGCATGCGATAATCGCGCCTCTTTCATCCAGCCGATCGTCCCATGCCCCGCGAGTTCGTCGTCACCTGCGCCCTGCCCTACGCCAACGGCCCGCTGCACCTGGGCCACCTGGTCGGCTACATCCAGGGCGACATCTGGTCGCGCGCGCAGCGCTTGGCCGGCCACACCGCGCATTTTGTCTGCGCCGATGACACCCACGGCACCCCGATCATGCTTGCCGCGGAAAAGGCCGGCACCACGCCGGAAGCCTTCATCGCCCAGGTCCAGGCCGGTCACGAGCGCGACTTCGCCGATTTCGGCGTGGCCTTCGACCACTACGACTCCACCCACTCGCCGCGTAACCGCGCGCTGACCGAGGCGATCTACGCCAAGCTCGACAACAACGGCCACATCAAGCGCCGCTCGGTCGCGCAGCTGTTCGATCCGGCCAAGGGCATGTTCCTGCCCGACCGCTACGTCAAGGGCATCTGCCCCAATTGCGGCACCCCCGACCAGTACGGCGACAACTGCGAGCATTGCGGCGCGACCTACGCACCGACCGAGCTCAAGCAGCCACGCTCGGTGATCAGCGGCGCCGCGCCCGAGCTGCGCGAGTCGGAGCACTTCTTTTTCGAGGTCGGCGGCTTCGCGGCCTTCCTGCGCGAGTGGCTGGCCGGCGATGTCGCCGCGCCTGGCGTCAAGGCCAAGCTGTGCGAATGGCTGGATGCCGAGGGCGGCCTGCGCGCCTGGGACATCTCGCGCGACGAGCCGTACTTCGGCTTCGAGATCCCGGGCCACCCGGGCAAGTACCTGTATGTCTGGATCGACGCGCCGATCGGCTACCTCAGCAGCTTCCAGGCGCTGTGCGAACGCGAAGGTCTGGATTTCTTCTCCTATCTCGCACGCGACAGCCAGGCCGAGCTGCACCACTTCATCGGCAAGGACATCGTCAACTTCCACGGCCTGTTCTGGCCGGCGGTACTGCACGGCGCCGGCTTCCGTGCGCCGACCCGGCTGCATGTCAACGGTTACCTGACGGTCGACGGCGCCAAGATGTCCAAGTCGCGCGGCACTTTCATCATGGCGCGCAGCTACCTCGATGCCGGGCTCGATCCCGAGGCGCTGCGTTATTACTACGCCGCCAAGACCTCCGGCGGCGTCGACGACCTCGACCTGAACCTGGCCGACTTCGTCGCGAGGGTGAATTCGGACCTGGTCGGCAAGTTCGTCAATCTTGCCAGCCGCTGCGCCGGCTTCATCGGCAAGCGCTTCGACGGCTGCCTCGCGGACGCGCTGCCGGACCAGGCGATGTACGCGCGTTTCGTCGCCCAGCTCGCACCGATCGCGCAGGCCTACGCCCGCAATGAAGCCGCCGTCGCGCTGCGCCTGACCATGGCGCTGGCCGATGAAGCCAACCGTTACATCGACGACCGCAAGCCATGGGTGCTGGGCAAGCAGGACGGCGCCGAGGCCGAGTTGCACGCGGTGTGCACCCAGGGGCTGAACCTGTTTCGGGTGCTGGCCGCCGCGCTCAAACCGGTGCTGCCGCGGGTGTCCTCGCAGGCCGAGGCATTCCTCGCCGCGCCGGTGTCGGTCTGGAGCGACCTGGATGCGCCGCTGCTGTCGCATCGCATCGCCGCCTACACGCCCCTGTTCACCCGAATCGATCCGAAGCAGATCCAGGCCATGACCGAAGCCAGCAAGGAATCCATGAAGCCGACCGAAGCAGATGTCCTTGTAGGAGCGGCTTCAGCCGCGAAGCCAGAGGCAACGGACATCGGGAAAAAGCCCGCGGCTGAAGCCGCTCCTGCAAAAGCGGGTACGAAGGAGAACACCGGCGTCATCGGCATCGACGATTTCGCCAAACTCGACCTGCGCATCGCCAGAGTGGCGCTGTGCGAGTTAGTCGAAGGCTCCGACAAGCTGCTGCGCTTCGAACTGGATGCTGGCGAGCTTGGCCGGCGGCAGATTTTCTCCGGGGTTCGCGCCGCATACGGCGAGCCGGAGAAACTGGTCGGCCGCAATGTGGTGTTCATCGCCAACCTGGCACCGCGCAAGATGCGCTTCGGGATCAGCGAAGGCATGATTTTGTCGGCCGGTTTCGATGGCGGCGGGGTGTTTTTGCTCGATGTCGATGCCGGCGCCGAGCCGGGTATGCCGGTGCGTTGAAATGAGAAGCGAGTGAATAGAAGTGAGCAGTGAGAGTAAGGGCGCCATGTCTTTCGCGCTCACTTCTCACTTCTCAACGGTCACTCCTGCGGACGCCCCGTGAGGGTGAAGCGATCTCTCAGTCCTCACTCCTAGACTCTCACTCCTGCTTCATGGATCTCACCGAACGCCTCGATCGCCTGCTGCCACAGACCCAATGCGGCCAGTGCGGCTATGACGGCTGCCGGCCCTACGCCGAGGCGATGGCGGCCGGGGAGGCCGGCGTCGAGCGGTGTCCGCCCGGCGGCGATTCCGGCGCGCGCGCACTCGCCTGCTTGCTCGGCGTCAGTGGCAAGCCCTACGACCGCAGCCGCGGCGCGCACAAGCCGCCCCAGGTCGCGCTGGTGGTGGAAGCCGACTGCATCGGCTGCACCAAGTGCATCCAGGCCTGCCCGGTCGATGCGATCATCGGCGGCAACAAGCACATGCACACCGTGATCGAGCCGCTGTGCACCGGCTGCGAGCTGTGCGTCCCGGCCTGCCCGGTGGACTGCATCGTGCTGGTGGCGCCGCAGGTGCCGTAGACGATCAGCCGAGCAAGCTAGGCTCTACGGGCGCCTGTGTAGGAGCGGCTTCAGCCGCGATCCGGAGCCGGCGCCGGCGCGGCGTCTCCACGATCGCGGCTGAAGCCGCTCCTACAGGGGTTCGTCGTGGCTGACCGCTTCGCAGGCCGAACAGATGCGCTGCACCGTGTAACCCTTGGCGCGCAGCTTCTCGACCACGCCGTCCGCGCCCAGCAGGTGCAGTGCACCGACCACCACCAGCGTGTCGCGCGGCGACGGCCCGTCCAGCATGCGCTGGATCTGCGGCACCCAGGCATCGTTGCGCACGACGTTGACCAGGCGATAGGTCTCCGGTGTGTTCTCCAGCATCTGCAGGCGCGTCAGGCGATCGAGCGCTACCAGGTCCGCGCTGCGCCACGCCTCGTGCAGCCCGGTCAGCACGGCCGGCATCTCCTGTGGCCGGTCGAGGAAATCGGCCAGCGCAATGACCTGCTCGTCCATCGGGACACTGTCGAGCGTGTTCAACTGGTCATCGATGATCTCCAGCCCGCCGGTGGGCTTGTCGGCCGCGGCCGCCGCACGCATCAGGTGCTGGTCGAGTCCATCGGCGGCGCTGAAGCCCAGCGACTGCGCAACGCCGAGCATCAGCGTCAGGTTCACGAACCACGGTTCGAACGCTTCGAGCTGCTCGATCGAGGCGCCGTTGTTGCCGAGCACGTCATCGAGCCGGTCCTGCATCGCCGCAGGCAGCGTGTCGCTGAGGCCGCCGCCGTCGGCGTAGCCGGCCGCCGCCAGGAACTTGCGCGCGGTCGCCGGATCAGCAAGTTGCTCCGGCGGCACTTCGAACACCACCGCATCGGCCGCGGCGAACGCCTGATCGATGTCGCTGGACAACGGATAGTCGTCGGGCTTGAGCAGATGAAATGAGCCGAGCAGGTACACCGTGCTGCCGCTCCCGACGCTGGACAGCTTCCACAGCAGCGGCACGGGCGCCGCTCGGCCAAGCTCCGCACGCGCTGCACTCGGACTGTCATCGCGGGCCTGCGTGCTGGCCGGTGCGAACAGCAGCGCGAGGACCAACGCTGACAGGCCGAGGCTCTTGAGAGGGTGCATGGGCGGGCTCTTCAGTGCGGCGAGGCGTAGGTCTTTTCACCGGCCGCGATCGCCAGCTCGAGCCGGTTCTCCGGCGGCGGCAAGGGGCAGGTCGCGAACGCGGTGAATGCACAGGGCGGGTTGTAGGCGCGGTTGAAGTCCAGGGTGATGCGCCCTTGCGCATCCGGGCGTGGCGCATCCAGGTAGCGGCCAGCGCCATAGCTGCCGTGGCCGCTGGTGCGATCGGCGAAGACCAGGAACAGCGTGTCCTCGCCGTGGTCGAGCGCTTCGATGCGGTGCAGGGTGCCGTCACGCTCGAACTCGATCGCGCCGGGATTGGGCACCTGCTCGATGGTGCCGATGATGTTGGCGATCGGCAGGGTCCTGCCCGGCGGGTGCTCCACGAATTGGCCTGCGACACGCCACTGCTGCCGCGCCGGCCAGTAGTCCAGGCCGCCGAAACCGACGCGGCCGGGGGCGTCGGCGTGCTTCACCCGCAATGCGTGGCGCGCACCGCGCTTGATCACGGTGGCGAGGCCGCGGCCGTCGTCGAAGCCGAGCACGCTGGGACCGCCGGCGGCATCGTCGGCGTGCAACTCCGCCGGCCCGGTCAGCGGAGCGCCATCGAGCGTGACCGCCACGCCCTGCTCCGGCACGAACCGCGTTGCGCCGGCGTTGAGCTCGATCCTGCCGAGGTGCTCCGGGCCGACCGCCAGGCGGATGCCGTTGTCGGTATCGCTGCCGAAGTGATGCGCGCCCGGACCGATCCAGTGCAGCCCGACCAGGCTGGTCCAGCCGTCCGACCGGGTAAGCTCGGCGACGCGCTGCTCGCGCCAGCGCTGCTGATCGGCCTGGAAGGCAGCGAGCTCGGCCGGGCGTTGCGCTTCGCTGGATACGCCATTCTCGCGCTCGCCACCGGAGCATGCGGTCAGCAGTCCGCACAAGCCAAGAGCGGCGAGCCACACCGGCAAGGGTTTCGAGGAGGAGTTAGGGGAGCAGTTCGCCATCAGCGTCCTCGCAGGAACCAGCGGTCGATTTCGGGCAGGCTGAAATGGGCCCAGGTCGGGCGGCCATGGTTGCACTGGCCGGAGCGCTCGGTGGTCTCCATGTCACGCAGCAGCGCGTTCATTTCCGGCAGGCTCAGGCGCCGGTTGGCGCGCACCGCGCCGTGACAGGCCATGGTCGAGAGCAGCTCGTCGCGGGCGGCCGTGACCCGCTGCCCGCTCAGCGAGGACCCGCCGCCGTGTTCGCGCAGGTCGGCCAGCACGTCACGCAGCAGCGCCTCGACATCGCCATGGGCGAGCAGCGCCGGCACACTGCGCAGCGCCAGCGACTGCGGGCCGCTGCGGGTGACCTCGAAACCGAGCTGCTGCAGCGTCGCGGCCTCGCGCTCGGCGACATCGGCCTCGCGCTCGGATACCGACAGCGTCGCCGGCACCAGCAGGGGCTGGCTGCGCAGGCCTTTGCCATCGTGCGCGCGCTTGAGCTTCTCGTAGCCGATGCGCTCGTGCGCGGCGTGCATGTCCACCACGATCAGCCCTTCGGCAGACTCGGCCAGGATGTAGATGCCGTGCAACTGGGCGACGGCGTAGCCCAGCGGCGGCAAGGTCGCCTCGTCGCTGCCCGGCAGCGGCGAAGCCTGGGGAGCGTCCCTTTGTGGCGTGCCGTACAACGCGACGTAGCCGGCGCGCACCTCGGCCACAGTCGAGCCGGTCGTGGGCGAGTGCTGCAGACCCAGCGGAACCTGCGGCGCAGAGCCGGCCGACGGGTATCGGTGCGGCGCGAAATGGGCGTGGCCATTGCCTGACACGGCCGTCCGGTTGTCGGCCGACCCGTGCGGCAGCCCCGGCATGCTGCCAGCACGGGTTTCCGCAAGCGCGGCATGCAGGGTGCGATAGACGAAGTCGTGGATCAGCCGCGAATCGCGGAAGCGCACCTCGTGCTTGGCCGGGTGCACGTTGACATCGACCCGCCGTGGATCGAGCTCCAGGAACAGCACGTAGGCCGGCTGGCGGCCATGGAACAGCACGTCCGCAAACGCCTGCTTGACCGCGTGGGCAACGCTGCGGTCGCGCACCGCGCGGCCGTTGACGTACAGGTACTGCTGGTCGGCACTGGCGCGCGAATAGACCGGCCGCGCGATCCAGCCGTGCAGGCGAAGCCCGGCGCCGCTGTGATCGACGCGCATCGCATTGTTCGCAAATTCCTCGCCGAGGGTCTCGTGCAGGCGCGTGCCCGAGAGCCCCGCATCGGCCAGCATGTCGCCCTCGCCCTTCCAGCGCCGCGACGGCTTGCCGTTGTGCGACACGCGCAGCTCCACGTCCGGCCGCGCCAGCGCAAGCTGTCGCAGCCACTCCTCGATGTGGCCCAGCTCGGTGCGCTCGGCGCGCAGGAACTTGCGTCGCGCCGGCACGTTGAAGAACAGGTCGCGCACCTCGACCGTGGTGCCCAGCGGGTGTGGCTTCGGCGCGGGCGAGCCGACCCGGCCGCCATCGACCTCCAGCGCGGTGCCATGCACATCCTCGCTGCGGCGCGAGACCAGGGCGAACCGGCTGACCGACGCAATCGATGGCAGCGCCTCGCCGCGGAACCCGAGCGTCGTGACGCCTTCCAGGTCGTCGAGCGACGCGATCTTGCTGGTGGCGTGGCGCGACACCGCCAGCGGCAGCTGCCCCGCGGCAATGCCGGCGCCGTCGTCGCGGATGCGGATCAGGCGCACGCCGCCTTCCTCCAGGTCGATGTCGACCCGCGACGCGCCGGCGTCGAGTGCGTTCTCGACCAGTTCCTTCACCACCGAAGCCGGCCGCTCGACCACCTCGCCGGCGGCAATCTGGTTGATCAGGGTGTCAGGCAGTTGACGAATGGTCACGGACGGATGCGCGGCACTGTGCGGGGGCGCACCATGATAGCGGCAGTGAAGTCGCGCCTGCGGCGCTGCTCGGCTTGGTGCGGCGCGGCGGAGCAAACACGTGGCCCGCCGGGCCTAGTGTAGGAGCGGCCCATGGCCGCGAGCTCTTCGCTCACATCGCGAGACGGCCGGGGCCGATGCAGAAGGACCCCAACGGCGCGACCGCGCTTCGCCGGCCTCGGGTCGACAAGCATCGCGGCCATGGGCCGCTCCTACAGGGGTGGCGACGCGGTCTCGTGGAGCCGAAGCTTGCTGAGTGGGAACGTCGCCGCTGCGCAGCTTGTAAGTGAGGCAACAGCCACGCTGTTCACTACTTGCTGTTTGCAGGCGCGAAGCGCCGACTCACCGGCTGCCCCCGACCGAACCACCGGTGCCGGCAGTGGCCCACTGCGCTTCGGCACGGGCGGCGTACATCGTGCCCGGCGGAGGTTGCTGGGTGAAATAGGTATTGACCCCGTCGAGCAGCGCCCGCGCCACGGTCTTCTGGAACGCGGGGTCGATCAGCCGCTTTTCCTCGTCCGGGTTGGACAGGAACGCGGTCTCCACCAGCATCGCCGGCATGTCGGAGGTGCGCAGCACCGCGAAATTGGCATGCTCGATCTGCGGCTTGTGGTTGTTGCCGATGCGCTTGAGGCCGGCCAGCACGTGCGCGGCGGCGTCCTCGGAGGCTTTCATGTGGCCGCTCTGGGTGAGGTCGAGCAGCACCGAGGCCAGCGTGTTGTTGGTCCTGGCCAGGCTGACGCCGCCGATCAGGTCGGCCGCGTTCTCCTTGTCGGCCAGCCAGCGCGCCCGCTGCGACGAGGCCCCGCGCAGCGACAGCACGTAGACCGACGAACCCTTGGCCTTGCGGTTCTCGGCGGCGTCGGCGTGGATCGAGACGAACAGGTCGGCCTTGGCCGCGCGCGCCAGTTGCGCGCGCTTGTTCAACGGGATAAAGACATCGGTGTCGCGGGTCAGGTAGGCCTGGAGCCCGGGTGTCGCGTCGACCTGGCGCGCCAGCTCGCGCGCGATCGCCAGGGTGATGTCTTTCTCGCGCTTGCCGGCCTGGCCGATCGCGCCCGGGTCCTGGCCGCCGTGCCCGGCGTCGATGGCGATGATCAGCGGCCGCATGCCGCGCCCGCGCATCACCTGCTGCAGGGTCTTGCCGGCGCCGGCATTGGGCTGGCCAGTGGCCAGGCCGGTGGGTATGTCGGTGGGGATCGCAGCCGGCACCGTGGTCTGTACGCCGTTGCTGGCGGCATTGGAGTCGGCGGCGACGTTGCGCGAAGCGCGCGCCGCCAGTTCGGTGATCAGCCGCGTGGTCGCCGCAGCCGATGCCGCCGCCTGCTGGGCCGCAGTGGGTTCGTGCAGCGGCGGCGTCGAGGCAGCGAGGCCCGGCCCGGGTAGCGAGGCTTCCGGTGTGGCCACCCGCCCGCTTGCACCATCGCCGTCGCCGGGCCATTCCAGCACCAGCTTCGGACCGGATGCGCCCTGCTCGATCCGCGGCTGCAGCACGGCGATGCGTTGGGTCAGGTCGAACACCACGCGCGTGGTCCCCGGCGTCGGCTGACCGGTGCGGACCGACTGGACCACGCCGTTGCCGGCCGGGATGCGCACGCCGCGGGCGAGCGAAGACTCGGGGAGATCGATCACTAGACGGTCGGGATCGCTCAGGCGGATGACCTTGAACTCGGCCGCGCGGTCCAGTGCGATTTCCGCGCGCGTGCCGGTGGCGCCGTTGCTGAGCTCCAGACCGGTGATCTGACTGGCATGGGCGAGGTTCCAGGTCAGCGCTGCAAGCAGCGCCAGCCCGAGCAGCAGTCTGTGGACAATGGCGCCTTTGGCTCGCATGGCCGTAGTCAAGCACCGGATCGGGCAGATTGCAAGCACTTTTCCCTTTGTAATCCGTGACCTGCCGCGACTTCCTGCAAAATCGTTCAGGAACCGCCCGCAAACGACCCTGTCGCGCTGCATGCCGCTGCCCAGGCGACCCCCACGTCCGACACCGGTTGCAGCCGGACCTGCCGGCCCTGGCGCTCAATGGCCAGATGCACGATCAGATCCGCGGGCGGCAGCGCTGCAGCGCCGCGTTCGGGCCATTCGATCAACCACAGCACGGCTTCGTCGCCGTCCAGCCCGAGGAACTCCAACTCGCCGGCATCACCGATGCGGTACAGGTCCAGGTGCCACGCCTCGCCGCCGGCCGGTAGTGGATAGCGCTCGACCAGGGTGTAGGTCGGGCTGCGGATCGCGCCCGTGACTCCCAACGCACGCAGCAAGGCGCGGGCGAGGGTCGACTTGCCTGCGCCGAGGTCGCCGCGCAGGTGCACCACCGCACGTGCCGGCCGCGTCCGCGCCAGTCGTGCGCCGAGCGCGTCGGTCGCGGCCGGATCGGACAACCAGTAGGCGCTCATGCGGGTGCGTCCGGGTTCGCGCAGTGGCGCAGCCACGGCATCAGATCGCTGGGCAGCAGTCCACGCATGCCGCCCTCGGCCGCGGCGCGGTCGCCGGCGACCGCATGCAGCAGGGCGCCGACGCTGGCGGCATCGAACGCGGCCAGGCCCTGCGCGCGCAATGCCGCGATCACGCCGGTCAGCACGTCGCCCATGCCGGCCACCGCCATGCCTGGATTGCCCGCGGCGATCAGCCGGGGCATCCGATCCGGTGCGGCGACGATGCTGCCGGCGCCCTTGAGCACGACCACGCAGCCGTAGCGCTTGCACAGCGCGCGCGCCGCGGCGAAGCGGTCTGCCTGCACGCCGGCGGTGCTGGAGCCGAGCAGGCGTGCGGCTTCGCCCGGGTGCGGCGTCAGGATGGTGTCGGGCGCGAGCACTTGCAGGGATTGCGCCAGCAGATTGAGTGCATCGGCATCGAGCACCAGCGGCTTGTCCGCCTGCAAGGCTTGCGACCACAGGTCCCGGCCCCAGCGTTCCTGGCCCAGGCCGGGCCCCAGCGCGATCACGTCGCTGCCGCCTGTGAGCGGGCCCAGGACATCCGTCGGGTGATCATCGATACCGTGCACCATCACCTCGGGCCGACGCGCCAGCAGCGCGGCGACGTGCGCGCTGCGCGTGACCACCTCAACCAGTCCGGCGCCGCTGCGCAGCGCCGCTTCCGCCGCCAGCGTTATCGCGCCGCCATGGCCGGGACTTCCTCCGACGCAGAGCACGCGGCCATGCGCGCCCTTGTGGCTGTCGCGCAGCCGGCGCGGCAGGCTGCGGGCCAGCTGTTGCACGGTCCAGCACTCGGCGCTGCCGGCAATGGCGGTGAACTGGTCCGGAGCAAGGTCGAGATCCGCCACTGCCAGGCTGCCGGTGCAGTCGAGCGCTGCACCGGTGCGCAAACCCGCCTTGGCCGCGATGAACTCCAGGGTGTGCCCCGCGCACACCGCCGCGCCCGGGCGCGCACCCGATCGTGCATCGACGCCGCTGGGCGCATCGAGCGCCAACACCGGCGCGCACTGCCGGTTGATAGCCTCGATCAGCCGCGCGGCGTTTTCATCCGCGGGGCGCGACAAACCGATGCCGAACAGCGCGTCGACCAGCAGATCGGTGGCCGGCAGCGCATCGCCGAACTCCGAAATGCCGCCGCCCGCAGCCTGATATTCGACACAGGCGCGTTCAGCCAGCGCGCCGCGCGGGGCATGCTGCGGCAGCCGCAGTACCTTCACCGAGCGGCCGGCCGCGCGCGCATGACCGGCCAGCAGGTAGCCGTCGCCGCCGTTGTTGCCGGGCCCGCAGACCACCAGGATGCTCAGTGCCCTCGGCCACAGCCGCAACGTCTCGCGCCATGCCGCCTGGCCGGCGCGGCGCATCAACTCGTAGGGATCTCCCAGACGCTGCGCCGCGCGCGCCTCGATCGCGCGCAGGGCATGGACATCGAACAGGGTCACGGCGTCGGGCATCGCGCGATTCTATACTTGCAACATCGTGAGCCCGTCTTCCGCACCCGCCACCGCCGTCGATCGCGCACCCGAGCAGAGCGCAGATTATTTCGCGCTCGCGCAGCGCATCCGCACGCTTGCGCGCGAGTTCGGGTTCCAGCGCTGCGGCATCACCGGCATCGAACTCGCTGACGATGAGGCCCACCTGCGCGACTGGCTCGCGCAGGGGCTGTACGGATCGATGGACTGGATGGCGCGGCACGGCACGATGCGCGCGCGGCCGCAGGAACTGATCCCCGGCACGCTGCGGGTGATCTCGGTCGGTCTGGACTACGGCCGCGACGATGACGAGGCCGCCTGGCAGACCCTGGCCGATGGCGAGCGCGCCTACGTCGCCCGTTACGCACTCGGCCGCGACTACCACAAGCTGATGCGGCAGCGCCTGCAGCGCCTCGCCGATCGCATCGCCGAACTCGTGGGCCCCTTCGGTCACCGCGTGTTCGTCGATTCCGCGCCGGTGCTGGAACGCGCACTCGCACGCAACGCCGGGTTGGGCTGGATCGGCAAGCACACCTGCCTGATCGACAAGGATGGCGGGTCGTGGTTTTTCCTCGGCGAGATCTACGTCGACCTGCCACTGCCCCTGGACGTGCCGGCCACCGCGCACTGCGGCAGCTGCAACCGCTGCATCGACGTCTGCCCGACCCAGGCGATCACCGCGCCGTACCGGCTCGATGCACGGCGCTGCATCTCCTATCTGACCATCGAGCATGAGGGTTCGATCCCCGAGGAACTCCGCGCGCCGATCGGCAACCGCATCTTCGGCTGCGACGACTGCCAACTGGCCTGCCCGTGGAACAAGTTCGCCAAGCGCACCGACGAGCCGGATTTCCGCGCCCGCAACGACCTGGATCGCGCCACGCTGGCGGAGCTGTTCGCATGGAGCCAGGCCGAGTTCCTGCAGCGCACCGAAGGCTCGGCGATCCGGCGCAGCGGCCATGCGCGATGGCTGCGCAATATCGCGGTGGCGCTGGGCAATGCGCCGACCACACCGGAGGTCATCGCCGCGCTGGAGTCGCGGCGAGATTGCGACGATGCCGTCGTGCGCGAGCATGTCGAATGGGCGCTAACCCGCCACGGCGCGAACCGGCCCCTGTAGGAGCGGCTTCAGCCGCGAGTCCTTGCCTTCCTCGGATCTGACCGTAAGGCATTGGACGCAGATCAACGCGGAAAGAGCGGATACGAGCAGATCAAAACAGGAGCCTCTTTTCCGCCTTTTTGGCTCTGATCCGCGTCAGAATATTTTCGACCGAATCTCCACCTGGTCGCGTCCCGTCCCGATCGCGGCTGAAGCCGCTCCTACAGGTTAGGAGGAAGGCATTCGACGCGGATCAACGCGGAAAGAGCGAATGCAAGTAATTAGAACAGGAGCTTTTGTTCGCTCCTATCCGCCTTTTTTAGCTCTGATCCGCGTCAGAAGCTCTTGCTTACGACCGCTGACGCAACTGCGCGATCAGTTCGCGCGTGACCGGATCGGCGGGCTCGCCTTCGCCGGCCAGGGCCGGCAGCAAGCGCCCGGCGACCTGCTTGCCGAGCTCGACTCCGAACTGGTCGAATGGATTGATGCCCCACATGCATGCCTGGATGAACACGCTGTGCTCGTACATCGCCAGCAGTGCGCCGAGCGCGCGCGCATCGAGCGCGTCGAGCAGCCACAGCGTGCTCGGGCGATTGCCGGCGTAGGCGCGATGCGGGTCGTCGTTGTGCTCGCCATTGGCGAGCGCCTCGGCCTGGCCCAACAGGTTGGCCAACAACACGCGCTGGTTCTCGCCGTAGAGGGCGTCGCTGCGCATCGTGCCGATCAGGTCCATCGGCACGATCTGCGTGCCCTGGTGCAGCGCCTGGAAAAAGCTGTGCTGGGTGTCGGTGCCCACCCCGCCCCACCACACCGGCACCGTGTCGGTGTCAACCGGTGCAGCATCGTGCCGCACCGATTTACCGAGGCTTTCCATCACAAGCTGCTGCAGGTAGTTCGGCAGCAGCTTGAGTCGCTCGTCGTAGGGCACGACCGCGTGGCTGGTCAGTCCGAGCGCATTGCGATTCCACACCGCTGTGAGCGCATGCCAGGCGGCCAGGTTTTCGCGCAATGGCGCCTGCAGGACGTGGGCATCCAATTCCGCGGCGCCGGCAAGCAACGCCTCGAACCGGTCCATGCCGATCGCCAGCGCGATCGGGAATCCCACCGCCGACCACAGCGAATAGCGGCCGCCGACCCAGTCCCACATCGGCAGGATACGCTCGGGCGGAATCGCGAATGCCGCGTGCGCGCGTTCGCTATTGGCGGTGATCGCGAACAGGCGAGCGTCATCATCCAGCCAGTCGCGCAGAATCGCGCCGTTGAGCAGCGTCTCCTGGGTGCCGAAACTCTTGGAGATCAGCAGGACCGCGGTGCGCCCGCCATCGAGTCCCGCAAGCAGGCGCTGCGCCGCGGCGCCATCGACATTGGACAGGAAGTGAACCCGGAAGCGGTCCGGCGCCGGGCCCGAGAGGGCATCGACCACCAAACGCGGGCCGAGGTCGGAGCCGCCGATGCCGATGCTGACCACATCGGTGACATCGCTGTCGGCGAGCTCCGCGTACAGCGCGGCCATCCGCTCCCGTGCGGCGCTGGCCTGCGCATGTGCTTGGCGCGCGGCGGGTGCCGTCGACAGGTCACCGCGCAGCGCGGTGTGCAGGGCCGCCCGTCGCTCCGTGGTATTGACCTGCTCGCCATTGAACAGCGCACGCATCCGGCTGGCGACATGCTCCGCCTCGGCGGCCGCGAACAGCGCATCGAGCGCCGCGCGGTCGTAGCGCTGCCGCGCAAAGCTGGCGTAGAGCGGGCCGACCCGCAGCGCGAAGTCCTGCGCGCGGGCCGGGTCGGCCTGGAACAACCCGGCGATCGAGGCGTCCTCCAACCGCGCGGCATGCGCGCCGAGAACCGCGGTGAGTTGCGCCGTCATGCCGGTCCGATCATCCGGGCTCAACCCTGTGGCTTCGATCAGGCCGCCTGGGCCGGAATGGAATGGTTGGTGTGGGTCAGCCGGTTGTCGCGATCGACATAGACCAGGGTCGGCTTGAAATTGGCCGCTTCGGCCTCGTCGCAGGCGCCGTAGGCGCAGATGATCACCAGGTCGCCTGGCTGCGCCAGGTGCGCGGCCGCGCCGTTGACCGAAATCACGCCGCTGCCTTCCTCACCCCGGATGGCATAGGTCACGAAACGCTGGCCATTGTTGATGTTGAAGATGTGCACCTGCTCGTACTCGCGGATCCCGGAGATGTCGAGCAGGCGGCTGTCGATCGCGCAGGAGCCTTCATAGTGCAGCTCGGCGTGGGTCACGGTGGCTCGGTGGATCTTGGCCTTGAGCAGGTTCAATTGCATGGATTCGGCTCCGTCCGCAGGCGCGCGGGCGTCGAGGAAAATGCGAGTCTAGCAGCGGATGGCGCGCTGCAACATGACGGAGCATCAGCGAGCGTAGAGCCGAGCTTGCTCGGCTGCGAAGAAGGTCCCGTCGAACTGGGTCGGATGCGCGGAGGGTGAGCCGCCGAGCTCGCTCGGCTGCGCGCAAGCCGTGCAACGGCTGCAGCCGAGCAAGCTCGGCTCTACCGCGGCGCAGTCAGACGCTGAACTCAAGGTTGTCGATCAGCCGGGTACGTCCCAGGCGGGCGGCGATCAGCGCGACCCGGCCGCTCTCCTCACCGGCCGTCCCGCGCACCTCGCCCAGATCGGGGCGGCGCAGCGCGGCGTAGTCGACCTGGAACCCGGCGGCCGTCAGCCGCTGGGCGGCCTCGGCCTCGACCGCCGCGGGTGCCCTGCCCTGCCTGGCCGCATCGCGCATGGCTTCAAGCGTGCGCCGGATCTCCGCCGCGCGCGGGCGCTCTTGCGCCGACAGGTACTGGTTGCGCGAACTCATCGCCAGGCCATCGCCCTCACGCAGGGTCTCGCCCGCCAGCAACTCCAGCGGGAATGCCAGGTCGCTCACCAGATAACGGACCACCGCAAGCTGTTGATAGTCCTTGCGCCCGAATGCCGCCACGTCCGGCTGCACCTGGTTGAACAGGCGCGCGACCACGGTCGCCACGCCATCGAAATGCCCGGGGCGATGTGCCCCCTCCAGCACCCCGGAGACGCCCGGCACCCGCACCTGCACGGTCGCCGCTGGACCGAAGGGGTACATCGTCTCCACCGACGGCAACCAGAGCAGGTCGCAGCCGGCCGCCTGCAGCCCATCGGCATCGGCCTGGAGGGTACGTGGATAACGCGCGTAGTCCTCGTCCGGACCGAACTGGGTGGGGTTCACGAATACGCTGGCAACCACGCGATCGGCGCGCGCGCGGGCCAGCGCGACCAGGGAATGATGGCCGGCATGCAGGTTGCCCATCGTCGGCACGAACCCGACCCGCAGCCCGGCGCGCTTCCATTCAATGATGCGTGCACGCAGCTCGGCCAGTTCGGTGACGGTCTCGATCATTGAGGATTCTTCAAAAAAAGCTTCTGACGCGGATCAGAGCAAAAAAAGGCGGATAAAGCTCTATGGAATAGAGTGCTTTATCCGCGTCTTTTATCCGCGTTGATCCGCGTCAAAGGCTTCCCGCTTCAGGCATAGGAATGCGTGGCGTCGGGAAACCGACCTTCGCGGACCGCGGCGGCGAATGCCTGCACCGCGCCGGCCACCGAGCCGCCCTCGGCCAGGAAGTCCTTGACGAACTTGGGCCGGCGATGGCCGCTGTCCAGGCCGAGCAGATCGTGCAGCACCAGCACCTGCCCGTCGCATTGCGGGCCGGCACCGATGCCGATCGTCGGAATGCCCACCTCGGCAGTGATCGCCGCGGCCAGTGGGGTTGGCACGCATTCGAGCACCAGCAGCGCCGCGCCGGCCTCGGCCACCGCACGGGCATCGGCGCGCACCTGTTCGGCCGCGGCGTCATCGCGCCCCTGGACCCTGTAGCCGCCGAGTCGCAGCACCGACTGCGGGGTCAGGCCCAGGTGTGCGCAGACCGGGATCTCGCGCTCGACCAGATAGGCGATGACCTCGAGCTTGTGTCCCGCGCCTTCCAGCTTGACCATCGCCGCGCCGGCCTGCAGCAGCGTGGTCGAGGCTTCCAACGCGCGCTGCGGGTCTGCGTCGGACTGGAACGGCAGGTCGGCGACCAGCAGGCTGCGCGACAGCCCGCGCGCCACGCATCGGGTGTGGTACGCGATGTCCGCGACCGTGACCGGCAGCGTGCTGGCCTGGCCCTGCACCACCATGCCCAGCGAGTCCCCGACCAGCACCAGGTCGGCGCCATTGGCGTCGAGCACGCGCGCGAAGCCGGCGTCGTAGCAGGTCAGCATCACCAGTTTGCGGCCCTCGCGCCTGGCCTCGGCCAGCGCCGGCACCGTCCACGGCTTGTCGGTGGGGGTCGAGGCGTACATGCGACTAGCCTAGCGCCTGTATGCCATCGGTCGCCATCGCCGCGAGTGACCGGCAGGCCGGGCCGACGCCCGGAATGTGCGTGTCGGGGGCGATCTCGACCAACGGCAGCAGCACGAACGCTCGCTCGTGAAGGTGCGGATGCGGCACGCACAAGCCAGGCTGGTTGATCACCGCATCGCCATACAGCAGCAGGTCCAGGTCGAGCGTGCGCGGCCCCCAGCGACCGCTGCCGTCGCTGCGCCGGTCGCGTCCGGCCAGGCGTTCGATGTCGAGCAGCGCCTCGAGCAGCGCGGGCGCGGGCAGTGCGGTCTGGATCATCGCCACCGCGTTGATGAAATCCGGCTGCGCCGTGACGCCCCAGGCCGGAGTGCGATACAGGCGGGATGTTTTCAGCAGCCCGCTCGCCGGCAGCGCCTGGAGCGATGCGAAGGCAGCACGCACGCTGGCCGCGGGGTCGCCGAGGTTGGCACCTAGGCCGATGAAGCAGATGCAGGGCCGGGCCGGAGCAGCGACCACGGCTTGGTCACTCGGCCGCGGCGGGATTGCGACGGCGACGGCGACGCTTGCGTGGTGCCGCGTCGCTCTCGACATCGTCCTGCGCCTGCGCGTCGAGCTGGGCCGCCAGCGCATCGCCCGGCTGGGTCTGCGCCTCGCGCCAGAACTCGACGTCGTCGGCATGCTCGTCGGATGCCGACAGGCGCAGCGCCAGGAAATCGAACGCGGCGCGGAAACGCGGATGCGCCAGCAGGCGGAACACACGCTTGCGCTGGCGTTGCGAGAAGCGCGACTGCAGCAGCCAGATCTCCTGCATCGGCAGCGAGAACCGCCGCGGCAGCGCGACCGTGCCGAGCTGGTGCAGGGTGACCCGATCGGCAGCACGGCGCTGCGCTTCGACCGTGTGCATGCCCTGCGCCTGCAGCGCCATCAGCGCGCGGCAGTAGGCCGGCCACAGCAGCAGCGCGAACAGGAACGCCGGCGATACCGGCTCGTCATTGGCGACGCGGTGATCGGTCCCGCGCAGGCCCTCGATCAGCATCCGCCGCAGCGCACCGCTGCGGTTGGACTTAAGCGCGGCGGCGCTTTCGGGCAACAGCGTCTGCAGCAGGCCATGCCGCTCCAGGCGCAGGAAGCTTTCGACCGCATGGCCGGACAGGAACAGCTTGAGGCATTCCTCGAACAACCGCGCCGGCGCAGCTTCGCTCAGCAGTGGCGCCAGCTGGGGGATCGGCGCCGCGGTGGCCGCCTCGATCTCGAAGTCGAGTTTGGCCGCCAGGCGTACCGCCCGCAGCATCCGCACCGGATCTTCGCGATAGCGTGTTTCCGGATCGCCGATCAGCCGCATCAAGCGGTTCTGCACATCCTCGAAGCCGCCGGTGTAGTCGCGCACCGAGAAGTCCTCGATCGCGTAGTACAGCGCGTTGGCGGTGAAGTCGCGACGGATCGCGTCCTCCTCGATCGTGCCGTAGACGTTGTCGCGCAGCAGCCGGCCGCCCTCGTGCAGCTCACGGTCGCCACTGCCGTCGTCGACATTGGCGCGAAAGGTGGCGACCTCGATGATCTCGCGCCCGAACACCACGTGCGCCAGGCGGAAGCGCCGTCCGATCAGGCGGCAGTTGCGGAACAGCTGCTTGACCTGCTCCGGGGTCGCGTCGGTAGCGACGTCGAAGTCCTTGGGGTGGCCGCCGACGAGGATGTCGCGCACCGCCCCACCGACCAGGTAGGCGCCAAAGCCCCCATCGCGCAGCCGGTAGAGCACGCGCAGCGCGCTCGAACTGATGTCCTTGCGCGAGACGTTGTGCCCGTCGCGCGGAATGAGCCGGAGCATGGGATGGGCGGGATCGTTGTCGGTCGGCATCGAGCGGGCTTCGCCGCGGTTGGGAAAGTTTTCAGTCAAGTTCGATTCGGTCGTCCTAAGCCGTTGCCGGCGGCAACAGCGGCGCATATACTAGCAGGCCGCGCTTCGTTGAGAGTTGAGCGCGGACCCTGCTCCCTTCGTCTAGAGGCCTAGGACGTGGCCCTCTCAAGGCTAAAACACGAGTTCGAATCTCGTAGGGAGCGCCAATTTTTCGCAGTCGTCCGCAGGGACGACGCTTCGGAGCCTGCGCAGCGATGTGCGGGTTTCGTCGCTCTAGGGCGGCGAGTCGGCCGCGTTGCGGCCTGAAAGTCGGCGCTGCGCGCCTGTAAACGGCAAGTGGTAACAGCAAAAGACGAGCGCTGTTGGTGTTGCCTCTCCCGTTTACTGTTTACAGCCGGCGCAGCCGGCGACTTACAGCGAGCGCAGCGAGCGACCTCACAAGCGCGAAGCGCCGGCTCACGCGAGTCGGTCCCGGCGCAGATGGCCCGCAGCCGCTAAACTACCCGCAGCAACGCAACCGAGCCCAGCAATGCCCTTCGTCGTCACCGAGAACTGCATCAAGTGCAAGTACACCGACTGTGTCGAGGTGTGCCCGGTCGACTGTTTCCACGAAGGCCCCAATTTCCTGGTAATCGATCCGGACGAGTGCATCGACTGCACCTTGTGCGAGCCGGAATGCCCGATCAACGCGATCTATCCAGAAGACGACGTGCCCGCCGGGCAGGAAGCATTCGTCGCGCTCAACGCCGAGCTCGCCAAGGCCTGGCCGGTGCTCACCACCCGCAAGGACGGCGCACCCGACGCCAAGGAATGGGAAGACAAGCCAGGCAAGCTGGAACTGCTCGAACGCTAAGGTGCGCCGTTTTTGTAGGAGCGGCTTCAGCCGCGAACCGATTGCGATGACTAGTGTTTGTGGAAGAGCTCGCGCTTGTGGAAGAGCTCGCGGCTGAAGCCGCTCCTACAGGTGGCGAGGACAGACAAAAAACGGGCGCCGAGCGCCCGTTTTTCGTTACGCGCCGTTGATGCGATCAGTTGCCGCCGATCGCCGCCTGCAGTGCCGCGATCAGGCGGGCCGGTGCGTCACCGGTGGCCGGCTGGCCGCGCGGATCCAGGGCCGACACGCGAGCGCCGGCTTCGGCGTCGGTGACGCGCACCAGGAAGTTGCTGCCCTCGTAATTCACGTCGAATACGCCAAGCAACTGCGCGCGGCTGGCCACCTCGACACCGTCGATGCCACCCAGCGCTTCGCCGACCCGGTTGAATACTTCGTCGCGACTGCCGGGCATGGTGAAGCCGGTGCCGGCCGATGCGCCCGCATCTGGCGGCGATGCGGCCGCTGCTGGCGTCGGTGCCGGCACGGCCTGGCCCGAGGCCGTCACCGAACTGGGCGTTGCCATGGCGGCGTCTGCCCGCGGCAGATCCAGGTCGGGCGGCACTTCCAGTGGGCGGCTTTCCGGGTTCTGCGCATACAGGTCGTTGCCCTTGCGGAACCAGCTGCAGCCGGAGGTGGCGGCGACGCCGGCCACCAGCAGGCCGGTGATCACGACACGGGATATCGAGTGGAGCTGGGGGGAACGCATGGCAATCTCCTGCGGGTTCACGCCGCGAAGGATTCGCGGCAGACGTTTTCGAGTTCGCGAATGGCGCCGACCATGGTGATCGCGGCGTCGTGATGAGCGGCCGACAGCGGCAGCATCGGCAGGCGCAGGCCATGGCCGATGCCCTGCAACGCGAGAAGGGCCTTGACCGGAATCGGGTTGGATTCGATCCCGAGGAAATCGTAGGCGGCGCGCAGGCGCGCATCCCAGTCCTGCGCCGGACCGGTGTCGCCGGCGCGGGCCAGATCACACAGGCGACGGAACGAAGCCGGCAGTACGTTCGAGCCGACCGAAATCACCCCGTCGGCGCCGGCCAGCATTGCGCGGCACGCGGTCGGATCATCGCCACTGAGCACCGCGAAGTCGGCGCTCTTGAACTCCAGCAAGGCCTGCATGCGCTCGGGCTCGCTGCGCGCTTCCTTGATGCCGATGATCCGAGGGTGGCCGGCCAGTTCCGCCACGGTCTCCGGCAGCAGGTCGCCGCCGGTACGGCCGGGCACGTTGTAGAGCACCACCGGCAGGGCCGTGTCGTCGGCGACTGCCCGGTAATGCGCGACCAGCCCGGCCTGCGGCGGGCGCACGTAGGGCGGGGTGACCACCAGCGCGGCGTCGGCACCCAGCGCGGCCGCGCGGCGGGTCTGCTCGACGGTCTTGGCGGTATTGGACTGGCCGGTGCCGGCCAGCACCGGGATGCGCCCGGCGACCAGCTCCACCGCGCTGCGCAGCAGGGTGTCGTACTCGGCGTCGTACAACGCCGCCGCCTCGCCGGTGGAACCAGCCACCACGATGCCCTGGGTGCGCCCATCGAGCTGCAGCGCCAGCAGCTGGTGCCAGGCGTCCAGGTCGAGTTCGCCGCTGGCGTCGAACGGGGTGGCCAGCGCGGTGATGCTGCCGGAAAGTCGCAAGTGCAGGCCTTTGCGGGTAGGTGGCTGGACGGGGCGTACACACATGCACGCATGGCCGGTGATGCTAATCGGGAAAGTCTGAACAAGTCCATCCCGGACGCCGCCTCAGGCACCGCCGCGGTCGCTTGCGGCGCGAAAGCGCCGGCAAGTATGCTGGCCGCAAAGCCGCAGCCCGCGCGGGCTGCCGTTCATGCCGGACCGCGGTTCGTCCGGATATACACCGCTCCCACACGCAGGCGCCGCCTTGACTGACTCTGATTCCCGGCCGTCGCCGAATGAAAACCACCTCCTGATCAACGCCTACACGACGCATCCGGAGTCGCCGCTGCTGTCGGTGTCGCGCCGGATCGCCGACAGCGGCTGCAACCTGGTCGATGCCCGCCTGTCCACCGTCGGCCGCGATGTCTCGGTGACCGCGCTGGCGATCGGCTCGTGGGATTCGATCGCCAAGCTCGAGGCGATGCTGGCCCGCCTGGAGCGCGAGGAAGACCTGAAGCTGAACTGGTACCGGACCGGCGCCAAGCAGGTGCGCTCGGACCTGTTGCCGTACATCGTCGAGGTGGTGGCGGCCGACAAGCCGGGCATCGCGTTCCAGCTTGCCGATTTCTTCGACCGCCAGGGCATCACCATCGAGAGCCTGCACTGCACGCGCTACCGGGCGATGCAGACCGGCGCGGACATGTTCTCGGCGCAGGTGACGGTCGGCGTGCCGGCGAGCATGCATATCGCCGCGCTGCGCGATGACTTCCTGGAATTCTGCGACCACCTCAACCTCGACGCGATCATGGATCCGATGAAGTTCTGATGCTGTCCGCCTGGCATTTTCCGGTGAAATGACGACGCAACAGCAGCATTGAAAGCACAGGAGCGAACGTAAAGATGCTCGACACCGGCGACTCGATCCACGGCAACAACGCGCCCTCCGATCTGCCCCTGGCCCTGTCGAGCGGCGAGACCGCCCGCCTCTGCGATTACCGGCATCAGTGGCTGGTGCTGTACTTCTATCCGAAGGACAGCACGCCGGGCTGCACCACCGAAGGGCGGGACTTCAACGCGCTGTTGCCGCAGTTCAGGCAACTCGACGCCGTGGTGCTCGGCGTGTCGCGTGATTCGCTCAAGTCGCACCAGAACTTCTGCGCCAAACAGGGATTCGCATTCGACCTGGTCAGCGATCCGGACGAGGCGCTGTGCAATGCCTTCGGCGTCATCAAGGAAAAGAACATGTACGGCCGCAAGGTGATGGGCATCGAGCGCAGTACTTTCCTGATCGACCCACAGGGCGTCATCGCCCGGTCATGGCGGCCGGTGAAGGTGCCCGGACACGCGCAGGCCGTGCTGGATGCACTGAGCGGCTTGTCCGGCGCTGCAGGCACGCCAGGGGCGGCCGCAGCTCAGTGATCTCCCCGATGTCATCTTTCTCCACCACGCCGCCCCGCGGGTCCGTGGTGGCCTGTCCCTGCCCGGCATACGCCGCACTGCCGTAGTTCCACCACCCCACCCGCCCACCGCCCCCGCCCACCGCCACGAGGCATTGGAATGACACGAAGCAAGCGGATCTACGTGCTCGACACCAACGTGCTCATGCACGACCCGACCGCGCTGTTCAAGTTCGAGGAGCACGACGTCTACCTGCCGATGCAGGTGATCGAGGAACTCGACAACGGCAAGAAGGGCACCTCCGAAGCCAGCCGCAACGCGCGTCAGGTCAGCCGCTTTCTCAACGAACTGGTCGAGGCCGCGGGCACCGAGCGGATCCATTCGGGCATCGCGCTCAGCCGGCCACAGGGACTGCAGCTGCGCAGCGCGCAGAGCATCGGCTGCCTGCGTTTCCAGACCGACAACTTCGACGCGGGCAAGCGCTTCGGCGCGGTGGTACCGGACAACGCGATCCTCGGCGCGATCCTGGCGCTCAAGGAAAGCCAGCCAGACGCGCCGGTGGTGTTCGTCTCCAAGGACATCAACCTGCGGATCAAGGCCGCGATCGCCGGCATCGCCTCGGAAGACTACGAGAACGACCGCGCGCTCGACGATTTCGACCTGCTCTACACCGGCGCCACTGCGCTGCCGGAGGATTTCTGGCAGCGCCACGGCAAGGACCTCAAGTCCTGGACCGACAAGGGCCGGACCTATTACGAGATCAGCCGCGCCGATGACGACGAGTGGTATCCCAACCAGTACCTGTACCTGCCCGGCGACGACGAATCCCAGCTCACTGTCTCCAGGGTCACCGATGCCCGCGTGACGTTGCAGATCGTCGATGATTTCCGCCACAGCCAGCACGCGGTGTGGGGCATCAATGCACGCAACCGCGAGCAGAACTTCGCGCTCAACGCACTGATGGATCCGGAGATCGATTTCGTCACCCTGCTCGGCACCGCCGGCACCGGCAAGACCCTGCTCGCGCTCGCGGCCGGGCTCGCCCAGACCATGGACCAGCAGCGCTATCGGGAGATCATCATGACCCGCGCGACGGTCAGCGTAGGCGAGGACATCGGCTTCCTGCCCGGCACCGAGGAGGAGAAGATGACGCCGTGGATGGGCGCGCTGACCGACAACCTGGAGGTGCTCACCCACAACCAGGAAGGCGGCAGTTGGGGCCGCGCGGCGACCAACGACCTGCTCGCCTCGCGGATCAAGATCCGCTCGCTGAATTTCATGCGCGGGCGCACGTTCCTGAGCCGCTGGTTGATCCTGGACGAGGCGCAAAACCTCACCCCCAAGCAGATGAAAACGCTGATCACCCGCGCCGGTCCGGGCACCAAGATCGTCTGCCTGGGCAACGTCGAGCAGATCGATACGCCGTACCTGACCGAGACCACCTCGGGCCTGACCTACGCGGTGGACCGGTTCAAGAACTGGCCGCACAGCGCACACGTCACGCTGCGGCGCGGTGAGCGATCGCGCCTGGCCGATTACGCGTCCGAGGTGCTGTAGCGCCTCATCCTGCATCTGTAGGAGCGGCTTCAGCCGCGATCGGATCGACCCCAACGATTTTTCGATCGCGGCTGAAGCCGCTCCTACCAAGCAACGCCGTCGAAAGACGCGACAATGCCGTCATGACGACCCCGCCCGACACCCGCCCGCTCTGCGCCCTGACCATCGCCGGCTCCGACTCCGGCGGCGGCGCCGGCATCCAGGCCGACCTCAAGACCTTCGCCGCGCTGAGCGTGCACGGGTTGAGCGCGATCGCCGCCCTGACCGCGCAGCACACGCGCGGGGTGACCGCGGTGCACGTACCGCCGGTGGCGTTTTTGCGTGCGCAGATCGACGCCTGCTTCGCCGACTTCCGCATCGGCGCGGTCAAGCTCGGCATGCTGGCCTCGGCCGAAGTCATCGCCACGGTGGCCGATGCGCTGGAAACCCACCGTCCGCCGCACGTGGTACTCGACCCGGTGATGGTGGCCACCTCCGGTGCAAAGCTGCTAGCCGACGATGCGCTGGATGCCTTGCGCAAGCGCCTGCTGCCGCTGGCCACGCTGGTCACGCCCAACACGCCCGAGGCCGAGCTGCTGCTCGGCCGGCGCATTGCCGATGCCGCCGCCGCACGCGCCGCGCTGGCCGAGCTGCGCGGCCTCGGCGCGCAGGCGGTGCTGCTCAAGGGCGGGCACCTGGACGAAGGCGACGAGGTGATCGACCGCTTCCACGATGCCGATGGCACCGCCGCATTCACGCATCGCCGGCTGGACCTCGCCGGCCACGGCACCGGCTGCACGCTGGCCTCGGCGATCGCGGCGCACCTGTGCCGCGGCAGCTCGCTGCAGGGCGCTTGCGCGGCCGCGACCGACTACGTGTCCGATGCACTGCGGCGCGGTTACCGGCCGGGCCGAAGCGACGTCGTCGTGCTCGATCATCTGGGTGCGGCGACGCGGCAGTCGGCAACGGACCCATGAACGAGTTGCGCTCACTGGAAATGCCGCTGGAGGCTGCCGACGGCCACGCGTTCACGTTGCTGGCCCGCCTCCCGGAGCAACCGGTCGCATCGCTGCTGTGGCTGCCAGCGCTGGGCGTGGCCGCGCGGCATTACCTGCCGTTTGCCGAGTCGCTGGCGAAACGCGGCGTCGCGGTGTTCCTGCACGAGTGGCGCGGCAACGGCAGCAGCGATCTGCGCCCGTCACGGACCCGGGACTGGGGCTATCGGCAGTTGCTGACGCTCGACCTGCCGACCAGCGAAGCGGCGATGCTCGACGCATTGCCGGAAGCCGCACCCGGGGCCGCACGCATCATCGGCGGCCACAGCCTGGGCGGCCAACTGGCCTGCTGCCGTCTGGCGCTGGCGCCCGACACAGCCCGGCGGTTGTGGCTGGTCGCCAGCGGCGCGCCGTACTGGCGCGCGTTTCCGCCGCCGACGCGCTACTGGCTGCCGCTGGTGTACCGGTTCCTGCCGTGGCTGAGCGATCGCTGCGGCGCGCTGCCCGGCCGCCGGATCGGCTTCGGTGGGGAAGAAGCGCGCAGCCTGATCCACGACTGGGCCGCAACCGCGCTGAGCGGGCGCTACGCCACGCCGGATGGCGACCTCGATCTTGATGGTTCGATGTCCCAGCTGGCGCCGGCCGTGCGCGCCGTGGTCCTGGCCGAAGACTGGCTGGCCCCGGCGTCGTCGCTGCGGTTCCTGCTGTCGAAAATGCCGCGTGCGCGGGTGTCGACGGTCGAGCTGGATGCGCAGGCGCTGGGCGTGTCGGCCGATCACTTCGGCTGGATGGCGCAACCCGCGCGTGTGGCCGAAGCATTGCTGGATTGAACAGCACCCAGCGCTGTCCCCGTTGCGGCGCCACTGCCGCATGGCAGGGGCGCGCAGTGCCGGGCTAGAACCGGGTGGTGGCTTCTCCGGTGCCTGTTTTCTTGGCACCGCCCACCGGCGCGCGTACTTCGCGGGCCGGTTCGAGTTCCGGGGGCCGGGAGCGGACCGTGGCCAGGGTCGGCACCAACGGCAGCGAGACCGGGTCGCGATAGCCCTGGGGGTGCTTCGATTGCCAGCGCCATGCGTCGCGGCACATCGCATCAACGTCCAGTTCGGCGCGCCACCCCAGCAGCTGCTGCGCCAGGGCCGGGTCGGCGTACAGCTCGGCCACGTCGCCCGGCCGGCGATCGACGATCTCGTAGGGGATCTTGCGCCCCGACGCGCGCTCGAATGCCTGCAGCAACTGCAGCACACTGATGCCGCGGCCGGTGCCAAGGTTGACGGTGACGTTGCGGTCGGTGCGCTCCAGGCACTCGAGTGCATCGGCGTGCGCGCGCGCCAGGTCGACCACGTGCAGGTAATCGCGCACGCCGGTGCCGTCGATGGTCGGGTAGTCACCGCCAAAAACCGACAGCTTCCTGCGCCGGCCCACCGCGACCTGGCAGATGTAGGGCATCAGGTTGTTGGGCACGCCCGCCGGGTCTTCGCCGAGCAGCCCCGAGGCGTGCGCGCCGACCGGGTTGAAATAGCGCAGCGTGGCCGCGCGGAACGCATCATCGGCGCCGCCGACGTCGCTGATCAGCTGCTCCAGCACCAGCTTGGTCCGGCCATACGGATTGGTGACCTGCAGCCGTGCATCTTCCTGCACCGGCACCCGCTCGGGATCGCCGTACACGGTTGCCGACGAGCTGAACACCATCCGCCGCACGCCGGCGTCCTGCATCGCCTGCAGCAGCACGATGGTCCCGCTGATGTTGTTGTCGAAGTACTCCAGCGGACGCCGGCACGAATCACCCACCGCCTTCAAGCCGGCAAAGTGGATCACGGCATCGAAGCAGTGGGTGGCGAAGAGTTCCGAGAGCGCATCGCGGTCGCGCAGGTCGACGCGGTGGAAATCCACCGGTGCGCCGATGACCCGCGCCAGGTGTCGCAGTGCGCCGGGAGAGCTGTTGACGAGGCTGTCTGCGACCGTGACGCGATGTCCGCGCTGGGCCAGGACCACACAGGTGTGACTGCCGATATATCCCGCACCGCCGGATACCAGAACTCGCATTGATCATCCTCAAGGAATTGATGGTCGGGTTCGGCCGCGGCACCAAGGAGGCCGCGCGGAACACTGCGGTCCGTGTGGACAATCCGTGTGCATCGGCCTGATGGGCGCACTTGCGCAATGCGATCGCACAACGTGGCCACACTTGCTTCTGCCAACGCGCTCGATCGCGCACCGCGGCCTCGCCACGGTCAGGAATCTGAACCCTGCATCGGCGGCATGCGCGGCTGCGTTTCGACTGTCGTCACCACGATTTCACCTACGCCGAGACATCAATGGCGCGTGAAGTTGCAAGTGCGTGGGGGCGAGTCGGGTGTAACCGTTTTCTTGGCGGATTTCCCCGGCTTCGCTCGAACTCGACCAGCCGGCATTCCGCGGCCCATGCAGCCACACATGTTGTGGCTCGAAGAACGTGTGATGCAGCAAGGACCGAGCAGCGGTATCGCTCACCCTGTGTGCGCTGTGCCGTGGAGACGGATCAATGCCGATGTCATCGCGACAGCGGCGCGCATAGCAATGGCGGCGTCTGCGCCGCACGCGGCCTGCCTTCCGGTTTGGCCGGGACCACATGCCTGCTCCGTTCCATTGGGTGGCACCTGGAGATGACCCACATGAAAAACCTACTCACTGTCCTGCTCGCTCTATCGTTGTCTGTCCTTCTCGCCGCCTGCGCCACATCCGGTAGCGCCGGCAATGGTCCGCCACCGGTCGACACCGCGGCAGCCGAGCCTTACCAGATCGGCGTCGATGATGTCGTCACCGTGTCGGTGTGGCGCAATCCGGAACTCGAAAGCACCGGTCCGGTCCGTCCCGACGGAATGATCTCGGTGCCGTTGCTCGGCGATGTTTCCGCTGGCGGCCGCACGCCGCCGGAAGTAGCCAAGGACATCGAGGAGCGTCTCTCGACCTACATCCGCGATCCGCAGGTCGCCGTGATCCTGAGCGAACTGCGCAGCCACGAGTACCTGTCCCGTGTCCGCGTCACCGGCGCGGTGCGACAGCCGGTGTCGATCCCGTACCGTCCCGGCATGACCGTGCTCGACGCGGTGCTGGCCGCCGGCGGCGTCACCGAGTTCGCCGCAGCGGACCGCTCCAGCCTGTATCGCAAGAACGGCAGCGAAACCGGCAACTACACGGTGCACTTGGAGCAGATCCTCAACAGCGGTGACCTGTCGACCAACTTCGACGTTGCGCCCGGCGACGTCATCACCGTGGCAGAGCGCGCGCTGTGAGTAACCATCTAGTCGAATGGCGGCCGCCGCAGCGGAGCTCTGCGGTGGTCCCCCTACTGCCGATGGCGATGGAGGAAGGTCGCCGGCGCCCGCTGCTGCTGGCGGTGATGTTCGCAACGATCGCTTTGGCCGCGCTCGTGCTGGGTGCGATGGCGCCGAAGAAGTTCACCTCCTCGAGCACCGTCCGCGTCCAGGAGAACAACATCATCGAGCCGGTGGCCGAGCGCCGGTCCTCGTCCGGCGCCCCGGTCGACCACGCCGGCATCGCGCGCGAGATCGCCTTCAGCCGCAAGGTGCTCGATGACGTGCTGGAGGTCGGCGGTTGGACGGCGGCCAATCCCACGCCGCTGGAGCGGGAGAAACTGCGCGACCAGATCATGGCCCGGACCACGATCGCCAGTCCGAACATGAATCCCGGCCTGATCAAGATCAGCTACAGCGACGAGGACCCGCAACGTGCCCACCAGGTCACCGAGCGCCTTGCCAACGCGGTGATCCAGGAAAACCTGCAAGAGCGCGAACAACTGAGCCGCACGGCGTTCCAGTTCATCGACGAGCAGACCGACCAGTACCACGAGAAGCTCACCGAAGCCGAGAGCGAACTGGTCGCGTACTACCGGGCCAATCCGGATGCCCTGCCCGGCAGCACCGAGAACTCCGAGCAGCGGATCACCGAGTTGCTGCGCGAGACCGACCGGGCCCGCCTGGAGGCGGTCGACCAACAGGCCCAGGCGCAGGCATTGCAGTCGCACCTGGCCAACGTGGGCTCGAACGGGATCGCCGGGGCACGCGCCTCGCAGATCGGCGCGCGCTTGAGTGAACTGCAGTCCGAACGTGACCGGCTCGGCCTGAACTACACCGACCAGCACCCCGACGTGGTCCGGATCGAGCATCAGATCCAGGATCTGGAAACCGAGCTGCAGCGCGAACTGGCCTCCCCCAGCCGCAACCCGGTAGCGGCCGTGCAAGCCTCGTCCTCGCCGGTGTACAGCTCGATCAGCGGTCAACTTGCGCAAGCACGCAGCCGCGGTGCCGCCTCGTCCGCCCGCCTGGCCTTCGGCGAGCAGCTGATGGCGGTGGAACGTGAGCGCAACCAGCGGCTGCTGGCCATGGAAGGCGAACTGGCGGAACTGACCCGCACCTTCGAGACCAGCCGCGACATGTACCGCGACCTGCTCGAGCGCCGTGAAAACGCACGCATGGCGATGTACCTGGATGCCGCACACGGCGACCTGAGCTTTCGCATCCAGGAACCTGCCGAAGTGCCGCTGCAGGCGACCGGACTGCGCCTGATGCACATCGGCGCGGCAGGCCTGTTGCTTGCCGTGGCGATACCGCTGGCACTGTTGTTCGCCTGGGTCAGGGCCGATCCACGGGTACGCAGCGCCGCACAGATCGAACAGGCCGCCGGTTTGCCGGTGCTGGCCTCGATACCACGCAACATCACCGGGCGCCGGCGTAAACGCTCCAACAAACGCCTGGCCATGGCAGCAGCACTGACACTGATGGTGCCCGTGGCCTACACGCTCGCTTTGATCCTCAGATAAGGCGCACGCATGAACCGACCAGACATGGTTTCGCTGGACCGCGGCGGCCGCGACAAACAAGCCGTCGCCGACCGCCCGATGGCTCGCGTCGTGGAGACCACATCGCTTACTCCCGCGCAGCGGCAGGACCGTTCCATCATCTGTCGCACCGCCTCGTTCCACCCGCAGGTTGATGCGTTCCGCGACCTGCGTACGCGGCTGCTGGCAATCGCCGCGGGCCACAACATCACCACCGTGGTGGCGCCGGTCAGCCGGGGCAGTGGCGCCAGCTTCGTCGCGCGCAACCTGGCGGCGACCTTCGCGTTCGATGAGGCGCACAGTGCGCTGCTGATCGATTGCGACCTGCAGCGGCCCTCGCAACACACCACCATGCGCATCGACCCGCAACGCGGGGGGCTGATCGACTATCTCGACGACCCTTCGGCCGACATCGAGGAGATGTTCTACGAAACCGGCATCGCGCGGCTGCGGCTGATCCCGGTGGGCGCCACGCCGAGCGTCGATTTCGAATACTTCACCTCGTTCCGGATGCGCTTGCTGATCGACTCGCTGCGCAACCGTTATCCGGACCGCTACCTGTTCCTGGACAGTCCGCCGGTGCGCGGTGCGCCGGATGCCCGGCTGCTCGCCGACCTCGCCGACATGGTCGTGCTGGTGGCGGCCTACGGCCACGACACGCCGCAGGCGATTGCGCAGGCGGCGGCCAATTTCGATCCGGAGAAATTCGCCGGCGTGGTCTTCAACGAAGGCGTGTGAGGCAGACCCTATGACCGGCGCAAAGGCAGGATATTCCGCGAACCGCACCTCCTGGCGCGGCTTGCGCAAGGGGACCCTGGTCCTGGCGGTGCTGCTTGCATTGCCCGATACCACCCGGGCGATCGACGTCGACTACGAAGTCGGCGTCGCGGTGCGGCACAGCGACAACATCAACCTCAGCCAAACAAATCCGATCGAGGACACGGTCCGCTCGCCGACGCTCTATTTCGAGGCCGCGCAGGTGGGTCGACGGATTCAGCTGGCCGCGCGCGGCGATTTGGAATACCTCGATTACGCCAGCAACACCTTCGAGAACGAGCTTCGCGGGCGCTTCGCCGGCAGGCTCAACTTCAACGTGCTGCCCGAGCGCCTGGATTTCGTGGTGCAGGACTACCTCAGCCGCCAGCCGATCGACCAGCTGGCCGCGTTCAATCCAGGCAACCAGCAGCAGATCAACGTATTCGTCGCCGGACCCAGCCTGTACACGCGCTTTGACGGCGTCACCCGCGGGCAGTTCGACCTGCGCTACAGCAACAGCTATGCCGAAGAAGACGAGGAGTTCGACAGCGACCGCTACAACGCCGCGGCACGCGTGCTGCGTGAGATGAGCTCCACATCGAGCCTGTCGGCGAACCTGGAGGCGACCGACGTCAGGTTCCAGCTCGAGGGAGGCGCCAGTGACTACCGGCGGTACGACGGCTATCTCGGCACCGCCGTGGAGCGGGACAAGGTCGATGTCGAGCTCGACCTGGGTTACTCGCGACTGGAACTGGACGACGGGTTCGAAGAATCTTCACCGCTTGCCCGCGCCTCGGTGAACTGGCGTGTCACCCCACGCAGCCTGCTCGCCACGACCGTGCGCTACCACCTCACCGACGCCACCCAGTCACTGGTCACCCCGCTGGAAATCGATGCGAACCGCCGGCCTTTCGCCGATTTCATCGTTCCCGACGTGCAGGTCGAGCCCAACGTGTTCCGCGAGCGCCTGATCCGCGCGCGCTACCGGCACACCGGCGACCGGTTGACGTTGCAACTGGTGCCCTACCACCGCCGGATGCGCTACGTGGAGCAGGACGTGGTCGAGAGCCAGGACCGCACCGGTGCGTTGCTCCTGGCCGATTACCGGCTGCGGCCGCGGCTCACGCTTTCGCTGGAGGGCGGCCGCGAAAAGCGCGAGTTCGTCCGGGTCGACCGCGAAGATACCGACACCACGTTCAGCGTCTCCCTGGCCCACCGCTTCACCCGCAAGTGGACCGGACGGGTCGGGTTCCAGCGGCGCGACCGCGACAGCTCCGCCATCGGCCGCAGCTACGACTCCAACGCCGTGCTCCTCAGCGTGACCTATCAGCGCTGAGGCAGAGGGTTGCCGTGTTGTGGTGCAACGGCGCTCCGGGTACGCGCGTCCGCCCGGCAGCGCCCCGAAACGCCGCTCGCCCCAGCGCACCGGCGCCGGCGACTGGCTGGACCTGGCTCCGGTTTTGCCTGCACTGGCGCTTCTTCCTCCTGCACGCGCTCGATCGCACCGGCGCCCGCGCCCTTCCCCAACCCATCGGCGCGCCGACCGCCCACGCATCAGCGACCGCAAACGCGTCACGCACCGGAGACCTTGACCCATGCTCGAACTGATCCTCTGGGGCGCAATCGGGATTCTCGGATACATCTACTTCGGATACCCGCTGCTGATCATCCTGCTCGGCAGAGTGTTCCGGCAGCGCGACGCACACAGCCGGGAACCCGCGCCGGAGGCCGCGCCCGCGGCCGCTCTGCCCTCGATCACGGTGATCATCACCGCCTACAACGAGGCGAAACACATCGCCGAGAAGATCCGCAACATCTTCGCGCTCGACTACCCGCACGACCGCCTGGACATCATCGTCGCCTCCGATGCCTCCAGCGACGCCACCGACGAAATCGTGCGCCAGTGCACCTCGGAGAAGGTGCGGCTGCTGCGGGTTGAGGGGCGTCAGGGCAAGACCGCCTGCCAGAACGCCGCGGCCAACGCCGCATCCGGCGATGTCCTGGTCTTCACCGATGCCACGACCACGCTGGGCAGCGACGCGCTGCAGGCCATCGCGCTCAGGTTTCGCGACCCGGAGGTGGGGTGCGTCGCCGGCCGCCTCACCTACATTTCCCGGCAGGACGATGCGACCGGCAAAGGCGGAACCTCGTACTGGGGTTATGAGACAGCATTGCGCGTGGCCGAGAGTTCGCTGGGCTCGTTGATCGGGGTTAGCGGCTGCCTCTACGGCGTGCGCCGGAGCGCCTATCGCGACATTCGCCCCGACCTGATCAGCGACTTCGTCATCGCCATGGTGATGCGCGAGCAGGACCTTCGCACGGTGCTGGAGCCGGCAGCGACCTGCACCGAGGAAACACTCGACCGTGCCGACCGCGAGCTGGCCATGCGCATCCGCGTGACGCTGCGCAGCCTGGTTGCATTGGCAACGCAGCGGCGTTTTCTGAATCCGCTGCGTTTCGGCACGTTCGCGTGGCAGCTGTGGTCGCACAAATTGCTGCGGTATCTGTCACCGGTGTTCTGGCTGTGCGCGTTGGCGGCCAACATCGCGCTCGCGAGCCGCGGCGAGTACGTACTGCTGCTGGCGCTGCAAGTGCTGGCCCTGTCTGCGGGGCTGCTTGGTTTCCTGCAGCTGCCGGTACTCGGCAAGTCCCGCCTGCTGGCGCAGCCGTATTACTTCGTACTGACCAACGTCGCCTCGGCGATCAGTCTGGTCAAGTTCATCCGGCGCGAAAAAGTCGTGACCTGGACGCCGCTGCGTTGAGCGACGCGTCGGTGTGTCGCGCATCGGTACGGCGCGTGGGCGCGCGGAATCGATGAACGCCGGTGGGCGTTTCTTCCGAAGCACATGGCCTCGCAGGCTTCGCCGGGACGTTGTGTTGAGGACGAGCGGGACCGAAAGGCACGCACCGAAGCACTCACTGAACAACGCACCGCAACACGAGCAAAACATGCACACGATGGACGCGAAAAGCCGGGTGCACCAGTCGCCCGCGGAGCACTACAGCGAACTGGACCCACCAAGCCCGGCCGTGGTTCCACCCCGGCGCGTGCTGTACATGGTCTCGCTGTTCCCATCTTGGTCGGAGACCTTCATCGTGCGCGAGATCAGCGCACTGATCGAGGACGGCGTGGACGTGCGGATACTGTCGCTCAAGCGCCGTACGGAGGCGCTGGTGCACTCCGATGCCGCGGCGCTGCTGGAGCGGGTGCGCCAGCCGCAGGGATCCGGCGCAGGGCTGTGGAAGATCCTGCGGGCGCTGCTGACCCACCCGGTCCGGATTCTCGCTGCCGCCGCGACCATCGTCGCCGGCACGTGGCGCCAGCCAGGCGTGCTGCTGAAGTCGCTCGGCGCGCTTGCACGCGCGCTCGAGCACCTGGAATGGCTGCGCCAGTTCGATCCCGAGCTGATCCACGCGCACTGGGCGAACTACCCCTCCACGGCGGCCTGGGCCCTGAGCAGGATCATCCGGCGCCCGTTCGGTTTCACCTCCCACGCCCACGATATTTTTGTCAACGGCCACCTGCTGCGGCGCAAGCTCCAGGACGCCGCGCTGGCGGTGACCATCTCGCGCCACAACGTCGAGTGGTTCGACCGGAACGTCTCCGCCACGGCACACGAGAAGCTGAAGGTGGTGCATTGCGGTGTCGACCTGCAACACATCGAGTGGCAACCCGAAGGCCGCAATGGGCAACTCATCGTGGCGGTCGGCCGGCTCCATCCGATCAAGGGATTCGACACCCTGATCGAAGCACTCGCGCTGGCCTGGCGCGGCGGCGCGCGGTTCCGCTGCAGGATCATCGGCGAGGGGCCGCTGCGCGCCGAGCTCCAGGCGCTGGTGCACGCACGTGGCCTGGACGACTGCATCGAACTGGCCGGAGCGCAGCCGCAGGAAGTGGTGCGTGCCGCGCTGCGCGAGGCCGCCGTGTTCGCCCTGCCCAGCCAGGTGGCGGCCGATGGAGGACGCGACGGCATCCCAGTGGCGCTGATGGAGGCGATGGCATCCGGCTGCGCGGTGGTGAGCTGCCGGACCTCCGGGATTCCCGAACTGATCAGCGATGGCCAGCAGGGCCTGCTGGTACCCGAGCGCGATGCACCGGTCCTGGCCGGCGCGCTGCAGCGGCTGCTGGGCGACGCGATACTGCGGCGCCGGCTCGCCAGTGCCGCGCGCCAACGCGTCGAGCAGCAGTTCGACGCCCGCCACGAGGCCGGGAAGCTGCGTCGGCTGATGACCAACGCACTGACAGCGGAGGCCGCGACCGATGCCCGCTAAACGGCTGCTGGTGGTGATCGACGAGATGGAGGTCGGCGGCAGCCAGCGTCAGATCGTGCACCTGTTGACCGGCCTGGATCGCAGCCGCTGGCAGCCGGAAGTTGCCTACTTCAGGAACGAGTCGTTCCTGGTCGGCCGGCTCGAAGCCGCCGGCATTCCGGTGCATCGACTGCCCAAGCGCGGCCGCTTCGACCCACATTTTCTGCGCCACTTCCACCGCCTGCTCCGCCAAGGCAACTACGACCTGGTGCATGCCTTTTCGCTGACAGCCGAGCTGTGGACGGTGGTGGCCAGCTGGCTATGCCGGCGTCGCCCGCCGCTCATCGCCTCGGAGCGCAACCAGCAGCTCGGCAAGCCGGCGTGGTACTGGCCGGTCAAGCGCTTGGTGCTCTGGCGCAGCGCCGGGGTCATCGCCAACTCCGAGGCCGGCGCGCGCGTAACGGCGCAGCAGACCGGCCGATCGCTGGAATTTTTCGACACCATCGCCAACGGGGTGGAGGTCCTCGCGCGCCTCGGGCTTGCACAGCGCGAGATCCTGCGCGCGGAAGTAGGCGTGCCGGCCGGCCGCGTGTTCGCCTTGTTCGTGGGCCGCCTGGTGCCGCAGAAGAACCTGCCATGCCTGATCAGGGCCATGGCCATGTTGCCGCCGAGCCAGCGGCCGTGGCTGGGGCTGGTCGGCGACGGTCCGCTGCGCCGCCAGGCCCAGCGGATGGCGACCGCGTCCGGGGTCGCGCTGGACATGCGCTTCTTCGGCGAGCGCGACGACGCCACAAGGCTGATGCAGGGCGCGGACTTCCTGGTGCTGCCGTCGCACTTCGAGGGGCTGTCCAACGCCCTGCTGGAGGCGATGGCGGCCGGCTGCCCGGCGATCGCCTCGGCGGTCGGCGGCACCCCCGAACTGATCGAGCACGAGCGTACCGGCCTGCTGTTCGCCGCGGACGACGCCCACGGCCTGGCATCAAACATGGCCAGGCTCTGCGCAGACGGCGCTATCCGATCGAAGCTGTCACTGCAGGCGCGCGACTATGTCGGACGCACCTACGGAATCGCCGCGATGGTCGCCGCCACGGTGGCGGTGTACGAGCGTTGCCTGGCGCCCACCTCGCGCCGCCCGGCCAGGCCGGACCCGCCCTCGGCACCGGCCAGGAACGAGCCACCGCCGGACGCGAGCCCGGCGTCGGCCAAACCGAACAATGCGGAGTTGCACCGATGACTGACCCCCGCCCGCCGCTGCACGTCCTGATGCTGCTGGACGCCGCTTACCCGCCGCTGCAGGGCGGCGGCACGGAAATGCAGGTCCGCACGCTGTCCAGGGCGTTGCGCGCGCGGGGCCATCGGGTGACGGTGCTCGCGCCGTTGACTCCAGGCGGCGTGCAACAGCGCGCCGGGCGCCTGGATGGCGTGCCGGTCTGCCGGCTGCCGTATCCGCGCCTGCATCTGGTCGGCGGGGTGTGGCTGATGATCCGCCTGTTCCTGTTCCTGATTTCCAGGCGCGATCGCTACGACGCCTGGCACGTGCATTCTCCGCGCCGGCTCGGCGCGGTGGCAGCCCTGCTCGGAAGCTGGCTCGCCAAACCCCAGGTCGTGGTCAAGGTCGCCAGTGCGACCGAGTTCGAAAGCGGCACGCTGGCGCCACGTCCATCCGCCTTGAATCGATCGCTTTACCTATGCCTGCGACGCGCGGATGCGTGGCAGGCGATCAGCGGCAGGATCGGCAGAGCGCTCGCGGCGCGGGGCATCCCGCCGCACCGCATCGCGGCGATTCCCAATGCGGTCGACCTGTCCCGATTCAACGCGTCCGCCGGCACCGGCAGTGAGCACCCGCGTTTCGTGTTCATCGGTAGACTGGTCACCGCCAAGAACCTGTTCATGCTGCTGGAGGCGTTTGCCGAACTGTTGCGGGTGCATCCGGGTGCGCAGTTGCGCATCGTCGGCGGCGGACCACTGGAGGCGGCGCTGAAGCAACGCGCGCACGTGCTGGACATCGAGTCAGGCGTCGAATTCACCGGGCACCGCAGCGACGTCGAGCGATTGCTGGCCGACGCTGATTTCGGGGTGCTGCCCTCCACCGTCGAAGGTCTGTCCAACACCCTGCTCGAATGCATGGCCAGCGGGCTGCCGATGATCGCCAGCCGCATCAGCGGCAGCGAGGACCTGGTCCGTACCGGTATCAACGGCTGGCTGTTCGAGCCGGGCGACCGCGCTGAACTGACGCGCTGCCTGATCGAGGCGGCATCGCTTGCGCCGCAACGGCGTCGCGAACTGGGTGAACAGGCGCGCGCCGCGATCGAGCGCCACGCCAGTCTGGACAGCGTGCTCGAGCGCATGCTGCCGTTCTACCGCGGCGCGCCCACGGCGGCGCGCAGCCGGATGTCCGCGGCCAGCGAAAGGGTTTGAACATGCTTCGACTGCTGTTCGCCATCGCCATAGTGCTGCTGCCCAACGCGCTGCACGTCTCGGTCGATACGGGGATCCCCGGTCTGAACTTCAGCAACCTGCTGTTGCTGGTGTTGATCGGTGCGCTGCTCATCAGCGCGAAGGAGCCCAGGCCGGCGCTGGCCGGGCCGGGGTATCTATCGGCGCCGTTGATCGCGCTGTTCCTCGTGCTGGGGCTGGGATTTGTGATCGCCCAATGGAGCGAGCCAGGCGATCTGATGGAGGACCTGACCCGCCTGAAGAACGCGATCTTCTATCCGATCTTGTACTTCGTGTACCGGCGCTGCCGGCTGGGCCTGAAAGCCACACGCCAGTTGATCATGCTGGTTCTGCTGGTAGCCGTGGTCGCGGGTCTGGAGGCGGTCTACCAGGGCGTCCAGTTCGGGCTCGGGCAATATGTCGACAGCGAGCGGGCCTCCGGTCCGTTCGGCGGGCCCGAAATGGCCAATCGTGCAGGCGTGTTCTATGCCTTTTTCCTGCCGTTGCTGGCTGCGGCGGCAGTGCTGATGACCCGGCCCAAAGCGGTGCGTATGGCCGCGATCGGCGGCTGCGTCGTGCTGGCCGCGGCGATCATGCTGACCTACTCGCGGCAGTCCTACCTGATTGCCGTGTTCGGGCTGCTGATGCTGCTGATGCACCTGATGCGCCGCAAAGCCATGGTCGCGATGGTGGCCGGACTCATGTTGCTGGTGTCGGTCGGGCTGTTTCCCGACAGCGTCGTCCAGCGCGTGCAGGAAACCCGGCAGGTCGACGCCGCCGGAGCGGCAACCCTGGACTCGAGCACCGCCAGCCGTTTCGACATCTGGAGCGGCGCCGTAAAGATGTGGAGCGACCACCCGGCTGGGGTCGGCCTGGGCCGCTTTGCCACCAACATCGGCGAGTATTCCAGCCATGTCGGCATGGACGCGCACAACACCTACGTGTTGATGCTGGCCGAGACCGGCCCGCTGGGACTGGCGGCGCTGCTGTGGGTGTTCTGGCGTCTTTGGGGCCTGGGGCGACGATTGCGCGAATCGGCCGCCAGCACCGACCTGGAAGCGCAAGCGCTGGCGCTGGGTTTCAGGATCGCGGTGGTTTCAGTGGCATTGAGCAATATCTATGGCAGCGCGTTCTTCGAGGGCCTGATCATGGCGAGCTTCTGGGTGCTGTGCGGCCTGCTCGAGCGCTACTACGCGCTCAAGGCACATGCCGCGAACGAACTGGCCGAGGAACAGCAGCCGGCTGAGCCGGTCGGGATTCGCGACCGCTTTCCGCTGGCGGCCCGCGCCCTGCCGGGTGCGGGGCGACCCTTCCGCACCGCTCCGAGGACCTATCCGCGATGACGAACGACCGGCTGCCGACGCCTGCGCTTCGCCGCGCAACCGCCAGTGGGCCGGGCCGCCGCCGGCCGCAGCGGCGTGGCGCGCTGCTCGTACATGCGCTCGCGGTGATGGCACTGAGCAGTCTGGGTGCGTGTGCCGCCGAAAACGCTTTCACCGGCGAGGGCGACGAACTGGTCGAACTCGATTCGAGTGCTTCGCAGGCGGCCGCTTCGCATGCGGCGGCGTCGCACGCCGCTGCCTCGGCGGCGGTAGCGAACGCCCTGCCTAAGACCTCCCGCCGCCGCTCTGCGTCGTCCGAGATCGATTCGACCACCTGGTACGTGCGCGTCGATGGCGGCGACGCGGACCAATGCACCGGTCGTGCCGATGCGGCCTATCCCGGCAGCGGCACCGGTGAGGCCTGTGCCTGGAAGCATCCGTTCTTCGCCCTGTCGCCCGATGGCGCCATCCGCATCGCCGGCGGCGACACCCTGCTGATCGGCAGCGGCGACTACATGATGGGCCGCGGTGCTCCGGGCGCCGGCGAATGCTCCGGCAAGGACTGCCATATGCCACCGGTCCCCAGTGGCCCCACCGCCACCACCCCGACCCGCATCCTGGGCGACTCCCGGTCGGCGCCGCCCGTGCTGTGGGGTTCGGGCGGCGCCGACCGAATCCTCAACCTGGAGGGCAGCTCGAACGTCGAGATCGGCATATTGGACGTCACCGACCGGGACGATTGCGTGCACAACCATTCCGCCGCGGGCGCGGACTGCCCGGCCCGGGGCAGCGGACACTGGGCCGGGGCCGGCCTGTTCGCCCGCGCCTCGCGCAATGTCCGGCTGCACGACCTGCGCATCCACGGTATGGCCCAGCAAGGTATCCGCGCCGGCGGCCTGAGCGACTGGACGTTGGAGCGGGTCAAGCTCATCGCCAACGGCCGTGCCGGCTGGGATGGCAATGTCGGTGACGACGGCTCCAACTCGGGCCGGATCGTGCTGCGCGAGATCGAGATCGGGTGGAACGGCTGTGGCGAGCGCTGGAAAACCGGTGAGCCATGGGCCTGCTGGGCGCAAAAGACCGGCGGCTACGGCGACGGCCTGGGCACCACCGAGACCGGCGGCCACTGGTTGGTCGAGGACGCCTACATCCACCACAACACCTCCGACGGGCTGGACCTGCGCTACATGGACGGCAAGGACTCCACCCACGTAACCGTGCGCCGCACCCATGCGGTCGCCAATGCCGGCAACCAGGTCAAGGTCCGCGGCAACGCCACCATCGAGAATTCAGTGCTGGTCAGCCAGTGCGCCTACTTCAGAGGCAAGCACTTCATGGTCGAGGGCGACCACTGCCGCGCCGGTGGCAACACCCTGCAACTGGTCCCGACTTCCAACGACACCATCAGCGTGCGCCACAACACCATCACCGGCGAAGGCGGCGTGCTGATCGGTGCCAACGAGGGCGACAGCAGCAACCGGATCGATATCCGCAACAACGTGCTGATCGGCTTCCCGACCTTCCGCAACCCCGACGTCCGGAGCGCGGTCTACTACGCCAACGATGCCCCGGCCCGGGTCAACTGGGATGGCAACCTGGTCTGGAACGTCAAGCGCGGCAAGTGCCCCGAGGGCAGCATCTGCGATCAGGATCCGAAGCTGGCCAACATGACGCTGCCGGGCTTCGATGCCGAGCCGCTGCCCGGCAGCCCGGTGATCGACCGCGTCTCACCGCCGCCACGCCGCCCGCACGGCCCGCCGCGACCGCAGGGTTCGCAGCCCCGCTAGAGTCCTGGCCCGATGCCGGACCGGGGCAACGCCTCCAGCCGGCGCCAACCATCCGCAGGCTGCTCTGGCAAGCCCGGCCTGCAAGTGGCCCTGCACGAAGTGCGTGTAAAGCCGGACTCCCCGGTTACTCCGCATCCGATGCCCAAACGCAGCCGAGCAAGCCCGTCTCCATGTGGCCGCGCGCGTCGGCAAGGCTGCATACCTAGAGGCCGCGTTCGCAGGGTTGGCTGACGAGCCCAGCGCCTGCGATGGGGTTCGCTGCGGGCGACTCTTCCCCCCAAGTGCCGAAAGGCAGCCGAGCAAACTCGGCTCTACGTAAAGCCGGCACGTGCGGTGGGGATTGCTGTGCGCGACTCATCTTGGGGGCTGCCCCCCGAGTGCCGAAAGGGGCAGCCGAGCAAGCTCGGCTCTACAGGAGCGCAGCGCACGCGTGGGGCTCGCTGGACCCCGCGCGCTACGCCGACAGGCCTGCTGCCGCTCCCGGCCGCTGAACTCATGTGATCACTTCCTAGGGTGCCGTCGCCAAGCCGCCGGCGCTGCCGCCGGGGTGCGGCCGATTGCCTGCGAAAGCGTGATGCCGGACACGAAACGGGGGCTCAGAGCGTCGCCAGGCCGGCCGTTTTCCGCGGCGAAAACAGGCGCCGCGGACCCTCACGCTCGCTACTCCCGGCTGAATGACGCCGTCGTGAAGATTCTTAGTGGGAACCGCGTCAAATTTTTGACGCAGTGGGCGTGACGCAGCGCACAAAAGGGCTGGAGGGCCCTTCCTAACATCGCCGCCGGCTCGAAGGGAGCCCTCCTCCTTTTCTAAACCCCGCTTAAACAGCGACGGAGTCCCACACCCTCATGTCTACTCATCGTTCCGGCAAGCTTGCCCTCCTGCTTCTCGCGCCTCTCGGTTTCGCAGCCCACGGTTCGGCCGAGGCGGCCACCACCTACCACGTCCGCGCCGACGGCGGCGACGCCAGTCAGTGCACCGGCCGCGCCGACGCCCCGTATTCCGGCAGCGGCAGCAACCAGGCCTGCGCCTGGAAGCACCCGTTCGTCGCCCTGCCCCCCGGTGGCACGCCCCGCATCGCCGGCGGCGACACCCTGATCATCGGCAAGGGCAGCTACAAGATGGGCTCGGGCTTCATGCCGCCGATCCCCAGCGGCCCCTCGGCCACCAGCAAGACCCGCATCCTCGGCCGCGCCGGCGCCGAGCCCAAGCTCTGGGGCGCCGGCGGCACCAAGCGCGTGCTCAACCTGGACGGCAGCTCCAATGTCGAGCTCGGCTTCTTGGACGTCACCGACCAGGACGACTGCGTCTATGGCCACAGCGTGAGCAGCGCCAGCTGCGGCTCGGGCGACTGGGGCCGCGTCGGCCTGTACGCCCGCAACTCCAGGAACGTCTGGATCCATGACGTCAATATCCACGGCCTGGCCCAGAACGGCATCAACGCCGGCGGCCTGAGCAGCTGGACCAGGGAGCGGGTCAAGATCAACGCCAACGGCCGCGCCGGCTGGGATGCCAACATCGGTTCGGGCAGCTCCAACTCCGGCCAGATGGTCCTGCGCGAGGTCGAGATCGGCTGGAACGGCTGCGGCGAGCGCTGGAAGACCGGCGAGCCGTGGGCGTGCTGGGCGCAGCAGACCGGCGGCTACGGCGACGGCCTGGGCACCATCGACACCGGCGGCCAGTGGCTGGTCGAGGACTCCTTCATCCACCACAACACCTCCGACGGCCTGGACTTCCGCTACATGGACGGCGCCGACTCCACCCACGTGACCCTGCGCCGCGTGTATGCCGTGGCCAATGCCGGCAACCAGGTCAAGGTGCGCGGCAACGCCACCGTCGAGAACTCGGTGCTGGTCAGCGAGTGCGCCTACTTCGAAGGCAAGCACTACATGGTCACCGACGACAACTGCCGCGCCGGTGGCAACACCCTGCAGTTCGTGCCGACCTCCAACGACAAGATCCTCGTCCGCCACAACACCATCACCGGTGAGGGCGGCGTACTGATCGGTGCCAACGAGGGCGACAGCAGCAGCCACATCGACATCCGCAACAACGTGCTGATCGGCTTCCCGGCCTTCCGCAAGCCCAGCGTCCAGAGCTCGGTCTACTACGCCAACAATGCCCCGGCCCAGGTCAGCTGGGACGGCAACCTGATGTGGAACGTCAAGGACAACGAATACGCCTGCCCCTCGGGCAGCATCTGCGGCAAGGACCCGATGCTGGCCGACATGACCCTGCGCGGTTTCAATGCCGAACCGCGCGACGGCAGCCCGGTCATCGACAAGGTCTCCGTACTCGCCGGCATCGACACCGACTTCCTGCTGCAGCCGCGCCCGGTCGGTACGGCCAGCGATGTCGGTGCGTATGAAATGCAGGTCGGCGGAATCATTTCCGATCCTGATCCGATCGATCCGATCGACCCGGTCGATCCGACCTGCACCCGCGGTGCGCCGACGCTGAGCATCTCCGGTCCGACCACCGCGGTCGCCGCCGGGACCACCAGCACCTTTGATCTGGCCCTGCGCAACAACGACTCCACCGCGTGCAGCAACACGACCTTCAACCTGGCCCGGACGGTACCGTCGGGTTGGACCGGCACCCTGTCGGCGAACAGCGTGGCCCTGGCTCCGGGAGCCACCGGCAAGGCGGCCATCCAGGTGACCTCGCCGACGACCGCCACCGCCGGCTCCTACGGCATCGGTGCCGGTGCGAGCAGCACCGAGGGCAGCGTCCACACGCAGAGCGCCTCGGCCACGTACCAGATCGAGGATTCGAGCAGCACCAGCACCGATGGCCTGACCAGCAGCGTCGGCACCGACAAGACCCAGTATGTCGGCGGTGAAACCGTGCACATGAGCGCCCGCGTGCTCCACAACGGCAAGCCGGTCTCAGGTGTGAAGGTGCGCTTCGGTGCGCTCAAGCCCAATGGCATCAACGAGGTCGTGGAGAAGGCCACCACCGACAGCAACGGCTATGCCCGCGCGTCGTTCGTCTCCGGCTCCGGCCAGAGCTCGATCGGTACCTACCAGCTGCGTGCCGAAACCAGCCGTGGCAGCCATTCGGCCATTGCCACCAGCACCTTCTCGGTCGCCGATCCAGATGCCGCCACGGCCACCGGCATGACCGAAACCGTCGCCACCGACAAGACCAGCTACGTCGCCGGCGAGACCGTGCACATGAGTGCCCGCGTGCTCAACAACGGCAAGGCGGTCTCCGGTGCCGAGGTGCGCTTCGGTGCGCTCAAGCCCAATGGCATCAACGAGGTCGTGGAGAAGGCCATCACCGACAGCAACGGCTACGCCCGCGCCTCGTTCGTCTCCGGCTCCGGCCCGAGCTCGATCGGTGCCTACCAGCTGCGTGCCGAAGCGACCAGCGGCAGCCTGTCGGCCACCGCCAGCAGCACCTTCTCGGTTGCCGATGCCGGCACCGGCACCGAGGTCGCCACGGCCACCGGCATGACCGAAACCGTCGCCACCGACCAGACCAGCTACGTCGCCGGCGAGACCGTGCACATGAGTGCCCGCGTGCTCAACAACGGCAAGGCGGTTTCCGGTGCCGAGGTGCGCTTCGGCGCGCTCAAGCCCAATGGCATCAACGAGGTCGTGGAGAAGGCCGTCACCGACAGCAACGGCTATGCCCGCGCGTCGTTCGTCTCCGGCTCCGGCCCGAGCTCGATCGGCACCTACCAGCTGCGTGCCGAGGCGACCAGCGGCAGCCTGTCGGCCACCGCCAGCAGCACCTTCTCGGTTGCCGACGAGGGCGTGGCCCAGGTCGAGGCAGGCTTTACCGACACCGTCGCCACCAGCAAGTCCAGCTATGACGCCGGTGAAACCGTGTACATGAGTGCTCGCGTGCTCCACAACGGCAAGCCGGTCGCGGGTGCGAACGTGCGCTTCGGTGCGCTCAAGCCCAACGGCATCAACGAGGTCGTGGAGAAGGCCACCACCGACAGCAACGGCTATGCCCGCGCGTCGTTCGTCTCCGGCTCCGGCCCGAGCTCGATCGGCACCTATCAGCTGCGTGCCGAAGCGACCAGCGGCAGCGAGTCGGCCACCGCCAGCGGCACCTTCTCGGTGGGCTGAGGCCGAGCGAAACACCCGGGGCCTGGAGGGGTCCAGGTCTCCCAGTTTGGATGAGGGGGGAGCGGCTTCAAGCGAGAGCTTGAAGCCGCTTTTTTTTGTCGTCCGCTGCCGCCGACCCGCCGCTTCGAATCCGCTCTCGCGCCGCCGGAAGGCACCGGAAATTCAGGGTGACGCGCGTCAAGTTTTTGGCACGTGCAGTTAAACCGGGGCTGCACGGCCCCTATTCATCTTTATCTACGGAACGTATACGTGAGCCAGGTCGCAGAAGGCCTGTCGGGGCGTCCATAGCATCCACGCCTCCACGGAGGGAACGGTTCTTGACCTGTCCGTCACTTCGTAGGAGATCTGCGTGTCATCTATCGTTCACAACCGCTTCACCGCCAAGTCACCGGTTTCGCTGCTGTTGCTGGCCTGTGGACTTGCCGCCTGGGGTTCCGCGCAAGCGGCCACCACCTATCATGTCCGCGCCGACGGCGGCGACGCCAGCCAGTGCACCGGCCGCGCCGACGCCCCGTATTCCGGCAGCGGCAGCAACCAGGCCTGCGCCTGGAAGCACCCGTTCGTCGCCCTGCCCCCCGGTGGCACGCCCCGCATCGCCGGCGGCGACACCCTGATCATCGGCAAGGGCAGCTACAAGATGGGCTCGGGCTTCATGCCGCCGATCCCCAGCGGCCCCTCGGCCACCAGCAAGACCCGCATCCTCGGCCGCGCCGGCGCCGAGCCCAAGCTCTGGGGCGCCGGCGGCACCAAGCGCGTGCTCAACCTGGACGGCAGCTCCAATGTCGAGCTCGGCTTCTTGGACGTCACCGACCAGGACGACTGCGTCTATGGCCACAGCGTGAGCAGCGCCAGCTGCGGCTCGGGCGACTGGGGCCGCGTCGGCCTGTACGCCCGCAACTCCAGGAACGTCTGGATCCATGACGTCAATATCCACGGCCTGGCCCAGAACGGCATCAACGCCGGCGGCCTGAGCAGCTGGACCATGGAGCGGGTCAAGATCAACGCCAACGGCCGCGCCGGCTGGGATGCCAACATCGGTTCGGGCAGCTCCAACTCCGGCCAGATGGTCCTGCGCGAGGTCGAGATCGGCTGGAACGGCTGCGGCGAGCGCTGGAAGACCGGCGAGCCGTGGGCGTGCTGGGCGCAGCAGACCGGCGGCTACGGCGACGGCCTGGGCACCATCGACACCGGCGGCCAGTGGCTGGTCGAGGACTCCTTCATCCACCACAACACCTCCGACGGCCTGGACTTCCGCTACATGGACGGCGCCGACTCCACCCACGTGACCCTGCGCCGCGTGTATGCCGTGGCCAATGCCGGCAACCAGGTCAAGGTGCGCGGCAACGCCACCGTCGAGAACTCGGTGCTGGTCAGCGAGTGCGCCTACTTCGAAGGCAAGCACTACATGGTCACCGACGACAACTGCCGCGCCGGTGGCAACACCCTGCAGTTCGTGCCGACCTCCAACGACAAGATCCTCGTCCGCCACAACACCATCACCGGTGAGGGCGGCGTACTGATCGGTGCCAACGAGGGCGACAGCAGCAGCCACATCGACATCCGCAACAACGTGCTGATCGGCTTCCCGGCCTTCCGCAAGCCCAGCGTCCAGAGCTCGGTCTACTACGCCAACAATGCCCCGGCCCAGGTCAGCTGGGACGGCAACCTGATGTGGAACGTCAAGGACAACGAATACGCCTGCCCCTCGGGCAGCATCTGCGGCAAGGACCCGATGCTGGCCGACATGACCCTGCGCGGTTTCAATGCCGAACCGCGCGACGGCAGCCCGGTCATCGACCGCGTTTCGCTGCTCGCCGGCATCGACACCGACTTCCTGCTGCAGCCGCGCCCGGTCGGCACGGCCAGCGACATCGGTGCGTATGAAATGCAGCCTGTAGTTGAAGTGGAGCCGACGATTGTGGCCCCACCCATGAGCCGCAATACCCCGCCGATGCTGGTCGTTGCACCCACCGCCTCCAATCGCCCGGTGGCCGCGGTGGCGCCGGTCAGCGACGCGAGTCCCGACATCGACGCCAGCACACCCGGCCCGCTGGCCCATGGCGATGTTGCGCCAGTGGCACCGGCGCGCATCGAAGTGAAGACGGCCTTCGTACGATTCGCCGAGCACGCATGGCATTCGTTTGCGCGACTGATCGGGTCGGCATGGCAAGCGGAAGCCTCGGTTCCGCCGGCGCAAGTTCAGCAGTCCGCGCCGCGGCAGCCGACCGGGACCTCCGCCGCGACGCACGTGGTCGCGCCATACCAGGCGACCGCACCGCATCAGGCAGTCGCGCCGGAGTTGCTCCGAGCGACGGTGGAACCGCGGCGTGCCGCCGGCTGGAGGTATGCGGTGCACGGCTGGAAGGCGGCGGTGGGGATCGAACCGCCGCCGCGCATGGGCACGGTGCACGCGCGATAGCAGAAGCGCCGCGGCCAATGGGCCGCTCCGGCGACGCGCATTGTTACCAGTAGTCGCCGAGGATCCGGTCGTATTCGCCGAGTGACCTGGCGCCGGAACTCGGCGCCAGGGTCAGTTCGCGGAAATAGATCTTGTCGTCGAAGTCATACAGATCGACGCGGACGCAATCGAACTCGCTGCCCAGGACCTCGGCAATCTCGAGCAGGCGTTCAAGGTTGCGTGGACGCTCCGGCAACGGGTCGGGCGTGGTGAACCCGAGAAAATTCGGGAGCGGCTGCCAGCCGCGGTCGAACAATGCGCACGTATGCCGTCCGAAGCGGTCGAGGTGGTGACATTCACCGAAAAGATCCTCGCGCGCCGTTTATCTGTCCACCCTGCCGATCGGCGACCAGCCACCCGCGGTGCCAGCGCTTGGCGCTACGCCGCATGGACGCCGTGAGAGATGATCCGGTAGCGCGGATCAGCCGGACGATGTGGCGGCAGTCGCGATGCCCCCCAGCGTCCCCGGAGTCGTCGCCGCGGATCGAAGTTCACTCGGTCGAATCGTGGGGCTGCCGATCCAGCCAGCCGCGCCACCCGTAGTACCGGATTCCCACCAGCTCGTGCAGCGCCGCTTCGGTCTTGAGCAGCGAACTGGTCCTTGGCAGCAGGTAGCCCGGTGCGCCGACGGGAACCGTCCTGAAGTCGGTGGGCAGCGGGCACACCTCGAAACCCACCGCCTCGAAGGACAGTCGCGCGCGCGGCATGTGCAGTGCGGAGGTCACCAGCGCGATCCGGCGCGGGACTCCGGGCATCATCCGGGCTACGTTCTCCGCGTTCTCGCGCGTGTTGGCCGAGTGCGACTCCGCATGCAGTGCGGGTCCAGGGACTCCCTGCCATTGTGCGTACCGGCCCATGAGCTCGGCCAAGGTTGCCGGTCCCGCGGCGACCGCGCCTCCGGTCACCACGACCTGGCGCCCCTCACGCTCGCGCCAGTACTGCACCCCGCGTTCGATCCGCCGCCGGCTGGCCAGATTCAGCACCGCGAAATCAGCCCGGCCCTGCGGCGGCCGATCGACGCCGCCGGCCAGCACCACCACGGTCGAGGGTGGATCGGTCAGGCACGTTGCCGGTCCCGCGACGGGTCGCTCCAGATAGTCCAGCAGCGAGTTGGCCACCAGCGGCGTCATCGCCAGCCAGGCAGCGACAGCCAACGCGAGGCAACCTGCCGCCAGCCATTTCGCACGGGAACGCAGTTGCCACGCGATGGGTGCCAGCACCGCGGCAAGCAGCAACCAGACCAGCGGTGAAAGCAACCATTTCATCTGCGCAGCGCGTCCCCCGCCAGGTTCACCGCGTGGGCGTCTTGCGCCAGTTCCATCTGGGCAAGGTCGCACGAAGCCGCGGGTCCAGCAGCCACACCGGAAGTGCGTATACCGCCAGGAAAAGTGCCCCCCCCGCGAACACCCGCGACCACGGTCCCGACAAGCCGAACATGTCGGTGTAGATGACGATCACCAGCAGCAACAGCGCAAAGCCGCCCGCGGTGCCCAGCGCCCGCGCATCGGGAAACCGCAGCAGTTCCCTTGGGCAACACAAGCATGTGGCGATGCTCAGCGCCACGTAGCTGATCACCGTGGCCCAGGCCGCGCCCATGTATCCGTAGATGGGGATCAACACGAAGTTCGCCGCGATGTTGAACACGGCGGCACCGGCGGTGAGCGAAAACACGCGCATCGAGCGCTTTCTCAACAGCAACCCGTAACCGGAGATGTCCAGCAGTGGGTACAGCGCCATCACCGTGCCCACCGCCACGAACACCGCCCCGGATGCGGCCTTGTCGGCGCCGGCCAACGCGACCAGGACGTCCTTGCCCACTGCCACGATCATCGCGGCGACGCCCAGGGATGCGTAGGTCATCGGCAACAGCACCCGACCCTTGAGCTCGCGCACTCCCACATCGCCCTCGCCGCCGTAGATGCGGTTGACTACCGGGACGAAGGCTTCCGACAGGGTCGCGCTCATGAACAGGTTGACCTGCATCGCCAGCGTGTAGCCGATGGTGTAGATGCCGACGGTGGCGTAGTCGTCGGTGATCTCCTTGAGCAGGACGCGGTCGATGGCGACCAGCGACATGGCCGCGAACTCGTTGGCCATCAGCGGCAAGCCGTACATCAGCGCGCCGCCGGTGGCCGCGAGGTCTATCGTGCGGCGGGAGAAACTGAGGTTGCGCGAGGCCCAGTAGACAAAGTAGCCGAGCAGCAACGTCGCCGCGATCAAGCGCCCGCCAAACACTGACAGGGCACTGCGCTCGACCAGGATCACTAATCCCAGCACCAGCGCGAGTTCCATGCCGCGACCGGTGACCTTGGTCGTCATCAGCAGGCCCGAGCGCTCGCTCGCTCGTACCACCGCCTGCACGATGCTGACCACCACCATCACCGGGATGATCAGCACCACGCACCAGAAGACGCCGGAGAACTCCGCCCGTCCCGTCCACTGCCAGCCCGCCAGCGCGGCGGCTACCACCGTCCACAACGACAGCGACAACAGCATCGGCAAGGTCACGAAATTGGTGCTGAAGTGCGCCTGCTGGCGGGCGTCTCCGTCGTGCGGATAGAAACGGATGATGGCGTGCTGCCCACCGAGCTTGGCCACCGCCACGGCGATCAACACCCAGGTGTTGAAGTACCCCATGACCCCGTATTGGGTGTTGTCCAGCAGCCGGGTCAACACCGGAAACGAGATGACGCCCGCCACCAGCAGCAGCATGTTGGCGACGGAGTAGCGCAGGTAATGCGTCGCGATTCCCGGCCGGGCCGGTAAACCCGGCGCGGCGTCCGACGCCCCCGATGCGACCTTCGCTGTCGGTGGCGGGATGTCCTGGCGGCGGCTCATCTCGGCGAAGCCGAGCCGCTACGCCAGCTCCCCCTCGCCGCGCGGCACGAAACGTCGATGTACCCGGCAACGTTGGGCGATGCGGCGGGCGCGGGACCGCTATGCATCGACCGACCCTTTCGAGCGGGACTGCTGGTTTGCACGGGTCTGCGCCTGCGCTCCTGACGCGGCGCCGAGTACGTCGTTCGAGGCGTCGAAGGTCCTGAGCAGAGGCGTTCCCGCCGGCGGATAGCCCCGCGCATCCAGCACCTCGACGCCGCCGGCGGCGCTGTAGGTATGACACGCGGCCAGCGAGTCGGCCCAGTCGGGCGCCAGCCGTGAGATCGGCTGTTCGCGGTAGTGACTCGGGCTCAGTTCCAGTACCTCGTTGAAGACGATCGCGGAGCCGTAACACGCCGCGCAATCCTGCGCCGGACGGATCAGCTTGTCCCCATGCTGGAACAGACGGCCCGCAGGTCGCGCGCGCCGCACATCGCTCACGATCGGATTGGCCGGGTGCGGCTGGAAAGGCCCCTCCAGGCGATCGGCCACGAACAGGAACAGCTCGTCCCAGGTGCTGTTGCCGTTCTCGGCGATGGTCGCGAACAGGTACCAGTGGCCCTCGTGGAAATGCAGGGTCGGATCGAGGCAGACGCGGCCGGCGACCAGGTCCACGACCCGGCGCCAGCCCAGCGGGAACTCGGCGGCCTGGTACAGCGTCACACGCTTGGCCTGGCTCGATTCCACGGTCATATACCACTCTCCGTCCCACGCGAACACCTGCGGGTAGGACAGATGCGAGGCCTCCTCCAGCGCCAATCCCAATCGCGCGGCGCTGTCTGGCTGCAGCTCCAGGCACGCGATCGCGCCCTTCCCCGAGGGTTGCATCTCCTCGACGAAGATCAGCTTGCGCCCGTCGCGCTCGACCATGCACGGATCTGCCCAGTAATAGCCTTTGGGTGCCTGGACGACGGTGCTGGAGCCCACCGCCGGCGCGGCCGGATCAAGGGGCGTGCTGTCCTGGCGCAACACCAGGAGCCATGGCATCAGGCGCCGCCGCTTGGCCAGCTGCCAACGTATGGTGGTGCAAACGGTGACCCACAGCGCGCGCGCGCCCGCCGCGACTCCCAGCGGCTCCCTGGCGCCTGCCTGCCGCAGCTCGCCCGGCTGCCGCCGCGGAATCAGCGGGTCGTCAGCGGCGAGTTGACGCATTACACGCAGCAGCAGCAAAGGCAGCTTCAGAAACGCTTGCTCACGCTGCCGGCTAAACGAACCGTACGAAGTAGCGCCCCAACTCGTCACCAGCGGCATCGGCGCCAGTGACGGAGTCAATAGTTCCAGCTGGATCTCGGTGGCGGACTCGCGGTTCAGCATCGGCGCCAGCAACGCGGTGCCGGCGAGATCATCATCCAGCAGCCCCGCATCCAGGCTCCAGCACCCCCACTCCGCATCGTCGGCCAACAGCGAGATCCAGGCCGGCGGCCCCAGTGACAGGATCAGGTCCGGCCGCAGCTTGCGCATCCGCTCGCGCAGTTGCTTGGCATCCGCATCGGCCGATACCTCCGGTGCGATCGAGACGCCCGGATGCGCCGGGAATGACACCGCCGACACCATGGCGCCGGTGTGGCCGGGGCGGAGGCGCTCGGCCGCCATGAAGGCGAGGATATCCGGCGGCAGGTCCTTCACCGCCGGTAACGACCAGTCCGCCACGGGCAGCACCGAGATGTCGATCCAGCTGACCTCCGCGGCGAGCTCCAGGAACCGCGACAGCCAGCCGGGAATCCACTCCGGTGCCACCAGGGTGACCCGAAGCGGCTGGGTGAGCCCTGGCGGCGTGGCGTACAGCCGCGTGGCCGGGGCTGCCGCACCGTCGGCTGGTCTATCGCTGACTGTGCAGTGCTGGCTCACGACGATCCTCCGGGCAAGGTGTGAGGGTGTTCGCGAGCTTGAGCATCCACTCTTCGACCGTACCGAGCAGCCGGTCGCGGTGGGCACGCGCGAAAAAGGTGTGGTCGCAATCCGGCCAGTAGCGCATCGCCACGCGCGGGTCCCGGGTGGGCTCGCCGAAGGCCCAGCGGAACTGGCGCGGATGCAGAAAACGATCGGTATAGCCGCCGGTGTAGATCCACATCTGGTGCACACCGCGGTCGACCAGTTCGGCGAACTGCTGGCGCGCCTGGGCATGGCTGGGCCAGTCGCGGACGTCGGTCGCCTCGAAACCCTCGCTGTCGCGCAGGTGCTTCGGCGCGTCCCGCAACATGCGCCGCCATTCGCGCGGCAGACGGCGCAGGCGATCCAGGTTCCGGGCGTAGTGGAACCACGGGCCGTTGAAGCCGATCCCGTCCAGCATCAGCACCGCGCGGACCCTCGCATCCTGCAGGGCGACGTTCCATCCCAGATCGGCAGCACTGCACACGCCGCCGATCACGAAATCGGAGCAGTCGTGCTCGGTGGCCAGAACCTCCAGGGCCGCCAGCGCCGCAACGCGCCCGTCGGCCCCCTTCAGTCGCGGTGCCTCGCCTACGCCCGGTACATCGAAGCGAAAGCTGTCCATGCCGTGCGCAGCCAGACGCTCGCCCAGCTCGACGTGCAACCGGAAAGGTCCGGACCGCGGCTGCAGGCCCGCACTGGGCAGGACCAATGTCGGTCCGCGCGATGGTGCCGCGCCGCGCGTGAGCACGCCGGTCAGGCGCCGATCCGGTCCGAACGTCACCAATTGTTTTTTAATCCGGCTCATCTGATCCCCTGCTCCAGCAGCACCTGGTCGGGCGCATGCGCCTCCCGCAGTGCACGGCCGAGGTCGTCCACCACCCGCTCCAGCGCCGGTGACAGGAAAAAGGTCGCCTCCATGCTGGCACCGCCGTTGAACGTGGGTGCGGTAGCGGGCAACGGGAGTACCCGTCCGACCCGGATCGGCAACGCTGGCGCGTCGTGACGCATCACCGCCCAGATCGGTACATGTGGAGGAAGCTGCGCCGTAGCGTTCTGCATGGGCGTGCGCGCAGGCTGGACAGGCGCATCCACCAGCCGGGCTTCCGTGAGATCCCGGCGAAAACGCTGGGAAACGGCGAACCCCATCAGCTGACCATCGTCCGCCGGGGCGCTTCGCGGTATTCCCGGCCTCGGCCTCGGTCGGGATGCTCGTTCGGCCGCATCGTCCTGCTCCAGCTCGGTGAGCCAGTCGGCCCCGTCGACGATTGGCTCCCACAGCACGAGCAAGTCCGCTTGCGAAGATTGCTGAAGCCACTCCATCACCGGCAGCGCGGCTCCCCGCCAGGCAAGCACCACCACCCGATCGACACCGGCACGGGCACGCAACGCCGCAATAGCGAGCTCCAGGTCGGCTCCCATCGAAACGAAATCGAGCTTGTCACCGCTGCCGTCGGAGTCGCCGGTGCCGAAAAAATCGAACCTCAGGCACGGCAAACCCATTGCCGCCAGGCGCGCGGCAGCTTCAGTCAGAAAGCGCCGGCTACGCGGTTGTTCATGCAGCAACGGCGGCACGAACACCACCCCGGTCGATGCGCGTGCCGGCACTCCATGCAGCGCGGCATACAGGCACCGCGAATCGGAGTCCAACCACATCGGCTCCCAAGCTCGGGTGCTCATCGATTCGGCTCCGCCGCAGCAAAACCGAGCAGCCGCTTGATCCCCTTGCTGATCCGGCCGCCGACGCTCACGGTCGCCGCTACCGGTTCGGCCTCCATCACCGGGAGGTCTTCAGCCAGTTGGGCGAGGGTCTCGGCACCAAGGCGGATCAACCGGATGCGCACCCCTGTATCACGCGCGACCCGGTTGGCCATCTGGACCGCCAGCATCGAGTGTCCGCCCAGGTCGAAGAAGTTGTCGTCGGGTCCGGCCGGTGTACCGAGGAGCTCCGACCACACATCGGCCAGGTAACGCTGGCGGGGATCGACAGGATTGCCGGATCCGGATGCCGCAGGCGCGCCGGTGCCGATCGGATCCTGTGCCAGGGGTGGCAAGGCATTCCGGTCGATCTTGCCGTTCGGGAGCAGCGGCAGTTGTTCCAGCGCGACGAAGTGCTGCGGCACCATGTACGAAGGGAGCGTGTCACGCAGGTCCGTGCGCAATGCCGCCTCGTCGATGCGCGCGCCAGGCGCGGCAACCAGGTAGGCCACCAGACGCTGATCGCCGGGTCGGTCCTCGCGAACGATCACCAGTGCGCGCGCGATTTCGTCGCGTGCCGCAAGATTGGCTTCTATCTCGCCCGGTTCGATCCGGTAGCCGCGTACCTTGACCTGGTGATCGAGGCGACCGAGGTGCTCGAGGTTGCCGTCGGCACGCCAGCGGCCGCGGTCGCCGGTCCGGTAGAGCAGCGCAGGTACGCTGCGACTGGCCCCGTCGGCGTCCGTCGTGCCGGCAAAACGGTCGGCCACGAAACGCTCCGCCGTCAGCTCCGGTCGCTCCAGGTATCCAAGCGTTACACCTTCTCCGCCGATGTAGACCTCACCGGGCACCCCCAGTGGACACAGCGCTCCATGCGGGTCCAGCACCCACACCTGGGTGTTGGCAATGGGCCGGCCGATGGTGACGTCGGGCGTCTTCTGCGCCTGCGGTGGCATGATGCGTGCACAGGTCGACCACACGGTTGTCTCGGTGGGACCGTACAGGTTCCACAGTGCTCCACAGCACGGCAACAAGCGTTCAGCCAGGTCCACCGCGAGCGCTTCACCACCACACAAGGCCTTGAAGTGCGGTGTGCCGGACCATCCGGCATCCAGCAGCAACCGCCAGAGCGAAGGCGTGCCCTGCATCGCCGTCGCACCACTGCTGTCGAGCAATGCGGCCAGTGCGGCGCCGTCGGCCACGCTGTCGCGGTCGGCCAGCACGACCTCGGCGCCGGTGCTCAATGGCAGCAACAGCTCCAGCACTGCGATGTCGAACGAAAGTGTCGTCACCGCGAGCAGGCGGTCGCTCGCCGAGAGCTCAAGGTCGCGCTGCATGCCGAGAATGAAGTTGGCGACCGCCCGATGCGGCACCTGCACGCCCTTCGGACGGCCGGTGGAGCCCGAGGTATAGATCAGATAGGCGACGTCCTCCGACTCCGCCGATTTCTTGTCCCGCCCGATGCGGGTATCCGGAACGGCCGCGAGCTCCCCGCCCATTTCATCGAGTTTCAGCACCGCACGTCCGCGCAGGTCGAACCGCGGCGCGTATGCCGCGGTGGTCAGCAGCGCCGACAAGCCTGCATCGGCGGCCATGTAGGCCAAACGATCGGCTGGGAACCCCGGGTCCAGCGGCACATAGCCGGCACCGGATTTCAGGATGCCGAGCAAGCCCGCCACCATGTCGGCATCGCGGTCCATGGCCAGGCCGACCAGCGCACCGCACTGCACTCCCTGGGCGCGCAGCAGGTGGGCGATGCGGTTGGCGCGTTGTTCCAGTTCCGCGTAACTCACCGCCACCGCTCCGCAACGGACCGCGATGCTCTCGGGCGTACGATCGCACTGCGCTTCGAAATGCTCGTGCATCCGCCACTCGCGGTCGAACGCCACCGGCGCCGGCTGCAGCGCGGCCAGCTCCGATCGTGCCGCCGCATCGACCAGTGGCAGATGGGCGATCTCGATGGCCTCGTTCTCCACGGCCGCACGCAGCAGCGTCTCGAAGGCATGCAGCCAACGGCGGACAGTGGTTGCGTCGAACAGGTCGCAGTTGTACTGGCACTCCACGCGCAGTTCGCCCTGCGTCTGCACCGCATTGATGAACAACTCGAACGGCTCGAAGTCGCGCGGGACTGTCTCGGTCTCCATCCTCAGTCCCGGGAAAATCTCGCGTTGCTGATCGAGCGCCTGATCCAGATTGAACAACACGCTCACCAGTGGCGTGCGCGAGGGGTCGCGCCGGATACGCAGCTTCTTGAGTAGTGTCCCGAAGGTGTAGCGCTGGTGCTCCAGTGCATCGAGCAAGACCGCCTGCGCATCGACCATCGCTTCGGCGAAGGGTTGATCGGGATTGGTCTCGAACAGCAGTGGCAGCAGGTTGACGCAGTGACCGATGACGTTGTCGTGGCCATCGACCGGCTGGCCGGCGGCCGGAATGCCGATGACCACGTCGGGATGCCCCGACAGTTTGGCCAGCAACACCGAGAAGCCGGCGAGCAGGGTCGAGAACAGACTCGCGCGCCGGCGCGCGCCCATGTTGCGCAGGCCGGTAACCAAGGCGGCGTCCAGCATGTGGTCCTCGCGTGCCGACGCGAAATTGCGCCGCAACGGGCGCGGCCGGTCGGTCGGCAGGTTCAGGACCGGGATCTCTCCGGAAAAGCGCGACAACCAGTACTGCTCGTCCTCGGCATGCACGTCGCCGGACTGATGCGATGCCTCGGCCATCGCGTAGTCCGCAAACCCTTCCGGCTGCGGCAGCGCCTCACCGGCCAGCCCGAGATTCTGTCGGTACAGCCCGGACAGCTCGAATACGATCTTCGACCACGACCAGCCATCACAGACGATATGGTGCGCGGTCAGGAGCAACAGGTGCTCATCGCTGGACGTCCGAAACAGCTGCACTCGGAACAGCGGGGCGTCGGCCAGCCGGAACGGGGTGTTGTTGGCGGCATGCAGCCGTTCCTGGAGCGCCCTCACGCGCGCCGCATCGTCCAGCTCGGCCAGATCCACCAGTGGACACGGTACTTCGACATGTTCCAGCACGCAGAACGTCTCGCCGTCCGGGCCGATACTTGCGCGCAGTGCATCGCGGCGATCGACCAGCTGCTGCACCGCGCGCTGCAGACAATCCACGTCGAGCGGACCGCGCAGATTGAGCGACACCGACAGGTTGAACGACAGCGATGCGTCTTCGCCAAGGTGATCGGCCAGCCAGACCTCCCGCTGCGGCTCGATCGTCGGCACTACCCGGAGCAACACGCCTTCGGCAAAGGGGTCATAGGCGACCGGTACGGGTGAGGTCCGCCCATCGGAGCCCGCCGGCGCTTCATCGATCCGACAGAACCGGTCCGGTTGCGTCGGGTCGGAGACATACCAGCCTGGCCGGCCTTCCGGGTCACGCCCCGGCCTTGCACCGGGTGCAATCGGATTTGCCGCATCCATCGGTGCGAACGGTCCACTCGGTTGCGACGAATGATGCGGCTGGACAGCGACAGCCGCTGCGGAATCACGTTCATTGACAGCGGCGGATTGCACCGCCGGTGTGTCGAGCTTCGCAGGTACAGGCTTATCGCCGCCTGGCAATGTTGCAGCATCGCCGGTGCCGCTGGGCGTTGCTTCATGGGCGGTCACCGGCTGCATTTCCTGCCTGTCGGGCCGGTGCATCTCGCCAGGATCAGGCCCAGCCGCCGCTGCGGCCGAACCCGGCGCTGGCGACGATTCCGCCGATGTCACCGGTGCCGACGTCACCGCTGGCACCGACCCGGAAGCCGGCTGTCCGGCCAGCAGTTCAAGCTGTCGTTCCATCAGGCGCATCTGCTGCGCGATCAGATCGGCCAGCGTGACGCCGGCGGCTGCGGTCGGGACAGCGGCCGCCGGCGCTGGCGAGGCCGGGCTTGGGGTTGAAGACGCGGCCGGGACCGCTGCCGGTGTCGGTGTCGGTGTCGGTGTTGGTGTCGGTGCCGGAGCCGCGGCTTGAGATGCCTCCGATACTGCCGGTGCGGTCGATGCGGTCGATGCGGTCGGCGCCGACACCGACTCGTCCGGGCGTTCCGCCGCGGCGGTCGCGTCGGCTGCAGGCGGTTCTTCCGCCGGCAACTGTGCATCGAGCCGTTCGGCCAGTTTATCCAGACTTGCGCAATCGCTCATGAGCTGGCGGAAGGTGACCTTGATCGAAAACACCTTCTGCAACTGCAAAGCGACCTGGGTCAGCATGAGGCTGTCGAGGCCGGCCTCGACGAAGTTCGCATCGACATCGGCATCGCCCATGTCGAACCCCGAGATGTCCTGGAACACCTCGCGCAAACGGGCTACCAATCGCGCCTTTCGGTCGGGGCCGGCATTTTCGCCCGCCGCCGAGGCGAGTACCGCAGGAGCAGCCTCGATGGCTTGTGCCACTGCATCGTGACTGCCGGACGGCGCGAGGGCGGCAGGTGCGGCCGATCGCTTCGCATCCGCGGTGGAGGCTGCCGCGTCCACCCAGTGCCGTTTGCGCTCGAAAGGATAAGTCGGAAGCCGCAGTCGCTGACGTACGCTGCGGCGATCGCACGCAGCCGGATCGATCCTCACGCCGCGGCACCACAGACGGCCCATGGCGCGGGCGAAGTCGATCGCTTCACTGGCGGCATTGTCCGACAGGGTTGCGACCGCGTCGATCGACTGCTTCTGCACGCCGGGGTGCTGGCGCGAAAGCGTACTGAGGGTCGAGCGCGGCCCGACTTCAAGCAGCACGCGTGCGGGCACATCGAGCAGCCGCCCGAGCGCGCCGGCAAAACGCACAGGCTTGCGCAGATGGCGGGACCAGTATTCGGGCGAGGTCGCCGTGGCGTCATCGAGCCAGTCGCCGCTCACGGTCGAGAGCATCGGCAGTTGCGGCGCCGACAGGGCGATGGCGGCCACCGCGGCACGGAACGGCTCGACCACCGGCTGCATCATCGCGGAGTGGAATGCATGGGAGGTGCGCAACGCCCGGCATGCAACGCCATCGCCTTCGAGCTCGGCCTGGAACTGCCCGATTGCCTCGGACGGGCCAGCCACCACACACGCTCCAGGTGCATTCTCCGCCGCGAGCGCCAGCTCCTGGGGCAGCCGCTCCAGCAGCGCATCAAGCGGCATGCGCACGGACAACATCCCGCCCGGGGGTTGCGCCTGCATCAGCGCACCACGATGCGCCACCAACCGCAATGCGTCTGGCAATGCGAACACACCAGCCAGCGTGGCCGCCACGAATTCGCCGACGCTGTGGCCGACCATCGCCGTCGGCACGACGCCGTAACGCTTCATCCAGACCTGCGCCAACGCATATTCGATGGCGAATGTCGCCGGCTGCATGATCGCGGTGGGCAGCAACGCCTCCGGATCGTCGTCGAACAGCTGCTTCCGCAGGTCGAAACCATCCTCTCCGTCGGCCAGGATCTGCGCGCATTCATCGATCGATGCACGGAACACCGGCTCAGTCCGGTAAAGACTGCGGCCCATGCCCGGGTATGTCGCGCCCTGGCCCGGGAACATGAACACCACGTCCGACTGGCGTGTCGGGCGGCTGCGGCTCACGGTGGCAGCGGTTTCCTTGCCGCGCAGTGCGGTCGCCGCGTCTTCGACCTCGTCGGCAACCACTGCCAACCGATGTGCGAAAGCCTTGCGCCCGACCGCGAGCGTCCATGCAACGTCGGCAAGATTCACATCGGGGCTGGCCTCCAGATGATCAGCCAGACGCACGCATGCCTGCCCCAGCGCAGCCGGGGTGCGTGCCGACAGCACCAGAAGTTGCGGCCCCTGCGCCGGCTCGGACTCTTCCGCCGGGGGCGCCTCCTCCAGCACCGCGTGCGCGTTGGTACCACCGACGCCGAACGAACTGACCCCGGCGCGGCGGGCAGAACCGTCACTGGCCCATTCGCTCAGCCCGGCGTTGACCACGAACGGCGAGCCGGCGAAATCTACGTTCGGATTGCGTGTCTCGAAGTGCAGGCTCGCCGGTATCTTCCGATGGGCCAGGGACAGCGCGGTCTTGATCACCCCGGCCGCGCCGGCAGCCATCACCAGATGGCCGACATTGCTCTTGACCGAGCCGACCCGGCAGAAACCATTCTCGTGCGTGCCGCGGCGGAATGCCTTGGTCAGCCCTTCGATCTCGATCGGATCGCCCAGCGACGTCGCTGTCCCATGGGCCTCGACGTAGCTGACGCTGCGCGGATCGACGCCGGCGTTGTCCTGCGCCATGGCGATCACAGCCGCCTGTCCGTCACTGCTGGGCGCGGTGAAGCTTGCCTTCTGCCCCCCATCGTTATTGATTGCCCCGCCACGGATCAGTGCCACTACCGGATCACCGTCGGCGCGCGCGTCGGAGAGTCGCTTGAGCAACACCACCGCGGCGCCATCACTGAACACCGTGCCCTGCGCATTTGCGTCGAAGCTGCGCGTATGGCCGTCTGGCGACAGCATCGTGCCGTCCTGATGAAGGTAGCCACTGCGCGGCGGACAGGTCACTGCTACGCCGCCGGCCAGTGCCATGTCGCATTCGCCGGCACGAAGACTGTTGACCGCCTGGCAGATCGCGACCAGCGAGGTCGAGCAGGCGGTGTTGACGCTTATGGCCGGACCGGTCAGGTTGAGCTTGTGCGCGATGCGAGTGGCGATGAAATCCTTCTCGTTGCCGACCAGTACCTGCAGGGCGCCCAGCTTGTCGACCAGTTCCGGATGCGCGGCGACATGGCGCTGCATGTAGGTTGCGGTGTACATGCCGGCGAACACGCCGACCGGGCCATCGGCGCCGCTATCGGGCGCATGCCCGCCCCGTTCCATGCACTCCCAGCACAACTCCATGAAGATCCGCTGCTGCGGGTCCATCAGCTCTGCCTCCTTCGGGCTGATGCCGAAGAAAGCCGCGTCGAAAAGCTCCACTCCTTCGATCACGCCACGTGCCCGCACGTACGCCGGATCGCTGCGTTCGGCCACGCTGACCGCAGGGTCCAATTCCTCGGGTTCAAACCGTGTTATGGACTCGCGGCCTTCACACAGGTTGTCCCAGAACGCCTCCACGTCGGCGGCGCCAGGAAAACGACCGGCCATGCCGATGATCGCGATGGGCTCAGGCCTCAAATCGGGTCGGACCAGCCGCTTTGCCGCGATGCGCGCCGGATCCAGCCCCGACCCTGCGGCACTGCCCGACAGTGCCGCAGCCAGCGACGCCGGTGTCGGATTCCGGAACAACAAAGTGACCGGAACCCTTTTTGCCGCCGCTAGCGGCGCGACCTTGCCGACCAACTGCACAGCCAGCAGCGAATTGCCGCCCAGCTCGAAGAAATTGTCATGCCGCCCGACGGCGTCGATATCGAGTAGTTCGCCGAAGGCATCGCACACTTCCGACTCGACAGCACCAAAAGGGGCCTCGAACGCACAGGCAAGCTCGGGGCGTGAACGGTCCGGTTCGGGCAGCGCCTTGGAGTCGAGCTTGCCGTTGATCGTCACCGGAAACGCGTCCAGGCGCAGGTAGCGCACCGGCACCATGAACTCCGGCAGCCGCGAGGTCAGATGCGCACGCAGCGCGGACGGGGTTGGCGCCTCCTGGCCAGCGACGTAATAGGCCAGCAGCCGGGCACTGCCGGTACGGCCAGGCCGCGCCACCACCGCACACGACTGGATTCCGGCGTGCTGCTGCAGCGCCTGTTCGATTTCCGACAGTTCGATGCGGAAACCTCGAACCTTGACCTGACTGTCGCGGCGCCCGGCGAATTCCAGTGTTCCATCCGGAAGAAACCGGACCTGGTCACCGGTGCGGTATAGACGCTCGCCCGCACGGAATGGATCGCCGACGAATCGCCCTGCCGTCAGCTGCTCCTGGTTCGCATAACCGCGCGCGAGACCGCTACCGCCGACGTAGAGCTCGCCAAGGATGCCACTGGGCACGAGTTCACGCCGCGCGTTGAACACATAGACCCGGGTATCTGCGATCGGACGCCCGATCGGCACCGCCGTCGCATCGGCCGGCAGCTCTTGCCCGACCTCATGCGTACTGATGATCACCGTGCACTCGGTCGGGCCGTAGCAGTTGACCAGCCGCAGCGTGGGCAAAGCAGCGCGCAGGCGGCGCACGTGATCGACCGACATCGCCTCACCGCCGGAAAGCAGCTCCTCCAGCCCCGCCAAGTGCAAGGGATCCTCATCGACCACCGCATTGAGCAAGGCAGCCGTCAGCAGCGTGGTGGTGACCCGATGTTTGCGGATGGACGCAGCGATCCCGGTACCGGTCGGCACGAGTTCCGGATGCACCACCACGCAACCACCGTTAAGTAGAGGTGCCCACAGCTCAAGCGTCGACGCGTCGAAGCCCAGGGGCGCTACCTGCAGATATCGCGTTTGCGGCCCAAAACTGGCGTAGTCGACACCGCAGACCAGCCGGAGGATGCCGCGGTGGCGGATCTCCACGCCCTTGGGCTCGCCGGTCGAACCCGAGGTGTACATCACATAGGCGATCGAATCACCGGAGATGGAAACGGCCGGCGCCGGATTGCCGGAGTGTTCGCCGGAGTCCTGCTCGGGATCCACCTCCACGCATTCCAGCCGCTCCGGCAGCAGTGCCGCAGCGCCGCTGTCGTCGACGATGGCAACTTGCACGCCGGCGTTGTCGAGCATCTGCGAGACGCGATCCCGCGGGTGTGCCCTGTCGATCGGAAGATAGGCCGCGCCGGCCTTGAGGGTTCCGAGTACGGCGATGACGGTCGCAGCCGACCTTGACATCGATACACCGACTGCCGCCCCGGGTTGAACCCCGGCTGCGATCAATCGTGCCGCCATCGTGTTGGCGCGGCGGTCGAGTTCGGCATAGCTCAGGGAGCGAGCGCCATCGACCACTGCGATCGCTTCAGGCGCGCGGGCGAGCATGGTCGCGAACTGTTCGGTGACCGTAGCCGCCAGCCCATCGGTCGCCGGGGTCCTGCCCCAATCGCCGAGTTGTCGCGCGCGGTCTTCAGGATCGAGCAGATCGATCGACTCGATGGGGCGGTTCTCAGCCAGGTCAGCAAGCACACGGCACGCGCAGTTCGCCACGAGCGTGACTGCTTGTTCGGTAAGCGGGGCACGAAACGAGCAGCTGATCCGCAACTCACCGGTGAGGGTTGGATCGGGTTCAATGCGCCACTCCGAAGCAATCGGATCAGCTTCGTTCAGTACCGCAGCTTCCTCGAAAACTGCCCAGACCGTCGGTGACACGCTTCCTTCGTCCGACGGCGGCGCCTCGGACATTGCTTGCCGCAGCGCCTGCTGCCACGACGCACATTGACCCTGCTGGTCGATATCCACAGCCGCCTGCTTCAGGCCGCTCGTCGCGACCGACGTGGACAGAACCTGGTCCTCCCCGGTCAGCTTCGACTCGACCAGTGCCAACGCCGCGATCAGCAGCTCGGACAGGGATGCCTGCCGGTGCTGCTTGGTGCGAAGGCCATCCGACAGTTTCTTGCCGAGAGCAAACTGCAGGTGCTGCCATTCCCCGGAGCTCCTGCCGGTTCGGCACGGCAGTAACGTGCTCAGCTTCGCTTCGTCAAGATATGCCGTAGGCGCAAGCGGCTTTCGATTCATCAGTCTTGGTACCTTTTCGTTTGCGGTCGACATTCGCTTTTTGCGCGACTACTACATTTCCGGCAGTAGTGACCATGGGAAACTTTCCGTTGCGGCAAATTTGGCTCCTGGCATTCCGTTTGCGGCGAAATAATCGGCTGCTCCAAGTAGCTCCTGCACGGCCGCGCGACTTGGTGCGTTGCCTCGATTACAACGTTTCCAGCCGCTGGGGGCGGCCAGACAGCGCAGCTGCGCACACGGACGTCACCCGCGTTAGGATGGGTCAACCGCGAGGGCTGACATGAACTCCGACCTGGCGTCGCTCTATTCGCAGCTCGATCTCCGGCCGGGCTGCAGCTTTGAAGAATTTCAGCGGGCCTACCGACGGCAGATCGCGCAATTGCATCCGGACCGAGGCCGGACGGGTCCGGGCTCGTCGGAAACGCAGGCACGGCTGCGCAACCTGATCCTGCTGCACGCCACGGTGAGTCGATTCCACCATCGCTACGGGAGAATGCCCGGCGGGCGATCGCCGCGGATCACCGGCGTTCTGCCCACCAGGGGCAGCCAGGGCCGGCACGTGGGCCACACGGCAGCATCCCAGCCTGGCAGCGACAAGCGACCGGCCCGGTTTGCCGTTGGGCTGCTTATCATCGGCGCGCTCGTGGCAATGCTGGCAGCGTGGAACTGGCTTGTCTCCACGGGGCGCGACGCCACAGCGCACCTGCTGCCCCCACCTGCTCCTGAGATCGTGATCTCCAGCAGCCGCAGCATGCACGTACCACGTACCACGTGCCGCAGCCGGCTCGCCGAAGCGGGCATCCGGCATCAGCGCGCCCCGCGCCTGAACAGCACCACCTCGACCGTCTGCATCAGGATCGTCAGATCGAACAACAGGCCCTGGTTCTTGACGTAGAACAGGTCGAACGTAAGCTTTTCCTCGGCGTCGCGCACCGAGGCACCATAGGGGTAGCGTAGTTGCGCCCACCCGGTCAGGCCCGGCTTCACGCTGTGGCGGACGTTGTAGTAGCGGATTTCCTTGCCGAGCATTTCCACGAAGTGCGGGCGCTCCGGGCGCGGGCCGACGAAACTCATGTCGCCGCGCAGCACGTTGTACAGCTGCGGCAGCTCGTCGAGGCGGGTCATTCGGATGAAGCGGCCGACCCGCGTACTCCGGTCGTCCTCTCGGCTGGCCCAGCGGGCCACGCCGTCTCTTTCCGCGTCCGCACGCATGCTGCGGAACTTGACCAGCTCGAAACCGCGTCCGTTCTCCCCGACCCGGGTCTGCCGGTAGAGGATCGGCGAGCCCGACTCCAGCCACACGCACAGCGCCACGATGAGCATGAAGGGCCACGCGACCAGCAGCAGCGCGCAGGCAGCGAGCAGGTCGAAGAAACGTTTGCTCAAACGCCGCAGAACGGAGTGGTCGAACCCGCCGGAGAACACCAGCCAGGACGGATCGGCCACGTTCAACGTCACCATGCCCGCCTCGCGCTCGAAAAACGTCGACAGGTCAGACACCACGATGCCGCGTTGCGCGCACATCAGCATGCTTTCCATCGGCAGGCAGCCGCGCCGCTCGTCGGGGGCGACCACGATCTCGTCGACATTCATTCGCTCGGCGAGGTCGGCCAGCGCCAGTTCGCCGGTGTCCATGTCCAGCGGTGGTCCGCCCGTGACCTGTACCGGCTGGCCCGGCACCGGCAGGAAACCCACCACGACGAAAGACTGCCGATCCGAGGCGCGCCGCATCCGGCTGTTGATCAGGTCGGCGTTGCTGCCCGCCCCAAACACCAGCACGCGGCTCTTGAATAGCTTCATCCCGAACAGCTGCATCACCGTGAATCGCATCAGCATCACGCCGAGAAACCCGAACGCCAGCGACATCAGCAGCACGCCGCGGCCGATGTAGGTCGCCGGAACGAGGTAGTACAACACCAGCAAGCTGATGCCACCGAAGGCGAACGCCAGCAGCAGGCGCACCACGAACTCGGTCCGGTTGTGGCGCAGGTACACCTGGTAGAGCCCGAAGCACACCATCGCCACGGTCACGAACACCGCCACCAGCAACAGGCGCTCCGGGTTGCTGCCGAGGAACACCTGATAGCCCTCGGGGTCGTTCAGGAATCGCAGCCTGGCGGCGAACTTGGCCGCGAACGCGATCAGCAGCACCTCCATCAGCCACAGGACACGGATGACCCAACTCTTTCGGCTCGCCGATGCGATCTTCATGCGGGATGCTCATGGGGCGGAGAGCGGCGGCGCGACCGGCTGACGGGTGCGGCCTCTCCGGAACAGATTCGAGGGCTGCAACAGGTTCGACGGATGCAGTGCTTCAATCGATACAACGCGCTCAGCACTAAAATCCGCGGCCTTGGGCTTCGGAACTGTTCATTTCCAGCCGCCGCTCGCGTCAACACGCGGGCGCAGCCATCGGCAGTCGATCGCAAGATCGCGCGGCCCGGCCAAGGCGGCCATGCAAGCCGCGCCAGCTTCGAGCATGCGAACCTGGATCGGGTGCGGCCCCAACGTCGAGCTCGAAACCAGCGCGCCCGACGGCGCAGCGAACGTGTCCATTTCCACTGCGAGCCCGACACCTGCCGCCTTCAGGACCGCTTCCTTGCGCACCCACATCCCCAGCAGCGCGAGCGCACGGGCGGGCTCGTCCAGGCCGCGAAGCAATGCTTTCTCGCCGGCATGGCAGACGCGGTCGGCAATCTCGGGCAACTCCGCGGCGCGGTCGGGGGATTCGACGTCCACCCCGACTGGCCCGGCCCTGGTCACCGCCAGCGCGATCACGCCATCGGCATGACTGAGGCTGGTGCATATCCCGCCCGCCCCGACGCGGGGGCAACCACGCGGATCACGACGCAGCGGCACATCGAGTGGATCGCAGGACAGCATCCGGCCGAGCAATAGCCGGTGTGCCGCATACGCGAAGGTGAGCATGTCGCGATCGGCGGCGAGACGACGGCGCCGCACGCGCGCGATCTCCGGTGGATCCAGCAGCGCCGCCGCCTGCGCTTGCCACGGCGCCCAGTCCGCCATCCGCAGCAGCGCGACCGCGGCGCATTCGGGCCGCAATGGAGTCCACGATGGGGGCAACGAGGCCGCGAACGCCGGCCCTATCTTCGGAAGCGGGTCGCGCATGGGGAGCGGCGTGGGTGCGCACTGGAGCATCGGGCGTTCACTGGCTGGAGAACCGGCGGCTCTCAACTCATTGAACGTGACCCCGCCGGAAAGTAGGCAGCGCACCCGCGTCTATCCCCGGGCCGATGATTTTCCCTTGAATCACAAGCAGGTCACATGCAGATCACGCGCAGAGCCTGGCAGTCGCGACGGAGCCTGCTCGGTGCTCCTGCCGGCCGCCAAGCCGGGCTGCACAGGACGAGACTACGAAAAGCGACTGACGTGCCGAGTGGGCATGCGGATGTGCCCAAGCTTGAGCGGAGCCCCAGAAAGCAGAAGGGCCAACAGGCGGTAGCCCGTTGACCCTTGTGCTTGTATATGGCGCGCCCGGAAGGATTCGAACCTCCGACCCCCAAGTTCGTAGCCTGGTGCTCTATCCAGCTGAGCTACGGGCGCGTAGTCGAAAAATTATGACGATTCAGCGCGAATTCGTCAAACTCTTCATGGTGCTGCTGGCTCCGAAGCGGCCCGCAAAAATGCTGCAATGACGGCCGATGGAGCTGGCCAAAGCGAGCCGGATACCCCTGCCTGATGCGCGAAACCTTGCATCTGGCTGGCTGTGCCTGACGACCACTGGCCTGAGGCATCATCTTCCGGCGAACCTCCATCCCACGTGGCTGGAAGTTCCCGCTGGAGCCTCTGGAAATTGGCGGAGAGTGAGGGATTCGAACCCTCGATGGAGTTTAACCCCCATACTCCCTTAGCAGGGGAGCCCCTTCAGCCACTCGGGCAACTCTCCGCATCTGACAACTCGTTGCGGGCGCAGAGCATACCGGCTCACTTCACCCGCGGCAAACTCCTGGCTCGACGCGGTCCCGCCCAAGGTGGCCCGGACCACCGGCTCAAGAGCAACTACCGCCGATACAGCCACTGCCGCATTCCTTGGGTCGGCCCCGTTTGGCCGAGCGAGGTCAGTCGGCAGCATCCTTCGCGCCGCCACCTTCGCCCGCTTCCTCGCCTCGCTGGATGCGCTGGTAGATCTCCTCACGATGCACGGCGACATCTTTCGGTGCGTTGATGCCGATACGGACCTGGTTGCCCTTGACGCCGAGTACGGTGACGGTCACCGAATCGCCGATCATCAGGGTCTCACCGACGCGACGCGTCAGGATTAGCATTGATAACTCTCCTCATGCCGACGCGTCGTGCGCCGGCGCATGCGCTTTGTACAAGACGAAAGCGCTCCAAATGGATAAGCAAAAACCGATTATCGCGGCGACAGCGCCCGGTCACAAGCAGTAATGACGCCGGATACGGGCTCAAGTCAGTCGCTGTTCAATCCACACCGGCACCCCCGCCAAGGCCGTGAGCAGCGCAGGGCTGTCCTCGCCGCCGCCCTGCGCCATGTCCGCGCGGCCGCCGCCCTTGCCGTTGATCTGCGCGGCCACATGCCCCAGCAGCTCGCCGGCCTTGACCTTGCCGGCCGCACCTCCGCTGACGCCTGCCACCAGTGCAGCCTTGCCGTCGTGGGTGCCGGCAAGGACGATAACGGCATCGCCCAGCTGTTGCTTGAGTCGGTCGACCGCATCGCGCAATGCCTTGGCGTCGAAACCCTCCAGGCGGCTGGCGATCACACGGATGCCGCGCACGTCGACCGCGGAACCGGCCAGGTCCGAGGTCGCGCCCGAGGCGGCCTTGGCCTTGAGCGATTCCAGCTCGCGCTCCTGCTTTTTCTGCCGGTCCAGCAGCGCACGCAGCTTCTCGGCGAGGTCCGCGGGGTTGCCGCCGAGCAGCTGCGCGGCCTCGTCGAGCCGGCGCTCCACGGTCGCCACGTGGTCGAGCGCGCCCTGCGCCGTCACCGCCTCGATGCGGCGCACGCCGGCCGATACTCCGCCTTCGGACACGATCTTGAACAGGCCAATGTCGCCGGTGCGCCCGACATGGGTGCCGCCGCACAACTCGATCGAGCCATCGCCCATGCGCAGCACCCGGACCTGGTCGCCGTACTTCTCACCAAACAAAGCCAACGCGCCGAAATCCAGCGCTTCCTGCATCCCCATCTGGTGGATTTCCGCCCCATGGTTGTGGCGGATCTCGGCATTGACCCGGCGCTCGATCTCCGCCAGCTCGCCGGCACTGACCGGCTGGAAATGGGCAAAGTCGAATCGCAGCCGGTCGGGCGCGACCAGCGACCCCTTCTGGGTGACGTGATCGCCGAGCACCGAACGTAACGCCGAATGCAGCAGGTGCGTGGCCGAATGGTTGAGTACGGTGGCGGCGCGGCGCGGCTCGTCGACCGCGCCGAGCACGCGGTCGCCGCGCTTCAGCGTGCCGGCGGACAGCGTGCCGATGTGGCCGTGGAACTGGCCGGCGAACTTGAGCGTGTCGCGCACGGCAAAGCGGGTGCCGGCCTCGTCGAGCTCACCGGCATCGCCGACCTGGCCACCGCTCTCGGCGTAGAACGGGGTGCGGTCCAAAATCACCACTGCCTCCTCGCCCGCTTCGATGCGGTCCACCGGTCGTCCGTTGCTGAGCAGCGCCACGACCTCCAGGCCGCCCTCGGTCAGCCGCTCGTAGCCGAGGAACTCGGTCGGGGCCAGTTGCGCGGCCAGCTCGGCCGGCAGCGTCGAGGTGTTGCCGAACTTGCCCGCCGCCCGGGCGGTCTCGCGCTGCTGGGTCATTGCCGCATCGAAGCCGGCCATGTCGACGGTCAGCCCGCGCTCACGCGCGATGTCAGCGGTCAGGTCGACCGGGAAGCCGTAGGTGTCATAGAGACGAAACGCATCGGCACCGGGGATCACCCCCTGCGACTGCCCGCCGCCGGCGTGTGCGCTGCGGGACCGCTCGGCGAGCTCGTCGAAGATGCGCATGCCCGCATCCAGGGTCTCGGCGAAGCGCTCCTCCTCGGACTGCAGCGCACGCTCGACCAACTCGCGCCTGACCACCAGGTCTGGATAGGCCTCCCCCATGGCCGCAATCAGCGGACCCATCATGCGATGGAAGAATGGCTGCTTCTGGCCGAGCATCCAGCCGTGGCGCAGGGCGCGGCGGATGATCCGGCGCAGCACGTAACCGCGGCCTTCGTTGCTCGGCAATATGCCGTCCAGGATCAGGAACGCGCAGGCGCGGATGTGGTCGGCGATCACCCGCAGCGACTTGTCGTCCAGATCGGCGGTGCCGGTGAGCTCGCCGGCATCGGCGATCAGCTGCCGGAACAGGTCGATTTCGTAGTTGCCATGCACGCCCTGCAGCACCGCCGAGATGCGCTCCAGCCCCATGCCGGTGTCGACGCACGGCGCCGGCAACGGCGCCAGCGAGCCGTCGGGCTGGCGATCGAACTGCATGAACACCAGGTTCCATATCTCGATGAAGCGATCGCCATCCTCGTCCGGCGAGCCCGGCGGGCCGCCGGCGATGTGCGCGCCGTGATCGTAGAAGATTTCGGTGCAGGGACCGCATGGTCCGGTATCGGCCATCTGCCAGAAATTGTCCGAGGCAAACGGCGCGCCCTTGTTGTCGCCAATGCGGATGATGCGCTCGGCCGGCACGCCGACCTGGCGGTGCCAGATGTCGTAGGCCTCGTCATCGGTGTGATAGATCGTAACCAGCAGGCGCTCGGCCGGCAGGCCCCAAGCCTGGGTCAGCAGTTCCCACGCCCAGACGATCGCCTCGGTCTTGAAGTAGTCGCCGAACGACCAGTTGCCCAGCATTTCGAAGAAGGTGTGATGACGCGCGGTGTAGCCGACCTGGTCGAGGTCGTTGTGCTTGCCGCCCGCGCGCAGGCAGCGCTGCACGTCGGTGGCGCGCGTGAAGCCGAGCTTCTCGCTGCCCAGGAACACGTTCTTGAACTGCACCATGCCCGAATTGGTGAACAGCAGCGTCGGATCGTTGGCCGGCACCAGCGGCGCCGACGGCACGACCGTGTGGGCCTTGTCGCGGAAGAACGCGAGGAATTCGCTGCGGATGTCGTTGGTGGTCTTGGCCGAAGTGTTCATGCCTGCACGGTAGGTCGAGGGGCTGGGCGAGTTGCCGCTGCACCGATAGTCCCGAGATGGGGCTGGCGCGTCTGGTGGGCAACCGTGGGTAGCCGATAAGCTTATCAGGCTGGGCGATGGGGTGCTGGCCGCTGCCGGAGGAATCCTGCCTCCTGCCGTCGCGATACACGGGCTTCGGAGGGAGATTGTTCTTGACTTGCGAGCAAGCAGCCGCAAGAGCACCCCTCCCAGCCTCCCCTGCTGACGCTTTTACTTACGACGTTCCTTTCGCGCCTTTTGCGTCCTTCGCAAACCAGTCGCTCTATTCAGTCGCCGGGTCCGAGTGGATAGCGGCGCGAATGCAGCCCCCGTCGAACCCGCGCCGCATCAGCAGATCCGTGGCTTTGCGGCGCAAGGCGAGATCGTCGGCGACCGCGTCGCCGTAGCGCCGGCGGATCAGATCGCGCGCATTCTCAACCCAGTCCCCCTCGAAAGTATCCAGCGCGTCGCCGATGGCGGAGTCGTCCAGGCCGTGGGTCGCCAGCTCGGCGCGGATGTGGATCGGGCCGTAGCCGCTGCCGGTGCGCCAGCGCACCAGCCCTTCGGCGAAGCGGGTGTCGTCCTGCCAGCCCTCACTCGCCAGCTTGGTGACCACCGTCTCGACTTCATCGGGATCGAGACCGCGCGCGACCAGCTTGCGGGTGAGTTCCCTGCGCGAGTGCTCGCGGCGGGTCAGCAGCGCGAGCGCCCGCTGGATCGGAGTCAGTGCCGGGCGCGAACGACGCCGGGACGAAGACGGCCCGGAGCGACCCGCATCGTCGGACCGGCCATCGGCCATCAGTGCCTGGTCTGGTGCATCTTCACGCATTCGGCCGCACTACCCCGCCGCTGGACGCCTCAGGCGTCCTCGGCAACCTCGTCGGGCTTGACCTCGGTGGGCACGAACTTCTCTCGCAATGCCGCCTCGAGCTGCTGCGCGATCTGCGGGTTCTCCTTGAGATAGGTGCGGGCGTTCTCCTTGCCCTGGCCGATGCGCTCCTCGCCGTAGCTGTACCAGGCACCGGCCTTGTCGACGAGCTTGGCCTCCACGCCCATGTCGATCAGCTCGCCTTCGCGCGAGATGCCCTCGCCGTACATGATCTCGGTGATGACCTGCTTGAACGGCGGAGCCAGCTTGTTCTTGACCACCTTGATCTTGGTCTGGTTACCGATGATCTCGTCGCCCTTCTTGACCGCGCCGATCCGGCGGATGTCCAGGCGCACCGAGGCGTAGAACTTGAGCGCGTTGCCGCCGGTGGTCACCTCCGGACTCTGGCCCGGCATCATCTGGCCGATCTTGTGGCGCAGCTGGTTGATGAAGACCACCAGGGTGCCGGAGCGCTTGATGTTTCCGGTCAGCTTGCGCAGCGCCTGGCTCATCAGTCGAGCCTGCAGGCCCGGCAGCTGGTCGCCCATCTCGCCCTCGATTTCGGCCCGTGGCGTAAGCGCGGCGACCGAGTCGATCACCACGATGTCGACCGCGGCCGAACGCACCAGCATGTCGGCGATCTCGAGCGCCTGCTCGCCGGTGTCGGGCTGCGACAACAGCAGTTCGTCGACGTTGACGCCGAGTTTGGCGGCGTAGATCGGGTCGAGCGCGTGCTCGGCGTCGATGAAGGCCGCGGTGCCGCCGGTCTTCTGGCACTGGGCGATCGCCTGCAGCGTCAGCGTGGTCTTGCCCGAGGATTCCGGCCCGTAGATCTCGACTACGCGCCCCTTGGGCAGGCCGCCGATGCCGAGGGCGATATCGAGCATCAGCGAACCGGTACCGATCACCTCGGCGGCCTCCACGGCGCGGTCGCCCATGCGCATCACCGACCCCTTGCCGAACTGCTTCTCGATCTGGCCCAGGGCGGCTGACAGGGCGCGCTTCTTGTTCTCGTCCATCGTGGAATCCTTAGGTGATTTGGGTGTTGGGGGGCAACTTAGCGGGCCCGGGTCGCACCGTTTGAGACCGGAGCGGCGGAGCTGACGTTATCGATTGGCACGGGCTTCCGACAGCGGCGATCCACCCGACGACGGGTCGGAAAATTCCGTCCGCTTGGTGTCGGTCGGCGGTGCCAGGATCACCGACTCGGCCTCACCAGCCCGCAATACAGGCCCTCGATGGCGAAGTCCTGATCGGGCATCACCTCGATGGGCTGGTAATCGGGATTGCGCGGCAGCAGGCGGATGCGGTCCTTGCCCACCTTGAGCAACTTAACGGTGATCTCGTCATCGATGCGCGCGACCACGATCTGGCCCGACCGTGCGTCGGGGGTACGGTGCACACCGATCAGGTCGCCGTCGAAGATGCCTTCGTCGCGCATCGAATCGCCCTGCACCTTGAGCAGGTAGTCCGGCGTCGGCGAAAAGAACACCCGGTCCAGCAACACGACCTCGTCCGAGCCGATGTCGGCCCCGATCGGCAGGCCGGCCGCGACGCGACCGAGCACCGGCAGCCGGAGCGCATTGTCCGGCAGCACGCCTGCAGGCATCGCCGCGGAGATGTCCATTGAGCCGGGGTCGCCCAGGCCGGTGTCGCACAGGCGGATCCCGCGCGCCCGTCCCGGCGTGCGGCTGATCGCGCCGGCCTGTTCGAGCGCCTCGAGGTGGTACTGCGCCGCGCGCACGCTGCTGAACCCCATCGCTGCGGCAATCTCGGTCTGCGAGGGCGGCACGCCTTCGGATGCGATGCGCTCGCCGATCAGGGCGAGGATCGTGTGCTGGGTGGCGGTGAGGTCATCGAGATTCATGGTTAGTAGTAATACTACTAACTTGCTAGAAGATCAACCATCATCTTCTGCAGGAGCGGCTTCAGCCGGTCAGGTCATCAGGTCGAGCAACCCGTGCAGCGCAGCGGCCACGCTCTGTCGCCGGACCGCTTCGCGGTCGCCGGAAAAGTGGAACACCACCGCGGTCGGATACCCGCCGCGGCGCTTCCAGGCGATCCAGACGGTGCCGACCGGCTTGTCGTCGGTGCCGCCACCGGGGCCGGCGATGCCGGTAACCGCCACCGCCAGGGTGGCGCCGGAATGCACCAGCGCGCCGGACACCATCTCCATCACCGTCTCGCGGCTGACCGCACCGTGCTCCTCCAGCGTCTGCGGCCCCACGCCCAGCAACGCCTGCTTGGCCTCGTAGCTGTAGGCCGCCATGCCGCATATGAACCAGCCCGACGAGCCGGCGATATCGGTCAGGGTCTTGGCGATCCAGCCACCGGTGCAGCTTTCGGCGGTGACCAGGGTCTGGTGGTGCTGCCGGGCCGCTTCGCCCACCTGCTCGGCGAGGCGATGCAGGGCGGCATCGGAGACGTCATTGCTCATGCGGCGATGATAATCGCAAGCTGCGCGCGGACGTGAGTGCGGCGGCGATGCCGGTTGGCGACGGTAGAGCGGAGCTTGCTACGCTGCGAATGTCGCGGCATGGGCGCGGCTGGACTCGCCGCGCCGGCCCGAAAAGCTCGCGCCCATGGGGCGCTCCTACGAGGTAACGACGCGCTCCTACAAGATACGCCGCGCTCCTACAAGGCACGACGCGCTCTTGCAGGAGCGGGGCCGCGCCTCAGTACATGACCCGCAGGGTCACGCCGTAGGTCGCCGGCGCGCCGAGGAAGGCGTTGTAGGAATTGAACGGGTTGCCCGGCGCCGGCGAGACGTTCTGCAGCGGCGCGTCGAAGCCGACCTGCACGTACTCCTCGTCGGTGATGTTCAGGCCCCACAGCTCGACCATCCAGCGCCGGTCGCGCGAACCGAAGCCGAGCCGGGCATTCACCACCGCGTAGCCTTCCTGCTCCTTCTCGACATCCAGGTCCGACCCGGTGTTGTAGTCGGACATGTACTTGCCGCCGAGGTTAAACCGGCCGATCAGGTCACTGCCGAAATCCCACTCGTAGGTCACCGAGCCGGAGGTCGACCACAGCGGCGCGAAGCTGACCCGGCTGCCCGGCAGTTTGTATAGCTGACCGGTCGGTTCCACGAAGTCCCCGCCCGGAATGCTGTCGCTGTAGCGGGTGTCGGCGTACACCAGCCCGCCCTGGAACATCAGCCCGTCGACGCCGGTCTGCCACAGGATTTCGGTGTCGATGCCCTGCGAGACCGCCTCGGGGATCGAACGCACCACGAAGCTGGTGCCGAGGAAGCTGTTGAGCTGAAAGTCGCTGTAGGTCTGGTGGAACAGGGTGGCGTTGAGCAGCAGGTTGCCGTCGGCCCAGGTGGTCTTGGCACCCAGCTCGTAGCTGTCGACGAACTCGCCCGGAAACGAGGTGTCGTTGACCGGCACGATGCCCTGACCGGCGCTGGACAGGCCGTTGGCCGACTGCACCCGGTCGAGGTTGAAGCCGCCCGCCTTGTAGCCGCGCGCGGCCGATGCGTAGGTCATGACGTGCTCGTTCCAGCGGTAGGCGGCCTTGAGGGTGCCCGACCATTCGTTCTCCTCGCGCTCCTGCTGGGTGACGCGGCCGTTGTGCAGCGGGTTGGCCCACGGCAGGCAGCTGAAGCCGATCACCTGCGGGATGACCGAGGGCAATGCCGAGGCCGGCACGCCGCGCGCGAGCAGCGCCTGGGCGATGCGCTGCTGCCCGCCCGGCCCCAGCATCGCCGAGCAGCCGGGGCTTCCGTTGGGGTTGCTGTAGACCGACCGCAGCTCTTTCTCCTCACGGGTGTAGCGCAGGCCCAGGGTCAGGTCGAGTGCGTCGGTCGCGTGCCAGGTGTTGTTGGTGAACAGCGCCAGGCTGCGCGCGTTCTGCTCGTAGCGATCGTCGGCGCCGAGACCGGCGAACACCGTGCCGAAGGGCTGGCCGGACGCGTCGGCCAGGAAGGTCGCTGCGTTGGGCGCCTGGCCGAGGGCGGGGTTCACCAGCGACAGCAGCGCGATCGACAGGTACGGCTCGTAGGCGCCGCCGATGCGGTAGGTCTCGTTGCGCTCGAGGTCCTCGTCGGAATAGAACGCGCCGACCATCCAGTCGATCGAGTCGGTCGCGCCGGTCAGGCGGAATTCCTGGGTAAAGGTGTCGAACGCGGTCAGTGACTCGTCCTCGTCGGCGTTGCGGTACAGCAGGTCGGCGGTGCTGAAGTCGAAGTCCAGGCCATTGATCGCATCCCACTGGCGCTGCGCGGTGATCGAGGTCAGCGTGGCGTTGCCGAGCCACGGCGAGACCCAGTTGACCTCGGCGGAGACGCCACCGTCCTTGATGTCCTGCTCGGTGCTGCGATTGCTCCAGGCGACCCGCGCGAACGGGTCGGCCACCGGCGCCACGCCTTCATCCGGCGCCAGCGCGTCGATGATGCCGGCGGTCGCGCCGCGCACCACCGTCACGCCGGTGCAGCAGTTCTCCTCCCGGCTGGTGAAGTCGGCGATGACGTTGATGTCGAGGGTGTCGGTCGGCTCGAACAGCCACTGGCCGCGCAGCGAATGGAAGTTCTGGTCGTAGTCCTCGGTCTCGGTGCGCGGGCCGGCGCCGGTGCGCACGTCCATGAAGCCGTCACGCTTGCGCTTGGCGGCGTAGACACGGATCGCCGAGTTGTCGCCGACCGCGGTGTTGAACGCGCCCGACACGCCCAGCGCGTTGTAGTTGCCGATGGTGATCTCGCCCTCGGCCGAGGTGGTGTAGCTGGGGCGGCGGGTGATCACGTTGATCACGCCGGCGGAGGTGTTCTTGCCGAATACCGTGCCTTGCGGCCCCTTGAGCACCTCGATGCGCTCGATCTCGCCCAGGTCGCCAAAGCCCACGCCGTTGCGCGGCCGGTAGACGCCATCGATCACCACGCCGACCGAGGATTCCAGGCCGGCGTTGTCGCCGACGGTGCCGATGCCGCGGATGCGCGCGGTGGTCTGCGCTTCGCTCTGGGTGCTAGTGACGGTGAGCCCCGGCACCAGCACCTGCAGGTCCTTGACGTCGCGCACGCCGGTGTCGTGCAGCAACTGCTCGGGCAATGCGGTGATCGAGATCGGCACGTCCTGCAGGGCCTCCTCGCGCTTCTGCGCGGTCACCGTCAATGCCGACAGGGTGGTCAGTTCCTCGTCCTCATCGGCCGCCGCGGCGGTGGCGGCCTCCTGTGCGGACAGCGGTGCGACAGCCAGCGATCCGAGTACGGCGACGACCGCCAGGACCAACACGTTCCGATTCGGCTTGCGACAAAGCATTTGATTCTCCCCCCCTTGTTGAATACGAAAAACCAGTGCCGACCGGGTATGTCCGCGCGGTTCCCTCTGCCCATTTGTAATGCACCGCCTCGCGCAATGCCACTGCCGAAGGTCGGCCCGGAGCACGCACCGCTAGCCCAACATACGGCAGCGAACGGTAGCAAGAAGCTAGCACGCCATCGGGCGCTGTCATGCCGCGCCGCAACACAGCACCGCCATGTGCGATCGCCGGGCCAAGGGTGCGAATGCCGGCTCAAGGTGCGCTTGCCGCCTCGCGCGCATGCGGCGGCAGCGCCAGGGAGATCAGCGCCGCGGCCGCGATGAAGACCGCCGATATCCACAGGCATGCCGCGAGCCCGGCGACCTGGTAGACCCAGCCCGAGAGCACGGTCCCGATCAGCCGGCCCATCGCGTTGGCCATGTAGTAGAAACCGACATCGAGCGACACCCCGTCCTCGGCGGCGTAGCTGACGATCAGGTAGCTGTGCAACGAGGAATTGATCGCGAACAGCGCGCCGAAGAGGCCCAACCCGGCGATGAGCAGCGTCTGTGCCGGCCACTGCCCGAACACCGCCGCAATGCCCAGCGGCACCAGCGCGAGCAGCCCGGCCCAGGCAAACGCCTGCACGCGACCGGGCGGCTGGTCGTGACGGCCGGTGAGGCGCGGCGCGGCGGCCTGCACGATGCCGTAGCCGATCACCCAGGTGGCCATGAAGGCACCGACCGACCGGTGCTCCCAGTCCAGCGAGGTGGCCAGGAACACCGGCAACGCGACGACGAACCAGACATCGCGGGCGCCGAACAGGAACAAACGCGCCGCCGAGAGGACGTTGATCGCGCGACCCTTGGAGAACATCGCCTGGAATTTCGGCTTGGACCGGGCCCTGCCGAGGTCGCGCCGCAGCATCATCAGGCTTGCCAGCCACACCAGCATCAAGCCGGCGGCCATCGCCAGTACCGCAGCGCGGAACCCGATGCCGCCCAGCAGCAGCCCACCCAGAAAGAACCCGGCGCCCTTGAGCGCGTTCTTCGAGCCGGTCAGCGCCGCCACCCAGCGATACAGCGTGCCTTGTGCGCTGTCGGGCACCAGCGATTTGACGCTGCTCTTGGCACTCATCTTGTTGAGGTCCTTGGCCACGCCCGACAGCGCCTGCGCCGCCATCACCCAGGGGATCGTCAGCCAAGCCACCGGCACGGCCAACATCGCCAGTGCCGCGATCTGCAGACCCAGGCCGATGTTCATGGTGCGGTTCAAGCCGATGCGCGCGCCGATCCAGCCGCCGACCAGGTTGGTGATGACCCCGAAGATCTCGTAGAACAGGAACAGCAGCGCGATCTGCAACGGCCCGTAGCCGAGCTGGTGGAAGTGCAGCACCACCAGCATGCGCAGCGCACCGTCGGTCAGGGTGAACGCCCAGTAGTTGCCGGTGATCAATGCGTACTGGCGGACCGAGGGGGGAAACCGTTCTGACATTGGCAGCTAAGTGCTCGCGTAGAGCCGAGCTTGCTCGGCTGCGGTGATCGGGTCGGAAGGGCAGCCGAGCAAGCTCGGTTCTACGTCACGCGGAGCCGACCCTGAGCACCAGCTCCGCGGTCCGGTTCACATAGCCCCACTCGTTGTCGTACCACGCGAATATCTTGACCTGCGTGCCGTTGATGACCCGCGTCGACAGTGCATCGACGATGCTCGAGCGCGGATCGCCGAGATAATCGATCGACACCAGCGGCCGCTCCTCGAACCCCAGGATCCCGCGCAGCGGCCCGGCCTCCGACCCCGCGCGCAGCAGCGCGTTGACCTCCTCCACCGTAGTCGCGCGCTCGACCTCGAACACGCAATCGGTCAGCGATGCATTGGTCAGCGGCACGCGCACCGCGATGCCGTCGAGCCGGCCCTCGAGCTCCGGAAAGATCGAGGCGATCGCGGTGGCCGAGCCGGTCGAGGTCGGGATCAGGCTGGTCCCGCACGAACGCGCCCGGCGCAGGTCCTTGTGCGGCGCATCGACGATGGTCTGGGTGTTGGTCAGCGAATGGATCGTGGTCAGGCTGCCGTGGCGGATGCCGAGGCCCTGGCGGATCACCTTGACCACCGGCGCCAGGCAGTTGGTGGTGCAGGAAGCCGCGGTGACGATGCGATGCACCGCCGGATCGAACAGGTGGTCGTTGACCCCGACCACCGCATCGAGCACGCCCGGCTCCTTGACCGGCGCGGTAACCACCACGCGCGCCACGCCCTGGTCCAGATACGGCTGCAGTTGCGCCGACTTGCGGAACCTGCCGGAGGCCTCGATCACCACGTCGCAGGCCGACCAGTCGGTCTCGGCGATCCGGCTGTTGCGCGTCACCGCGATGCGGCGCCCACCGATCAGCAGATCGTCGCCGTCGTGGCGCGCCTCGTGGTGCCAGCGGCCGTGCACCGAATCGAAGTTGAGCAGGTGCGCGAGCGTGGCCGCATCGGCGGCAGGATCGTTGACCTGCACGAACTCGAGTTCCGGCCATTCCCACGCCGCGCGCAGGGTCAGCCGCCCCATGCGGCCGAAGCCGTTGATGCCTGTCTTGATGGTCATTGCATTTGTCTCGATCGAAATGTGTCAGGCGTCATCAACGCGTTTCAGTCGCCATTCCCGCGAACGCGGGAACCCAGTGACTTCGCTTCTGCAGCACATGAAAACAAAGGCGCTGGATCCCCGCCTTCGCGGGGATGACGAGCTCGGCGGGATGACGAGCTTGGGCGGGCTGACAGCCGTTTGCATGTTCGTCATCGCGCGGAGCGCCTGTGCTGAGGCACGGAGGTCGGCTCACATCGCGCGCTGTCGCCGCCGCAGCAGTTCTCGGTGAGGTAGCCGACCAGCCCCTGCATCGCCGCGAAGTTCGCGCGATAGGTGATGCTGCGGCCGTTCTGCTCGGCGTCGATCAGCCCGGCCTGCAGCAGGGTTTTGAGATGGAACGAGAGCGTGGTCGCAGTGATGCCGACCGCCTCGCCCAGATCGCCCGGGCAGGCCCCATCGGGACCGAGTTCAACCAGGTGGCGGAAGATCGCCAGGCGGGATTTCTGGGCGAGCCCGGCCAGCGCGTCGAGGGCTTGTTGGGTGTGCATAGTTCGATGATGCTGGAAATATGGTTACAACGCCATGACAAGCAGCCAACAGGTATGTAAGCAGCGATGGAGCTCAATAGCGCCGCGCCCCGTTTGTCTCCTTCCTTCCAAGGGGAGGGCTAAAGCAGGCACCACCCCTGCTCGCTACAATCGACCGCTTTCGCGGCCGGCGTCGTCACGGCCCCACTTTCCGCAGTGAGCCGATGTCCAGCACTTCCGAAAAGCCGCCCGAACACACCCCGTTGATGAAGCAGTTCTTCGCCGCCAAGGCGGAGCACCCCGACGTGCTGCTGTTTTTCCGGATGGGCGACTTCTACGAGCTGTTCTTCGACGACGCGCGCAAGGCCGCCCGGCTGCTCGACATCACCCTGACCCAGCGCGGCAGCTCCGGCGGCCAGCCGATCCCGATGGCGGGCGTGCCGCACCACGCCGCCGAGGGTTACCTGGCGCGGCTGGTCGCGCTCGGCGAGTCAGTGGCGATCTGCGAGCAGATCGGTGATCCGGCCGCGAGCAAGGGTCTGGTCGAGCGCAAGGTGGTGCGCATCGTCACCCCGGGTACGGTCACCGACGAGGCGTTGCTCAACGAGCGCCGCGACACGCTGCTGCTGGCGGTGTCGCGCAACAAGCACGGTTACGGCATCGCCTGGGCCGACCTGGCCGGCGGGCGCTTCCTGGTCAACGAGGTCGCCAGTGCAGACGCATTGGAGGCCGAGCTCGCGCGGCTGGAGCCGGCCGAAACCCTGTGCGCCGACGAGGACGGCTGGCCGGCGTGCGTGATCGAGCGCAGCGGCCTGCGCCGGCGCGCGCCGTGGCTGTTCGATGCCGACAGCGGCCGCCGTCAGTTGCTGCGGTTCTTCAACCTGCACGACCTGTCCGGCTTCGGCCTCGACGACAAGCCTTTGTCGATCGCCGCCGCGGCCGCGCTGCTGGGTTACGTCGAAGAGACCCAGAAGCAGCGCCTGCCACACCTGAGCTCCATCGCGGTCGAATCCGGCGACGGCGCGATCGCGATGAACGCCGCCACCCGGCGCCACCTCGAACTCGATACCCGCGTCGACGGCGACACCCGGCACACCCTGCTGGGCGTGCTCGACAGCACGATCACGCCGATGGGCGGGCGCCTGCTGCGGCGCTGGCTGCATCGGCCGCTGCGCGACCGGCCGATCCTGCGTCGGCGGCACCAGGCGGTCGCCACGCTGATCGACTCGCGCGCCGGCGAGGCCCTGCGCGAGCGCTTTCGCGCGCTCGGCGACCTGGAACGCATCCTGACCCGCATCGCCCTGCGCAGCGCGCGGCCGCGCGACCTGTCGACGCTGCGCGACGGCCTCGGCCTGCTGCCGGACGTGCGCGCCCTGCTCGCCCCGCTCGACGCCCCGCGCCTGAACGAGCTGGTCGACGACCTCGGCCGGCACGACGAACAGGCGCATCTGCTGGCCTCGGCGATCGTGCCGCAGCCCCCGGTGCTGGCGCGCGATGGCGGCGTGTTCGCCGAAGGTTACGACTCCGAGCTTGACGAGCTGCGTACCCTGTCGAGCACCGCCGACCAGTTCCTGGTCGACCTGGAAGCCCGCGAACGCATCGCCAGCGGCATCGCCACGCTCAAGGTCGGCTACAACCGCGTGCACGGCTATTACCTGGAGGTCAGCAAGGCGCACGCGGCCAGGGCGCCGACCCACTACACCCGGCGGCAGACGCTGAGCAATGCCGAGCGCTACATCACCGAGGAGCTCAAGCAGTTCGAGGACAAAGTCCTGTCGGCGCGCGAGCGGGCACTGGCGCGCGAGCGCTTGCTCTACGAGCAGTTGCTCGATGCGCTCAACCAGAGACTGGACGTACTCAAGCTCTGCGCCGCCGCGCTGGCCGAACTCGACGTGCTGGCCGGTTTCGCCGAACGCGCGCTGGCACTGGACTGGTCACAGCCGGAACTGGGCGACAACCCCGGCCTGCGCATCGAGCGCGGCCGCCACCCGGTGGTCGAGGCGGTGCGCAGCGAGCCGTTCGAGCCCAATGACCTCGTGCTCGACTGCGCCCCGGAACACGCCGGCCGGCGCATGCTGATCATCACCGGCCCGAACATGGGCGGCAAGTCGACCTACATGCGCCAGAACGCGCTGATCGTGCTGCTCGCGCACATCGGCAGCTTCGTGCCGGCTTCGCGCGCGGTGATCGGCCCGATCGACCGCATCCTGACCCGCATCGGCGCCGGCGACGACCTCGCCCGCGGCCAGTCCACCTTCATGGTCGAGATGAGCGAGACCAGCTACATCCTGCACCACGCCACCCAGCAGTCGCTGGTGCTGATGGACGAGATCGGCCGCGGCACCTCGACCTACGACGGCCTGGCACTGGCGGAGGCCTGCGCGCGCCACCTGGCGCAGGTCAACCGCGCCTACACGCTGTTCGCCACCCACTATTTCGAATTGACCGCACTCGCGGAGCCGTCCAGCGGGATCGCGAACGTGCACCTGGACGCAGTCGAACATCGCGACCGGGAACATGGCGAGCAGCTGGTGTTCATGCACGCGGTCAAGGACGGGCCGGCCGATCGCAGCTTCGGCCTGCAGGTGGCGGCGCTGGCCGGGCTGCCCAGATCGGTGATCGGTCAGGCCCGCGCTCGCCTGGCGGAACTGGAGCAACACAGCCGCGACGCGCCCAAACCCTCGATGGCGGCGGTGGCGCTGGACCAGCCGCAGCAGATCGGCCTGTTCACCCCGGCAGCCGCCGCGATGGAGGCACTGGCCGCACTGGAACCGGATGAACTGACTCCCAAACAGGCGCTGGAAGCGCTGTACCGGCTCAAGGCGCTGACCTGACCGACCCAGGCGCCCGGCTCTGCGGGAGCGCCCCAGGGGCGCGACCGCCACCGGAACTCGCGCCCGTGGGGCGCTGCTGCAAGGGCGCAGCGGGATGGGTAGAGCCGAGCTTGCTCGGCTGACCTCCCTCACCGCGCAACGCAGCCGAGCAAGCTCGGCTCTACACCATCGGGGGAAGGCGGCCTCGGATCAGGCGGCGCGGGAAACCACAGCTTCCGCGCTGCCGAGCGCCTGCGCCAGGTCCGCCCACAGGTCATCGACATGCTCGATCCCGGCCGATAGCCGCAGCAGGCCCGGGGTGATCCCGCACGCCTCGCGGGTGGGCTCATCAAGCACGCGATGGGTCAGGCCGGCCGGGTGCTGGATCAGCGTGTCGACCGAGCCGAGACTGACCGCGGGCGTCATCAGCCGCACCGCCTTGAGCACCGCCGCGGCGGCCGCGTGCCCACCCGACAGCTCGAATGCCAGCAGCGCTCCCGGCCCGCGCATCTGCGCCTGCAGCAGCGCGTCGTTGCGTACCGTGCCCATGCCCGGATAGAACACCTTCCGCACTCCCGGATGTTCGGCCAGCCGTTGCGCGAGCACCCCTGCGTTGGCCTGCGCACGCTCCACCCGCAATGTCAGCGTCGGCAGGCCACGATGCAGCAGGTAGGCCCCCAGCGGATGCAGCAGGGCGCCGGTGGCGGCCCGCACCTGCCGCAGGCTGCGGGCGTGCTCCTCGGCGCAGCACACCACCCCGGCGATGACATCGCCGTGCCCGCCGAGGAACTTGGTCGCGCTGTGCAGCACGTAGGTCGCGCCCAGCTCCGCCGGCCGCTGCAGCACCGGCGTGGCAAAGGTCGAATCGACCACCACCGGCACGTCCCCGGCCGCCGCGACCACCGCACGGATGTCCACCAGCCCCAGGGTCGGATTGGCCGGGGTCTCGATGATTACCAGCGCGGTGTCGGCGCGGCGGCGGGCGGCGATCTGGTCGGCGTCGACGAACTCGGCCTCCAGTCCGGTCAGGCCGCTGGCCAGCAGATGATCGGAGGTGCCATACAGCGGGCGCACCACCAGCACATGATTTCCACGCGCGCGGGCGGACATCAGCAAGGCGGTCAGCGCGGCCATGCCCGAGCCGAACGCGACGCATGCCTCGGTGCCTTCCAGCGTCGCCAGGGCGCGCTCGACCCGGGCCACGGTAGGGTTGTGCAGGCGCGCGTAGATCGGGTTTTCGGCACTGGCATCGCCGCCGACCAGCGCATCGAAACTTGCCGTCCCGGCACCCAGGTCGGGAACCGGATAGGTCGTGGACAGATCGATCGGCGGGGCATGCACGCCCAGTTCGACCAGGTCTTCGCGACCGGCATGCACGGCCAGGGTATCGAGACGCGACATCGGCTAATCCATTCGGATGTGAAGCAAGATCCTAGAACGTACTGCGCCTGATAAGCTGCCGCCCGAACAATATTTCGCCGGAGCGACCTGCCATGCATCTGGATCGAATCGACTTCGCCCTCCTGCGCCTGTTGCGGAAGAACGCTCGGCTGCCGAACAAGGATCTGGCCGAACGGGTCGGGATTGCGCCCTCCACGGCGCTGGAGCGGGTCCGCCGGCTGCGCGAGTCGCGCACCCTGCTCGGCTTCCATGCGGAGATCACGCCCGCGGCCATCGGCATTGGCCTGCAGGCGCTCGTCTCAGTGCGGCTGGCGCAGCATTCGCGCACGCTGCTGGATGGTTTCCAGGCGCACCTGCATGCGCTGCCGGAGGTCCTGGCGTTCTATCACGTGGCCGGGGCCGACGACTTCCTGGTCCATGTCGGCGTGCGCGACAGTGCGCACATGCGTGAGTTCGCGTTGTCGGCGTTTACCGAGCGCCCCGAAGTGGCGCGGATCGAGACCCGCCTGATCTTCGAATTCCAGCGCAATACCGAACTGCCGGGCCAACTGGAGCTGGACCGCGACGACGGCTAACCCGCTGGGCTGCAGCACGAGCGTGACGGGCTACAGCGCGTCGATATCGCCCAGTGCGCGGATCAGTCGACGGGCGCGCTTGTCGGGCTTGCCCTCGGGGGCGCGGTAGCCGGTGCGCTGTGCGATCTGCAGCGCGCGCGCCTGCTCGCGTTGCAGGCGAGAGGTTTCGCTTTCCTCGTACAGCCCCCGCGCCACCGGCGCCGCGCCGCGGCTGTCGCTCAAGCCCAGCACGGTGACCTCGAATGCCTCCTGGCCGCGCGCGATCCGCAGCACGTCGCCGTTGCGCACCGCGCGCGATGCCTTGGCGCGCTGGCCGCCGAGCTCGACCTTGCCGGTCTCTATCGCCTGCCGCGCCAGGCTGCGGGTCTTGAAGAAACGCGCGGCCCACAGCCACAGGTCGAGGCGGACGGTTGCGATGGGTTCGGATGGGGTCATTTGGGTCACGGCGTACGTCAGGGCGGCGGCGCACAGGACATCTTGATGGACGATCGACCTTGGCTTGGCCAAACGCAAACGGCCGCCCAGGGGCGGCCGTCGATGCGACTGGCGCTGCGCGCTCCGGAGAGCGCCTCCGGAACTTACTTGGTGGCGGCAGCGGCTGCCTTGGCCTTGGCGTATGCGGCCAGGTCTTCCTTGATGCGCGCCTTCTTGCCTTCCAGGCCACGCAGGTAATACAGCTTGCCGGCGCGAACCTTGCCGCGACGCTTGACCTCGACCGATTCGATCACCGCGCTGTGGGACTGGAACACGCGCTCGACGCCGAAGCCGTGCGACATCTTGCGCACGGTGAATGCCGCGTTGAGTCCGCCGTTCTTCCTGGCGATCACCACGCCCTCGTAGGCCTGGACGCGCTCGCGGTTGCCTTCCTTGACCTTGACGTTGACCACCACGGTGTCACCGGGGCTGAAATCCGGCAGCTGGCGCTGGATCTGTTCGGATTCGAAATTCTGCAGCAGCGTATTGAGCGAGGGCTTGTTCATGACGTTGACCTGTTGGATTGCCACTGCGTGGCTTGCCTGTTGGAGTCGTTGTAGCGCGAGTGCACGTGGACCCGCGTCTGGCATTGGGTGGAGCGAAGCCGCGCATTATAGCGGCCTTTTTCCTTGCGCGGCTAGGGCTTAGCGGTTCTTGCCTGATCGAGGGGGTTTTCCGCCGCGACATCGGTGGCGGCCTGCGCCAGCGACGCCCGGTACTCGTCCAGCAACCTGCGATCGGCCTTCGACAGCGCCGCCTCGTCGAGCAGGTCGGGCCGGCGCTGCCAGGTGCGGCCGAGCGCCTGGCGCCGGCGCCAGCGCGCGATCTCGGCATGGTTGCCCGACATCAGCACCGCCGGCACCTCGCCCAGTTCATGCTCGACCGGCCGGGTGTAATGCGGGCAGTCGAGCAGGCCGTCGTCGCCGAAACTGTCCTGGGTGGCCGACTCGACATCGTTCAGCACACCCTCCTGCAGCCGCGCCACCGCATCGACCAGCACCGCGGCGGCCAGTTCGCCGCCGGACAGCACGTAGTCGCCGATCGAGATCTCCTCGTCGACCTCGGCCGCGATCAGGCGCTCGTCGATCCCCTCGTAGCGGCCGCACAGCAGGATCAGCCGGTCACGGCCGGCCAGCTCGCGGACCCGGGCCTGGGTCAGCGGCGCGCCTTGCGGGCTCAGGTAGACCACCTTGGCCAGCGCCGGGTCAGCGGCGCGGGCCGCGCGCAGACTGGCGCGCAGCGGGTCGATCAGCATGACCATGCCGGGACCGCCACCGAACGGGCGCTCGTCGACACGGCGGTAGTTGCCCTCGGCGTGGTCGCGCGGGTTCCAGCCATGCAGCGACAGCAGACCGCGCTCGGCGGCCCGCCCGACCACGCCGAACGCGGCGCACTGGGCGACGAATTCGGGGAACAGGCTGATGACGTCGATGCGCATAAAGCGAGGGGTGAGTGCAGAGGAGTGAGTAGTGAGACAGCCGGAGAGTACCCTCTCACTCCTCACTCTCCCCCCTCACTTCTAGAAATCCGGATCCCAATCGACCGTCACCACACCGGCCTCGAAGTCGATATCGGTGATGAACTGCGGGCGCACGAACGGGATCATGCGTTCGCGCTCCTCGTCACGCGCGACCAGCACGTCATTGGCCCCGGTGGCGAACAGGTGCGAGACGGTGCCGAAGGCGACGCCTTCCAGATTGACCACGCGCAGGCCTTCCAGGTCGACCCAGTAATACTCGTCGGGACTGGGCGGCGGCAGCGCCGAGCGCGGCACGTAGATCTCGGTGCCGCCCAGCGCCTCGGCCGCGTCGCGGTCGCTCACGTCCGGGAACTGGCCCATCAGGTGCTTGCCGCTGTCACGCCCCTGCGCGCCGCGCAGCTCGCGCTCGCGCCCCATCGGGTCGACCAGCAGCCAGGGCTGGTAGCGGAAGATCGCATTGCGCGGCTCGGTCCACGACTCGAGCTTCACCTCGCCACGCAAACCGAAGGCGCCAAGCACCCTGCCAAGGAGGATGCGGCGCCCGGAATCGTTCATCTCGAAAAGGCGGCCGCGCGGCTTGCCACGCGCGGCCTGCGGCTCAGGCTGCGGAAGCAGCCGGCGCGTCGGCGGGCGCCGTGCCGGGCGACTTCTGCGCCTCCTTGTAGAGCACGCCGACCTTGTCGGTCAGCTGCGCGCCCTGGGAGACCCAGTGATTCACGCGCTCCAGGTCGAGCTCGACGCGCTTTTCGCCGCCGGTGGCGACCGGGTTGTAGTAACCGACGCGCTCGATGTTGCGGCCGTCGCGGGCGCTGCGGCTGTCGGTGACGATGATGTGGTAGAACGGACGCTTCTTGGCGCCGCCGCGGGTCAGTCGGATCTTGACCATGGATTGCTGTTTCCTGTGTTGCCCAGCCGCCGGGATGACGGGGTAAGCCGGCAATTATAGGGGGCTTTCCCGTGCGAGTGGAAGCCTTTGCCTTGCCCTCACCCCAGCCCTCTCCCGCGTGCGGGAGAGGGCTGGGGTGAGGGCAGGCGAGACGCACTTGCGTCGCACGTACATGTCGCGTGCCCTCATCCGCCCTTTGGGCACCTTCTCCCGTGAACGGGAGAAGGGGGTTTGTCCGCCTGCGGAGGGCGTTTTTAGAAGGGCATGCCGCCGCGGCCGCCCATCATGCCCTTCATGCCGCGCATCATGCCTTTCATGCCGCCGCGGCCGAGCTTGCTCATCATCTTTTCCATCTGCTGGAACTGCTTCATGAGCTTGTTGACGTCGGCCGGGGTCATGCCCGAGCCCCGTGCGATGCGCGCCCGCCGGGAGCCGTTCAGCAATGCCGGGTTGCGGCGCTCCTTCTTGGTCATCGAATTGATGATCGCGACCATGCGCGGCACTTCCTTGCCGGTCACCTGGTTCTTGACCGAATCGGGGATCTGGCCCATCCCCGGCAGCTTGTCCATCAGGCCGGAGATGCCGCCCATGTTCTGCATCTGGTCGAGCTGGTCGCGCATGTCGTTGAGGTCGAACTTCCTGCCCTTGGCGACCTTGGCGGCGAGCCTGGAAGCCTTGTCCTGGTCGACCTGCTGCTCGACCTGCTCGACCAGGCTGAGCACGTCGCCCATGTCGAGGATGCGGCTGGCCACGCGTTCGGGGTGGAACACGTCCAGGCCATCGGGTTTCTCGCCGGTGCCGATGAACTTGATCGGCCGACCGGTGATGTAACGCACGCTCAGCGCCGCGCCGCCGCGCGCGTCGCCGTCCGTCTTGGTCAGCACCACGCCGGTCAGCGGCAGCGCCTCGCTGAAGGCCTTGGCGGTGGTCGCCGCATCCTGGCCGGTCATCGAATCGACCACGAACAGGGTTTCCACCGGCGCCACCGCCGCATGCAACGCCTTGATCTCGGCCATCATCGCCTCGTCGATCGCGAGGCGGCCGGCGGTGTCGACGATCAGCACGTCGGCGAAGGACTTGCGCGCGTCATCGATGGCGGCGCGGACGATGGCCTCGGGCTGCTGCGAGGCATCCGAGGCGAAGAACAGCACCTCGACCTGCTGCGCCAGCGTCCTGAGCTGCTCGATGGCGGCCGGCCGGTAGACGTCGGCCGAGACCACCATGACCTTCTTCTTGCGGCGCTCCTTGAGGTGCTTGGCGAGCTTGGCGACGGTGGTGGTCTTGCCCGCGCCCTGCAGGCCGGCCATCAGGATCACCGCCGGCGCCGGGACGTTGAGATTCAGGTCGGCTGCCTGCGCGCCCATGACCGTGGTCATCTCATCGCGCACGATCTTGATCAGCGCCTGGCCCGGGGTCAGCGACTTGATCACCTCCTGGCCGACCGCGCGCACCTTGATGCGCTCCATCAGCGCCTGCACCACCGGCAACGCGACGTCGGCCTCCAGCAGCGCGATGCGGACCTCCCGCAGCGACTCGCGGATGTTCTCCTCGGTCAGCCGGCCGCGGCCACGCAGGCGCTCGATGGTGCCGGACAGGCGCTGGGTCAGGGATTCGAACATGGAAGCGGCACCGCAACGGCGAAACGGAACCGCTGATTGTAGCCGGTAGGATGGGCACGTTTTTGGTGCCCACCGGCGTGGCGGCCAAGCTGGTGGGCAGGGAAAGCATGCCCACTCTGCGGCTGCCCGGTCGCATCTCCGGCTCCGGATCGCGGCTGAAGCCGCTCCTACTGCTGCACGGCTGTGCCACACTGCGGCGATGACAATCGTTCTCATCGCCATCGTGCTTTACCTCGCCGCCGCCGGCCTGCTGGTCGTCGGCGTGCGCCGCGATACCGGGCGGATGCCAAGGCCGTGGTGGTTGCCGGCGGCCGCTGCGGTGGTGCTGCATGCAGCCGCGCATCTGGTGGCGTGGCGCGCTTCGGGCACCGCCGACCTGCACTTCTTCGCGGCGCTGTCGCTGGTCGGACTCGGCATGGCCGCGCTGACCACCCTGGTCGGCGCGGCGGGGCGGATGGGCGCGCTGGGGGTGGTCGTGTTCCCGCTGGCGGCACTCGCCCTGGTGGGTTACCACCGCCATGGCCCGGTCCCGTCGATCGCCCTGGATTGGCGGCTGCAGCTGCACGCCTGGTTCGCGTTGCTGGCCTACGCCACCCTGGCGGTGGCCGCGTTGCTGGCGGTCATGCTGTGGGCGCAGGAACGCGCGCTGCGCCGGCGCGACTTCCACCGCTGGCTGCGCGCCCTGCCGCCGCTGGTCGAACTGGAGACGCTGCTGTTCCGCACCATCGCGGTCGGCTTCGTGTTGCTGACCGCGACGCTGCTGACCGGCGTGCTGTTCGTCCAAAACCTGCTGACCCAGGACCTCGTGCACAAGACCGTGCTGAGCGTGTTGTCGTGGCTGGCCTTCGGCGCCCTGCTCGTTGGGCGGTGGCGCTACGGCTGGCGCGGGGCGGTCGCGGTGCGCTGGACGCTCATGGCGATGGCGCTGCTGGTGCTGGCCTACTTCGGCAGCAAGTTCGTGCTGGAGCTGGTGCTGGGGCGCGCCTGAACGTGGCCGCTGTTGTGTAGAGCGCAACTTGCTGCGCTGCGCGGCGGCTACATGAAAGGCTTCCGAGCAAGCTCGGCTCTACGGATCTACTGCAGACGTCCCGTGATCCAGGAGTTTCGCGGCCGTGGCTGGCGGAACCGCCGCGGAAAACAGGAAACCCTGCGCTTCCAGGCAACCCAGCTCGCACAGCTCCTCGGCCTGCGCGGCGGTTTCCACGCCCTCGGCGACCACGTGCAAGCCGAGGCTGCGGCCCAGATCGATGATCGAATGGATGATCGCACGCGCGCTGCGCCGGTTGCCTCCCGCAGGGCTGTCGCGGCCCAGCTCGGCGGTGAAACCGCGGTCGATCTTCAACGTGGTCACCGGCAACCTCCCCAGGTAGGCCAACGAGGAGTAGCCGCTGCCGAAGTCGTCGATTGCGACCTTCAGCGCCGGTGCCGCCCGGCGCAGGCGCGTCAGCATGGCGGAGGCCTGGTCGATGTCGCGCATCAGCGAGCTTTCGGTGATCTCGATCTCAATGCCTTCGGCGGCATCGCCGGCGCTGGTCAGCATCTGCTGCAGGCGCTCGATCAGGGCCTCGTCCTGCAGGTCCGCGGCATCGAGATTGACCGAGATGCGGCAGTCGGGATGATGCTGCCGCCAGCCGGCCAGGTCGCTGAGCGCGTGCGCCAGGATGCACAGGTCGATCCGGCCGATCACCCCGCTACGCTGGGCCAGGTCGAGAAAGTTCGAGGGCAGCAGCAATCCGCGCCGCGGGTGGTTCCAGCGCGCCAGCGCCTCGAACCCGATCACCTGCCTGGAGGGCAACGCCACCCGCGGCTGGTACCAGGGCGTGATCTCGTCGCGTTCGATCGCCAGGCGCAGGTCATGCCGCAGGCGCAACGCCGCGCGGCTGTCGCGGGTCATGCCGGGGGTGAAGAAGGCCGAACGATTCTTGCCCTCGACCTTGGCCGCGTACATGGCGGTATCGGCCTGGCGCAGCAGCGTCTCGGCGGTCGCACCGTCATCGGGGAACAGCGCGATGCCCACGCTCATGCGCAGGGCGAACGTCACGCCCCGCAGCTGGACCGGCTCCAGCATCGCCTCGAACAGCCGTTCGACCAGGTGCGACACCGCGTCGATTCCGGCCACCTCGGCCACCACCACGAACTCGTCGCCGCCCAGCCGCGCCACCGTGTCGGGCACGCGCACGGTGGCGCTCAGCCGCGACGCCGCGGTCTTCAGGATGTCGTCGCCGAGCGAGTGCCCGTAGCTGTCGTTGACCAGCTTGAAGTCATCCAGGTCAATCAGGATCACCGCCAGCTTCAGCTGCTCGCGCTGGCTGCGCTCCAGTGCATCCGACAGCCGCTCACCCAGGAACCGGCGGTTGCCCATGCCGGTCAGCGGGTCGTGGAAAGCCAGCCGGGTCAGCCGTTCGGCCATTTCCTGCGCGCGGAACGCGTTGAAGAACATCTGCCCGACCAGTTGCAGCCCCAGCAGGATGTCCGGTGCCCAGTGGCGTTCGCGGCGCACCGAATCGAAGCCGATGAATCCCTCCATGCGGTCGGCACTTCCAAACGGCACCAGCACCAGCGACCGGATGCCTTCGCGGATGAATTCCCCGCGCTCGGTCGCCGCCACATCCGGCAAGGCCGTGACCACCGGCACGTGCACCGCGCGGCCGGCCAGCATCTCCTCCATCAGCCAGGGGAAATGGGTCATCGGCACGTCCTGCAGGTGCTCGGCCTCGCGGGTGATGCCCTCCTCCACCCACTCGTGGGTGTTGCTCTGGGTGCGGCGGTCCGCGCTGAACCTAAACAGGTACGCGCGGTCGACCGCGAACTCGCGGCCGATGCGGCCCAGCGCCTGCTCGATCAAGCCGTCCAGCCGCTCGGAAGGGGCGTGGATGAGCTCGGTCGACAGCGCCGCGATCAGGCGCTCGAACGCCAGCCGCTGCTCCAGCCGCTCGCGGTAGCCGGCGCGGCTGTCGGCCTGCTCCACGTCCACCCGGTAGCGGGATGCGGGTGCATCGATCCGGCTGAGCCGCAATGCGATGACCGACCCGCCGGGCGAGGGGATGTCGATCCGCAACACGCACGCAGGTGCCGCATCCACAGCGGCACGCAGGCCTGCAAAGGCGGCGGCATCCAGCGCGGGCACCAGATCGGTGATGCGGCGCGACGACGATCCGCTGCCGGCCTCGCCGCCATCCACCTCGACCACGCGCCCTTCGCCATCCACCACGCAGCCGCAGGCGGCCGGCAAGGACTCCTTCGCTGCGCCATGGTCCGCAATGTCTTCGGTATCGGGCCGATTCCGCATCGTCTGGCTGCCCGCCTTGGCCAATGGGTCCGGGTGCAGAATGTCATGGGTCCGGGCAAACGCAAGCGCCAGCCGATCACCACCAGTGGGCAGGGGATCGCTCATGCCCCCTTATCGGCAGATCCGGTCGCGGGTTCACTCCGCGGCGCTGAGCGCCTCGGCCAGCCGCTCCACCGCGATCACCTGCATCTCGCCAATACGACCGCCCTTGGGTGCGTTGGCCTTGGGCACGATCGCGCGTTTGAAGCCGTGGGTCGCGGCTTCCTTCAGCCGGTCCTCGCCGTTGGGCACCGGGCGGATTTCGCCGGACAGGCCGACCTCGCCGAACGCGATCGTCTGCTCGGCCAGCGGCTTGTCGCGCAACGACGACAGTACCGCCAGCAGCACCGGCAGGTCGGCCGCGGTTTCCTGCACGCGGATGCCGCCGACCACGTTGACGAACACATCCTGGTCGCCGACCGCAACCCCCCCATGCCGGTGCAGCACCGCCAGCAGCATCGCCAGGCGGTTGCCCTCCATGCCGACCGCCACCCGGCGCGGATTCGACAACGGCGAGGCGTCCACCAGCGCCTGCACCTCGACCAGCAGCGGCCGGGTGCCTTCGCGCGTGACCATCACGCAACTGCCCGGCTGCGGCGTGCGGCTGCCGGACAGGAAGATCGCCGACGGGTTGGGCACCTCGCGCAGGCCTTTGTCGCCCATCGCGAACACGCCCAGCTCGTTGACCGCGCCGAAGCGGTTCTTGAACGCGCGCAGCACGCGGAAGCGGCTGCCGCTCTCACCCTCGAAGTACAGCACCGCATCGACCATGTGCTCGAGCACGCGCGGGCCGGCGATGCCGCCCTCCTTGGTCACGTGGCCGACCAGGAACACCGAGGTGCCGGTCTCCTTGGCGTAGCGCACCAGCCGCGCTGCGCTCTCGCGGACCTGGCTGACCGAGCCCGGCGCGGCGCTGAGCTCCTCGGTCCACAGGGTCTGCACCGAGTCGGCGACGATCAGGCTAGGCCGCATGGTCGCAGCATGTTCCAGGATGCGCTCGATGCCGGTTTCGGCCAGCGCATGCACGCCGTCCAGCGGCAGGCCCAGCCGCGCGCCGCGACCGGCGATCTGCGACAGCGACTCCTCGCCGGTCACGTACAGCGCCGGCAGCGTCTGCGCCATCTTGCTGATCGCCTGCAGCAGCAGGGTCGACTTGCCGATGCCCGGATCGCCGCCGACCAGCACCACCGCGCCGTGCACCAGACCACCGCCGAGCACGCGGTCGAGCTCGCCGATGCCGGTGGTCACGCGCGATTCCTCGGTGTGACTCAGGTCCTTGAGCGCGGTGACCGCCGGCGCGTCGGCGCGGCCGGCCCAGCTGCCGCGGCGCGAGGCCGCCACGCCCTTGCCGGCGCTGGCGGGCTCGACCACGAACTCGCTCAGCGAGTTCCACGCCCCGCACTCGCCGCACTGGCCCTGCCACTTGTTATGGTCGGCGCCGCATTCGGCGCAGACGTACGCGGTGCGCGCTTTGGCGCTGGTTTTGCCGGCGAGCTTGCCGGCAGGTTTGGCGGCGGGCTTGGACAGGTTCGACATGGCAGGGGCGCTGGACTGGGGCCCACAGGGTAACGGCGAGCTGTCTCGTTCAGTGAGACCGCCCGCGACGGCGGCACCGGCAGCGTAGGATGGCGACACCGATCTTCCGTCTGAATCCGCTCCAGCGTCTCGCGTGGCCGGCTTGCGCCGTCGCCGTGTCGCTCCCCCTCCTGCTTCACCGCCGGCCTCGCTTCGAGGCGGCCCCACGGGGGCATCCATGCCGGGCTACAAGACCCGCAACCTGTGCGTCCGCCTCGGCGGCCACGACTTCCACATCCGCGCACTGAGCGACCTGCAGCAGTTCGCCGATCCCGACGGCCTGGCCGAACGCGCCGGCATCTCCTCATCGCTGTGGAGCCTGTTCGGCCAGGTCTGGCCGTCCGGGCGCGTGCTGGCCGAGGCGATGTCAAGCTTCGAGGTCGCCGGCAAGCGCATCCTGGAACTCGGCTGCGGGCTGGGCCTGGCAAGCCTGGTGCTGCAACGCCGCGGGGCCGACATCGTCGCCACCGATCACCATCCGCTGGCCGAACCGTTCCTCGCCCACAATGCCGCGCTCAACGGCTTGGCGGCGATCGCCTACCGCGACCTGCCGTGGGCGGTACCTAACCTGGCGCTGGGGCGTTTCGACCTGATCATCGGCAGCGACATCCTCTACGAGCGCGATCACGCCAGCCAGCTGGCGGCCATGCTGCTGCGCCACGCGCACGTCGATGCGGAGGTGCTGATCACCGACCCCGGCCGCGGCAACAGCAGCCTGCTGACCCGCGCGCTGGCCGCCCAGGGCTATAGCGTGACCGAGCTTCGCAGCCGTTTCGACGAGCGCGACCAACTCCCGTTCCGCGGCCGGCTGCTGAGCTACCGGCGTGGCGCGTCGGCCACCGACGGCCTGTGCGCATGAGCGCCGCAGCGTTTCCCGACGATGCGGTCGACCCGGGGGTGTCGTGCAGCAATTGCGATGCGGTGTGCTGCCGGCTCACGGTGGTGGTGATGCCGGACGACCCGGTGCCGCGCCACCTGACCGAGCGCGATCCGCGCGGGCTGGAGGTGATGGCGCATGACGAGGACGGCTGGTGCGTGGCGGTCGACCAGAGCCGCATGTGCTGCAGCATCTACGAGCTGCGCCCCGGCATCTGCCGCAAGTTCGCGATGGGCAGCGCGTATTGCCGCGACGAACGGGAGACGTATTCGCGCGACACCGCTGGCGGAATTCCGCTGAAGCTGTGTTGAGTTTTTGCGGCTAACCGCCGAAGAGCAAATCCCCCCTGCCCCCCTTTTTCAAAGGGGAAACCGCTAGAGCAATCCGGGGAACACGGCTGTTGCGGTTGCGCCGGCTGTTGCTGTTGCGCCTGCTGTTGCCCCTGCTATTACTCCCTCCTTTGGAAAAGGAGGGCTGGGGAGGATTTGCTCTTGCTGTTGCCATCGCGTCACCACCTCAGGGCAACCCACGCGCCAGAACCTCTACACCCGGTGCGATACCCGACGCCCTAAACTGCCCCACCCAAGTCCAAGCTCCCCGCACCGCCATGCCCGAATCAGAACCCGTCCGCCTCGCCCGCCGTGTGGCCGAGCTCGCCCGCTGCTCGCGCCGCGAGGCCGAGCAGTACATCGCCGGCGGCTGGGTACGGGTCGACGGCGAGGTGGTCGAGGAGCCGCAGCACACCATCACCACACAGGTGGTGGAGGTCGCGGGCGACGCACGGCTGGAGTCGGCCGAACCAGCGACGATGTTGCTGCACAAGTCCGCCGCTCACGAGTCCGCCGCCGCACCGGCGCTGATCGCCCCCGGGACCCATGCCGACGGCGATGCCTCCGGCGTGCGCCTGCTGCAGCGGCACTTCCAGCACCTGACTCCGCTCATGCCGCTGGAAGCGGAGGCCAGCGGGCTGATGGTGCTGAGCCAGGACGGCCGCGTGCGGCGGCGCCTCACCGAGGACGGCGATGCCATCGAGCAGGAGTACGTGGTCGAGGTATCCGGTAACGATCCCGGCCCTTACGCGTTGAGCCGGCTCAGCCGCGGCATGAGCTATAGGGGCCGGCCGCTGCCGCCGTGCAAGGTCAGCTGGCAGAACGAGACGCGGCTGCGGTTCGCGATCAAGGCGGTGCGGCCTGGCCAGCTGCGCGACATGTGTGCGCAGGTGGGCTTCGAGGTGATCTCGATCCGCCGCATCCGCATCGGCCGGGTCGCGATGGGCAAGCTGCCGCTCGGCCAATGGCGCTACCTGCCGGTCAGCGAACGCTTTTAGGGCGCTTGGACAGGCGGCACGCCCCGGCATCGGCGAGGAGCCCGCTCATTCAGGCTGCGTCCCGGCACCTACCGCGCCGGCCCGGCGCAACCACGTCGCCGCCAGCCCCAGCCACAGCACGATCAGCGCCATCACCAGCTTCTGGCTGAGCCCGCGCGGCGCCTCGCGCCACAAGGCGTGCACCCACAACGCCACGAAGCACGCCAGCGCCAGCGCGAATGCGGTGGTGAAGCGCGCACGCCACAGCGCGTCGCCGCGCATGCACCAGGACTGCAGCAGCATGGCGATGCTCACGCACAGGAACGCGGTGAGCGCGGCGATGCCATGGATCAGGCCTTCCACGCTGAGGCCGCTGCGATCGGAATCGGCGATCGCGGTGACGCACAGGCCGGTGGCACCGATCACGAACAACGCCCGCGACCCGCTGCTGCGCGCCTGCGGGTGCAACGCGCGGTAGTAGCCGACGCCGAGCGCGGCCAGTGCCAACGCCAGCGCCACGTACCCGGCACGCAGCCAGCCGCCGTGGTCGCCCAGCAGGTAGAAGCTCATGGGCGCGCGCAGCCAGTTCAGGTCGGGGTGCAGGAACTGGCTGGCGATGCACGCCGCCACGAACGCGGCAATGCCGGCCAGCGCGATCGTGCCCAGGCGTGCGATGCCGGTGGAGGACGTGGCGTGGTTCGGCATTGGAGGTCTGCGATGTCAGGTGCCAACGAGGCGGCTGGATGGCAGCCGAGCTCGCTCGGCTCTACTGGCTCCCCCCACGCCACTGGCGTAGAGCGGGGCCTGCTCCGCTGCGCCCTCGTGGCGGCGGCGACCTGCCAGGTCAGTACTGACCCATGTAGTCGCGCTTGCCGACCTCCACCCCGTTGTGGCGCAACAGTGCATAACTCATGTTCACGTGAAAGAAGAACTGCGGCAGGCCATAGCCCAGCAGATACCTCTGGCCATCGAAGCGGCGCTCCTTCGGCGTGCCGGGGCGGGTGACGATCTCGCGCTGCTCGCTGCCCTCGAAGCGCGCGGCCTCCAGGCCGTCCACGAACGCCAGCGTTTTCGCGACCAGCGCGCGCAGCTCCTCGAAGGTCTGCTCGCGGTCGTCATAGACCGGCACCTCGGCGCCGGCCAGGCGCGCGCTGACGCCTTTGGCGAAGTCACAGGCGATCTGCACCTGCCGCACCAGCGGGAACATGTCCGGAAACAGGCGCGCCTGCAGCAGGGCCTGCGGCTCGATCTTCCGGTCGGCGGCGTGGGCCTCGGCCTTGGCGAGCAGCTCGCCCAGGCTGCCGAGCATCTGCTTGAACAGCGGGACCGACGCGGCATGCATGGAGATGGTCATTGGGGGATTTCCTCGGAAGGGGCCGTCGATGGTAGCGCCGGCGCAGGATCGGCAGCATCGTCGGCGGGACTCAGCTCAAGTATCCCCGCACAAAGCCGTTACGGAAGTGAGCGCGGACGCCAGCCATTTGCGCGGGCTGCGCCGCCTTCTTTCAACCGAGGATCCGTCACGATGACTTCCCGCCCGACCGTATTGCTGTGCGACGACTCGCGCGCGCTGCGCATGCTGGCCGCCCGGCAGCTCGCCGATTGCGGTTTCGACGTGGTGGCCGAAGCCGGTACCGGCGTCGACGCCGTGCAGCAGTACAAGGCGCTGCGCCCGGACGTGGTGCTGCTGGACCTGGTGATGCCGCAGCGCGACGGAAAGCAGGCGCTGCGCGAGATCCTCGCCACCGATCCGCAGGCGCGGGTGGTGATCCTCAGCTCGCTCGGCGCGCGCAGCGATATCGAGGAATGCCTGCGCCTGGGCGCGAAGTCCTACCTCCAGAAACCCATCGATCCGGAGGCCATGGCGCGCGTGCTGCACGAAACCATCGCCTGAGCACGCAGGTGCAAGCGCTCCACCTTCATCGTCAAACCGGCACGAGGCGACCCGACATGGCAGCAAAATTCCTGGGCCAGTTCCTGCTGGAAAAAGGCTCGATCAACAGGCAGCAGTTGCTGGCGGCGCTGGAGGCGCAGCACGCATCCAACCCCTTGCTGGGCGAACTGGCCGAGCAGCACGGCATGCTGAGCGCCGTGCAGGCACGGCGCGTCAACGAACGCCAGCGTGCCGAGGACCGGCGCTTCGGCGATATCGCACAGGACATGGGGCTGCTCGGCGCAGAACAGGTCGCCGAACTGCTCGACGAACAGAAGGCGAGGCGCAAGCGCTTCGGCGAGATTTTGGTCGAGCAGGGCACGTTGACCGGCGAACAGCTCGATGCCGAGCTGGCCGCGCACCAGCTCGACCGCGACCAGGCGGTGCAGGCGCTGGCACTGGGCATCGCCGAGCACCCGCTGGGCGATGCGGTGACCAGCGCGATCAACACCTGTACCCGCCTGTTCCCGCGCATCCTCGGCAGCCAGTGCCAGTTCTCCAGCCTGGTCAACGCCGGCGCGCCGGTGACGTCCTGCGAGGTCACCGCGCACGTGCGGATCAGCTCGGAGCGGCCGCTGGCGATCGGCATCGGCTGCGACCAAGAGGTGATGACCGGCATTGCCTGCGCCTTCCTCTCGATCACGCCCGACCAATGCGATCCGGAGCTGGCGGTCGATGCGCTCGGCGAGCTGGTGAATGTGCTGATGGGCTACGTGGTCAAGGACGCGCTGCCCGACGACGCCGGCTATCGCGCATCGCCGCCGGACACCGGCGTGCCGGCCGCGCAGTTCCTGGCGCAGGGCGAGCGCACGCTCGCGGTCACGATGACCTCGCCGCTCGGGCCGTTCGTGCTGATCGTCAATAGCTGAGGCCCGCGGTACAGCCACGCAGACGCCTCGCTTCTTGTAGGAGCGCCCCATGGGCGCGACCGCCGCGTGTCGCTACCGACGCGCCTGACCGGAATGCTCGCGCCCATGGGGCGCTCCTACGAATGCACGCCCCGACCGCCGACCGGATCACTCCTGTATGCGGCGCGGCATCATCCACAGCGCCAGCAAGGTCAGCGCGGCGGCGGCCGACAGGTAGTAGCCGACATACTCCAGCCCGTAGCGCTGCGCCAGCCAGGTCGCGATGTAGGGTGCCAGCGACGCGCCGAAGATGCCGGCCAGGTTGAATGCAAGTGACGCGCCGGTGTAGCGCACCGCGGTGGGAAACATCTCCGCCAGGATCGTGCCGACCGGCCCATAGGTCAGCCCCATGATGCCCAGCCCCAGCGCCAGGAACAGCAGCGTGCCGCCGAGGCTGCCGGCGACGAACAGCGGCGCGAACACGAGGCCGAACACGAAGATCGCCGCGCTCGCCACCATCATCGCGGTGCGGCGCCCGCGGCGATCGGCGTACACCGCCGCCAACGGGATGGTCGCGGCGAAACACAGCACGCCGAGCATCTGCAGCCACAGGAACTGGTCGCGCGAATAGCCCAGCTGCGAGGTGCCCCAACTCAGCGCAAACACCGTCATCAGGTAGAACAGCACGAAAGTCGCCAGCGCCGCGAACATGCCCGCCAGCAGCGCGCGCGGATGCGAGCGCAGCACCGTCATCATCGGCAGGCTGACCCGTTCGTGCTGGTCGAGGATGCGCTGGAACGCCGGCGTCTCGTGGATGCTCAGGCGCACCCACAGGCCGAGCAGCACCAGCACCGCGCTGCCGATGAACGGCACCCGCCAGCCCCAGGCGAAGAACGTGGACTCCTCCATCAGCGCGGTCAGCAGCAGGAATACGCCGGTCGCGAGGAAGAAGCCGAGTGGCGCGCCCAATTGCGGGAACATGCCGTACCAGGCACGCTTGCCGGGCGGGGCGTTCTCGGTCGCCAGCAATACCGCCCCGCCCCACTCGCCGCCAAGCCCCAGCCCCTGGCCCAGCCGGCACAGCGCCAGCAGCAGCGGTGCGGCCACGCCGATCTGCGCATAAGTTGGCAACAGGCCGATCACCACCGTGGAGATGCCCATCGTCAGCAAGGCCGCGACCAGCGTCGCCTTGCGCCCGATCCGGTCGCCGAAGTGGCCGAACAAAGCCGAACCCACCGGCCGGGCGAAGAACGCCAGCGCGAACGTCGCCAGCGACTGCAGCTTGGCCGAGGCCGGGTCGGCGGCCGGGAAAAACAGCGCCGGGAACACCAGCACCGCCGCGGTGGCATAGATGTAGAAGTCGAAGAACTCGATCGTGGTGCCGATCAGGCTCGCAAACAGCACGCGGCGCGGCGAGTTGACGGGTGCAACCGGGACTGGAGTCATCGAGTGGCGTGGTGCAGGCGAGATCAGCAGCGAACATACCCCAACACCACCCATGCCGGCATCGGCCCGCAGTGTTGCGGGCGCGTCGCCAACCCGCGCCGCGGCGAACCCTACACTGGCGTGCCGCTCCGGCCCCGCCCTCGACGACCCGCCCATGACGCGCCGCCTGCTGCAGCTCTACCTCGGCCTGACCGCCTACGGCGTGTCGATGGTGATGATGCTCGATGCGCGGCTGGGGCTGATGCCCTGGGACGTGCTGCACCAGGGGCTGTCGTTGCAGGGCGGCTGGCCGATGGGCCGGGTCGCGATCGCGGTCGGCTTCGTGGTGCTGCTGGCGTGGATTCCGATCCGCCAGAGGCCGGGGCTGGGCACGCTCAGCAACGTGATCGTGATCGGGCTGGTGTTCGACGCCGTCCACCTGCTGCTCGGCGACACCCTGGCCGATGCCGACCTGCCCACGCGCGTCGCACTGTTGCTCGGCGGCATCGTGCTCAATGCACTGGCGACCGCGGCCTACATCGGCGCGCATTTCGGCCCCGGGCCGCGCGATGGCCTGATGACCGGACTGGCGCGCCGCAGCGGCCGCTCGGTGCGGCTGATCCGCACATTGATCGAAGGCAGCGTGCTGCTGGTGGGCTTCCTGCTCGGCGGCACCCTGGGGCTGGGAACGGCGGCCTACGCGCTGGCGATCGGGCCATTGATCCAGGCGGCGCTGCCGATGTTCGATCGACCCGGTCGAACCGCGACGCGCAAGTGCCCGGCTGTGCGGTGAGCGCGGCCCCTTCTCCCGCGAGCGGGAGAAGGGAAACACGCGGGCTGCGCTCAACGCTTCTCGGTCACCGCGCGGCGCAGGTTGATCCGGGCCTGCGCGTCGCAGCGCGCATGGAAGAAATCGGTGAGGTAGATCCGCTCGCGCGCCAGCAGCGACTTGAGGAAGCGGCGACGGTTGAGCTTGTACGTCCACGCCGGCACCTGGCCGCGGTATTCCGCGGCGATGCCACGGTCGTAAGCATCGAACTGCGCCGGGGCGGCGCCGAGGATCGCCATGTCGCAATCCAGGAACAGGGCCGCGTCGCGGTCGACGTCACCCGGCCCGACCCGGCCGTGGCGCGCGGTGAGTTCGATCAGGCCGGCGATGCGGTCCGCGTCGATCCCCGCCTGTGGCAGCCAGCGCGCGAGATGCTCGCGTGCCAAGTGCGCCGAGCATGCCTCGTTGTCGCGGCGCCCGGCCACGTAGATGGCGTCGTGATACAGGACGGCGAGGTAGACCTCGGCGGGCTGCGACCAGCCGGGGCCGGCAGCCACGGCCGCGTAGTGCCGCAATACCTCCTCGACATGGCCGAAGTCGTGGTATGCGCGCGGCGGGCTGGCATAGGCCGCTTCGAGTGCGGCGCTTTGCTGGGCGGGCAGCTCGACGGGCTGACGGTGTTGCATCGTTGCAGACGGCCGGTGGTCGCGATCGCGGCATGCTACGGCAGCGACCAGGTGCTGTGCTTGTGGCTCCTCCTTGCCAAGCAGAGCGAGATTGGGCCCTAAGGCGGCATCAGTCCTCCAGCTCGTAACGCTCCAGCGGGTGCAACGAGGGCCCCTCGATCACCTGGCCCTGGACGTCGAAGCGGCTGCCGTGGCACGGGCAGTCCCAACTGGTCGCCGCGGCGTTCCAGGCGACGTGGCACTTCAGGTGCGGGCACACCGGCGACAGCACGGTCAGCTCGTCCGCGGGCGAGCGGTAGACGGCGTGCTTGCGGCCGTCCAGGTCGACGATGCGGCCCTGGCCGCGCTGCACGTCCGACAGCCGGTCCTGCTCGGCCGAAGACAGGCGGTCGCCGACCAGGTGCTTCATCACGGTTGCGTTTTCCGCGGCCCAGACCTTGGCCGACTTGATCGGCGTGAAGCGCTTGGGGGTGAGCAGTTCGCTGGCCGGGCTCTCGCGGCCCTGGACGAGCTCGGCGATCACGTTGGCCGCGACCGTGCCCCAGGTCAGCCCGTCGGCGCCGAAGCCTGTAGCGATGTAGACATTGCGGTGCGCGCTGTGGCCGATGTAGGGCAGCGCGTCGGCCGACTTGTACTGCTGCGCCGACCAGGCGTAGTCGAAGCCCGCAACGCCGAAGTGCTCGCGCGCGTATTCGCGCAGGCGCTCGTGGTAGTCCGTGTTGGCCGCGTTGTGGCCGGTCTTGTGCTTCTCGCCGACCACCACCAGATGGTCGCGGTCGCCATGGCGACAGCTGCGGATCGAGCGCGACCGGTCGCGGATCCAGCAGATCGCCTCGGGCGCGCGGCCCTGCCCCGGGTCGGATTGTGCGTGCGTGGAGCCGGCCCCCAGCGCGCCGGCGATGCCGTACTCGCGGTAGGTCTCCATCTCGGCCTGGACCAGGTTGAAGCCCTTGGGCGTATGGGTGGCGAAGACGATGTGCCTGGCATGCACCTCGCCGGCGGCGGTCTTGACCCGTCCCTGGCCGGCGTCGACATCGACCGCCGCGCTGTGCTCGTGCACGCGCACGCCCTGCTCCGCCAATGCCCGGGCCAAACCCTGGGTATAGGTGAAGGGATTGAACTGGGCCTGCTGCTCGATCCGCAGCGCGGCATGCGCGCGTGGCGGCAGCGCGCTGGCCGGCAGCCCGGGCACCGTCTCGACCCAGCTCGGCGCCAGGCCGGCCTCCTCCAGCGCGCGATGCTCGTCCTGGAGGGATGCGAGTTGCTGCTCATCCTCGCCGGCGACACAGGCATACAGCGGCCGACGGGCGAAGCCGCAATCGATCGACAGGCGCGCGCTGGTCTTCTCGATCAGCTCCAGCGCCTGCATCCGCATCGTGACCACCTGGCGCGCGGTGTCGGCGTCCCACTTGTCCCGCACCTTCGCCAGTCCGTCCGAGACGGTGCCATAGAGGTTGCCGGTCGATCCGCCGGTGTTGCTGGCGCCGATGCGCTCGGCCTCCAGCAGCACCACCGACTGGCCGGCGCCGGCGAGCAGCATCGCCGTGGTCACCCCGGTGATCCCGCCGCCGATGACCACCGTATCCACCTCGGCCGTGCCGGCCAGCGGCGGGTACGGCGAGTCGCGACGGTCGGCCATCCATACGCTGTTCATGCGGCAACTCCGGGCGGGAGGCGCCATTAGGCCGCACCGGGTGTGTGTGCGACGTCACTCCGTCGCAATCCGTAGGCAGTGAGCGCGCAGTCCCGGCCGAGCCGACCTACTGCCGCAGCACGATTGCCGGTAGCGCCACCAGACCTAGGAGGAAAGCGATCGCCAGCAGCGTCAGCAGCACCCTCAGCGGCTGGGTGCGCACCACGTCCCACAGCGTCTCGGCGGTGCCTTCGCGCCGGGCGGCGGCGTGCTCGGCGCGAACCCGCGTGCGACGGGCGGCCTGGTAGTCGGCCATCAGCCGCTTGGCCTCCGGCAGGTCTTCGTCGTGGGTCAGCCAGATGCCGCCGTGCGAGATGCCCCAGCGGCTGGGCTGGGTTTCGTAGAACTCGATGCGATGGGTCTGGAGCATCGCGCGGACGTCGTCGATCTCGTCATCGAGCACATGGCGCAGGTTGAGCAGGAGTTTCGACATGCGTGGATCATAACGATGCGCGCGGAGCGGCGAAGGACGACGACCGGCGCGGGGCACCACTGCGGCGGCCGCACTCGTCACGCAGCCGCGCGCCGGGGCCGGACGCGGCCGTGAGGCTTCGACGACGCGGTCGATTGACTACCAGGCCGACGATTAGCTGTCGTCGCCGGCCATCGCCTCGCCTTCCGGGGTGACCAGGTGCCACTGGCCCCATTTATCGCTGACCCCGCGGCCGGCGGTCCGGCCGGCACCGCGATCGGCGGCGTAACGGTAGAGCGGATGGTTGTTGTAGGTGATCTGCATCGTGCCGTCGGGGCGCTGGATCGATGCGACCAGCTCGCCGCTCAGGCCGGCGCCGGCGGTGGGTTGCGCATCGGACACCAGCATCGGCGGCCATGCTTCCAGACACGCATCGGCACAACCGCTGCCATCGGTATCGCCCTCCAACATGTACAGCGCGCTGCCGGCATCGTCAGCCACGTACGGGCCGCCCTCACCGGTTTCCATCAGGGTCAGGTTGCCTGCGGCGGCATTGGCCGCGGGAGTCGGCTCGATGCTCTCGGTCGGCGTGGCCGGCGGTGGCGTGGTCGGCGTCGTGGTCACCGGCGCGCCATCGGTAAGGGTGTCGTCGGTGTCCTGGGCACAACCGGCCAGGCCCAGCGCCACCAGTGCGCTGCATAGGGTGAACAACCGGGTCCTGCGCATTGCATTCTCCTCGGGCGTGGGCCCATCGGGCCATCCGTCGTGGATGGGTCCCCTGCAGTGATAGGCGCACGGCCGTGAATGGAGGGTCTGCATCGGTGAGGCGGGGGGGTCGCGGGTATTAGCCGGACCCGACGGTCAGCTCTCCTGACCGTGCAGCGCCTCGCCCTCCGGCGTCAGCAGGTACCAGCCGCCCCACTGGTCGTGGATGTCGTGGCCGGTCGGCATGCCGGTGTCGGGATCCTGCGCGTAGTAGTACAACGGATGGCCGTTGTAGGTGACCTGGGTCGCGCCGTCGGCACGCTGGACGGTCCCGATCAGCTCGTCGTCCACGCCGGCGCTCGCTCCGGGCACTTCACTGCGCAGCAACGGCGGCCAGGCATCGAGGCAGGCGTTGGTGCAGGTGCTGCCATCGCGGTCGTCCTCCAGCAGGTACAGCGGGTGACCCGCGCTGTCGACCAGGTAAGGCGCCGGCCCGCCCACGGTCGCAACGGCCAGATGGGTCACGTCGACCGCGGTGTCCGCAACGTCGTGGGATCGCCGATCGTCGCTCAGCGGCGGAATCAAGTCACCTTCGACCGACGGCGTCATTGCGTCGGGGGCGATTTCGGTGTCGGCCTGGTCCACGTCCTGCTGGCAGGCGACCAGGCCCAGCGCGGCGACGGCCGTGCACAGGGCCAGCCGGGGTATCTTGCTCATGGCGTTCTCCTTGGTGGCGGTGCCATTGGAATGCGCCGGAGGGCGCGCGGTGCGCCCAGTGATAAGCGACCCGCCGTGAATGACGGGTCGCGGGCGGGTCTGCCCCGCCGCGGCCGCATTGCCAGGCAAAGCAGCCCGTCGCCGTTCTCAACGCCTCAGCGAGGAGTCGCACGATGACCGGTTGCCCGGCGCACGGTCGCCCGAAATGAGCTATCCGATTGCGCGCACCGCACCATTGCCGCGATCGTTCTACGCCCGCGATGCGCTGGAGGTCGCGCCCGATCTGCTGAACAAGATCCTGCTCGGCGTCGACGGGCGTGCCGGGCGCATCGTGGAGACCGAGGCCTACCGCGGCGCCTGCGACGCCGCCGCGCACAGCTTCCGCGGCAGGACCGCGCGCAACGCGACCATGTTCGGCCCGCCCGGGCACCTCTACGTGTACTTCAGCTACGGCATGCACTGGTGCGGCAATGCGGTGTGCAGCAGCGAAGGCGACGGATCGGCGGTGCTGCTGCGCGCGATCGAGCCGCTTGCCGGCCTGGCGCGGATGCGCGCCGCGCGGCCACGCGCCGCGCGCGAGCGCGACCTGTGCAGCGGGCCGGCGCGGTTGTGCCAGGCGCTGGGAATCGATGGGAGCCACGACGGCATCGACCTGGTGTCGCGCCGCGCAGCGTTCATGATCGCCGACGACGGCATGCCGCCACCGGCCGATCCGGTCGCCGCGCCGCGCATCGGCATCACCCGCGCCGCCGACCGGCCGTGGCGCTGGTACGTCCGCGGCAACGTGCATGTGTCGCGGCGTTAGCGGCGCGCTGCAGTCAGGAGCAAGAGCAAATCCCCCTGTCACTTGGCTCCCTCCTTTGGCAAAGGAGGGTTGGGGAGGATTTGCTGTTGCTGTTGCCTGCGTTCTTTCACAGCAGAAGCAAATCCCCGTGCCCCCCTTTTTTCAACGGAGGGGTGAGCATTGGGGAGAGCGCTCCGACGCCGCCGGGCCGAACGGCGCTACATCATCGCCAGCGCGGTATTGCTGATGGCCCCTTGGTAGTACGCGCGCAGCCGCACCTTGCGCTCCAGGTCGGCGATGATGTGGCCGCTGAAGTCGGCGCCGGTCAGCTCCTCGGCCATGTTGATGCCGCCGGGCGTGTCGACATTGATCTCCATCATCTTGTCCCCGACGATATCCAGCCCGGCCAGGTACATGCCGTCGCTGATGAGCTTGGGCCCGACGATCTCCGCCAGCCGCAGCGCGGCCTCGTCGGGTACCGCCATCTCGATCTTGCCGCCGGCGGTGATGTTGCTGCGGGCATCGCCGGAATCGTTGTAGCGGCGGAAGCAGGCGTAATGGCCGTCGACCTGCAGCGGATGTCCATTCAGGGTCAGCAGCCGCAGGTCGCCCTTGGCCGCCTCGGGCAGGTACTCCTGCACGATCGCGTATCCGTCGCGGGTCACCGCCTCGATCATCTGGTTGAGGTTCGCCCGGTTTTCCTGCGTCACCACGAACACACTCTGCCCGCCCGAACCCTGCAGCGGCTTGATCACCGCGCTGCCGCCCCGGGCTTCGATGAAGGCCTTGATCTCGTCGGTCTCCATGGTGATGCAGGTGACCGGCCGGACCTCCTCGGGGAAGTGCTGGAAATAGGTCTTGTTGGAGGCGTCGGTCAGGTGCGCCGGATCATTGAGCACGATCACGTGCTTGGCCGCGGCCAGCTGCGCGAACAGCAGCCCGCTGTTGGGCGCCCAGGGCCGGTCGGCCGTCTCTTCGGCCGGATCGCTGCGCAGCAGCAGGACGTCGAGTTGCTCCACGCTGATACGCCGGGTCTGCGCCTCCTTGCCCTGCACGTCGGCGAGGAACTCGTCGTCGTCCTTGTAGTCGTCGCGGGCGGGGCAATGCGCGGTCGCATTGACGCTGCCGTCGGCGTCGTAGATGAAGTTGGCCAGGCCGATCAGCACCACCTCGTGCCCGCGCGCGACCGCGGTGCGCGCCAGCCGGATCGTGGTGTAGTTGTTCTTCTCGGTGGCGATGTCGTTGATCACGAATCCCAGTTTCATGCGAGTGGCCTTCATGCTGCGGGTTCCCTGTGGAAGAGCTTCGCGACCGGAATGGTCCGGCAGAGGGCGAGCCGGTCGTCGGTGGCCGGCGCCGACCAGTAACGCGGCAGCAGCTCGGGCCGGGTCACCCAGCCTTCATCGATCAGTTGCTCCAGCACCACCAGGTGCGACAGCGCGAACTTGCCGCCGAACAGCGGCTCGAACGCGCCGCCCTCGTGCAGGTACTCGAGCAGGTCGCGCAGGCCGCTGAGGTACACCGCGTCCTTGGTCAGCCCGCCGCCACGGCGTGCACGCACGGCCACGTCGAATGCATCGTCGGTCGGCAGGCCGTGCTCCTGGTGCAGGCAGTGGAAGATCGCCGGGACGTCCTGGCCATGCATCGCCATGTCGGTGGCGAGCACGCGCGCGGCCAGCACCCGCAGGCGTTCGGCCGGCAGGTAGCCGGCAAGGAACTCCGACAGCACGCCGATGCCTTCCTGCAGCGCGTCGTAGTGCGCCAGCCCCACTTCCAACTGCTTCAGCGACTGCTTGCGCCCGTTGTGCCGGGTCACCACGTGGGTGCCGATCTCGTGCTGGATCAGCGGCTGCACGCGCGCGCGCGGCACGCGCAGCTTGCCGTCGATGTAGAACCTGCCGTGCGAGACCATCATCAGCGAGTTGAGGTCGTCATCGACCACCACCTCGGCCTCGAACCCCGGCGCCTGTTCGCGATACCAGTCCAGCTCGGCATGGACCGCGGCGAGCACCTCCTCGATGCCGGTGTCGTCCTCCGGCACCGGGCCGGTATCGACCGTGTCGAGGATCTCGCGTGCAAGCTTCAACAGCCGCGGCTCGACCCCGCCGAACAGGTCGATGCTGGCATTGACGAAGCCGTCGGTGCCGCGCAGCCGGACCAGCTCGATCTGGCGGTCGAGCTCGCGCTGCTTCTCCGACAGCAGGCCCTGCAGCAGGGCCGATTCGACCTCCTCCACCGGCAGCGCCAGCAGGGCCTCGCGCGCGGCGTGCAGGTCGAGGTCGAGGTCGAGGTAGTCCAGCGGCGGGATCGCGGTGCGGCCGCTGTCCTCGAAGCTGCGCCACAGCGCATCGTTGTGAATCGGCGACAGCGCCAGCAGCCAATCGATCTCACCGTCCATCCGCGCCAGCGCGGCGTCGACCTGCGCCGCGACCGGCGGCAGCGGGCGCGCGGCGACGGCCCTGCTCAGTGACACCGCAGGAACTCCCCGCGCACCGCGTCCACCGCATGCCGCAGGCCGGCGCGCAAATCCTCGACCATCGCGATATCGGCCTGCGCAGTCCACTCGTCCATGTAGACCTTCTTGTACTCCAGCGATATCGCGCAGACCCTGTCGCCGTAGGTCGCATGCAGCCATTCGGGGAAGTGCCCGCCGCCTTCGTAGCGCACGTTCTCGCGCACGTCGGGATTGCGGCCGGCGACCTTCGTCGCGCGCAGTTCGCGGGCGAAACGCGCGACCGCATCGCCGAAGCGCGCAGGGTCCAGCGTGGTCACGCCCAGGTCGATCTCGGGGTTGGCGGCCGGGTCGGCCGGCGCCGCCCCGGGCCCGTCGCGCCGGTGGTTGTAGCTGTGGATGTCCAGCAGCAGCACGCAGCCCCAGCGCGCGATCGTCGCGTCCACCAGCGTGCCGATGGTCGTGTAGAAACGGTCGTAGTAGGCCAGTGACTGGTCGAGTTCGGACTGCGGCGGTGCGGTCTGCCAGACCTCCAGGTCCCAGGTGTCGGCCGGGTTGGTCGAGATCGCCAGATCGCGCGGCCGGTTCAGGTCGCACTGGAAGCGCGAGGCGTGTACCCGCACCTGGACGTCGCCGACGGTGGTTAGCACTCCGGTCAGGGGGTCCTCCTCGCGTCGGCGGTCGGCCTCGGAGATCGCCATCCACTGCCGCAGCGAGTCGCGCACGGTGTGGCCGTCGTGGATGGCGGTGGCGATGACCGGGCCATCGCCGAGGGTGATCTCCCAATGGGGGGTGCGGCGATCCTCGGCCGGGACTGCTTCGGATAGATGCGCTTCGGACAGATGCGCCTGCGCGTCGTGGTCGTTATGGCGGGCCTGCGGCATGCTTTCAGATTCCGGTCGTCGGCCGATATCGGGTTGCAACATCGTCCCATCGGCGGCATGAGCCGTTCGTGACAGACCGGCCGCGGCGGCTCGCTCGAGAGGCATGCGCCGCCCGCATGACCGGCTGCATTCAGCCCTTGTTGCAGCCGCCACACAGTCCTCCGCACCACCCGCCACAAAGCGCCGGCAGCGATCGGCAAGCCCGGATCGCGGGGTTCGGCCGGATGCCGCGGGTTGCACCTGGCGGCCGGGTTAACTAGCCTGCCCGGGTACCAACATCTCTGGCGCCGTGATTTTCACCGGCGTGTCCCCTCCCTTCTCCTAGTCGAGGTTTCCCCATGGAGATCGCCGATCGGCGTGTCGCAACGATTCATTACACCCTCACCAACGAAGCTGGCGAGGTCATCGACCAGTCCCCACCGCAGAGCCCGCTGAGCTACATGCACGGCGCCGGCAACATCGTGCCCGGTCTGGAAAAGGCACTGGCCGGCCACAAGCCCGGCGACACCGTGAAGGCCGAGGTGGTGCCGCAGGAGGGCTACGGCCCGCGCCACGACGGACTGGTCCAGACCGTGCCGCGCAGCGCGTTCCAGGGGGTCGAGTCGGTCGCGCCGGGCATGCAGTTCGAGGCACGCACCGAGCGCGGCCCGCTGCTGGTCACCGTGACCAAGGCCGACGAGCAGGAAGTCACGGTCGACGGCAACCATCCGTTGGCCGGACAGAACCTGCATTTCGCGGTGGAAGTCGCCGACGTGCGCGACGCCACCGAGCAGGAACTGCAGGACGGACAGGTCACCAACGGCGCCGGTTCGCCCGCGGCCGACCCATCGGCGGCGTGATCGCGCCGGTGCTCGTACAGTAACGAAGAAGCCCGCGCAAGCGGGCTTTTTCATGCCTGTTCAAAAAGCGGTCGCGGAAGCGCAACTGTAGGAGCGCTTCATGCTCTGTAGGAGCGCTCAGGGGCGCGACCGCCTTACTACGTGGCTGGGTCGCGGGCATGGCCCGCTCCTACAAACCGCGCCCTGGCGGTGCGTCGCCACTCACCGCCCATGCACCGGCCCGGCCGCTACGATCCTGTGGTCGCTGGTGCATTTGCCCGAACCGGAACAGCTGCCGAACGCATGACGATCCTGAAGCTCGCCACGTTCAATATCAACGGCATCCGCTCGCGGCTGCCGGCCCTGCTGGAGTGGCTGGACAAAGAGTCGCCCGACATCGTCTGCCTGCAGGAACTCAAGGCGGCCGACGAGGCCTTCCCGATCGCGGAGATCCGCGACGCCGGCTACGGCGCGATCTGGCAAGGGCAGCGCTCCTGGAACGGAGTCGCGGTGCTCGCCCGCGGCATGGACCCGATCGAGAGCCGGCGCGGGTTGCCCGGCGGCGACGGCGACACCCAGAGCCGCTACCTCGAAGCGGCCGCGCATGGCGTGATCGTCGGTTGCCTCTACCTGCCCAACGGCAATCCGCAACCGGGACCGAAGTTCGACTACAAGCTCGCCTGGTTCGAGCGGCTGATCGAGCACGCCGCCGCGCTCCACCAGAGCGGCTACCCGGTAGTCCTGGCCGGCGACTACAACGTGGTGCCGACCGACGAGTTGGACATCTACAACCCGCGCTCCTGGAAGAAGGACGCGCTGCTGCAGCCGGAGAGCCGCGAGTGCTACGCGCGCCTGCTCGCGCAGGGCTGGACCGACGCGCTGCGCGCGCAGTACCCGGACGAGCGCATCTACACCTTCTGGGACTATTTTCGCCAGCATTGGGAGCGCGATGCCGGCCTGCGCATCGACCACCTGCTGCTGAGCGCCGAGCTCGCGCCGCGGCACAAGGACGCCGGCGTCGACCGCTGGGTACGCGCGAAGACCAAGCCGAGCGACCACGCGCCGACCTGGGTGACGCTGGACATGAGCGGCCGCAAGCGGCGCCCGGCGGGCAGGCGACCGGTGCGGCCGGCGCGATAGCCAGCGCTTCGCCGCGCGTCCCCCAGCCGCAGCGGAGCAAGCTCCGCTCTACGCGCGCCCGTAGTGCCGAGCTTGCTCGGCAGCCAGGCAGAGAACCAGCCGCGCGTGCACCGCCAACGCATCCCCGGTGCTGCTTAACCCGCCGCGAGGGTGCCCCCCTGCCGGAAATTGTTTCCGCCGATGGCAACAAATCACCACAGGCTTTTTACGGCCTTGTCACTGCGCTGCGTGGATCATCGGCGACGGATCGAACGAACTCGAGCAGGTCGGCCTCCCCAGGATCCAGGCACCCTGCCCCACCGCGGTCGCGAGGCATCAACACCTCTTCGTGACCGCTGCGACCAGCGCCCGCCCGCGCTGCTGTCCTGATCACGCGTAATTCGACCCGCGCGTATTCAACCCGTCGTATTGGATCACCCAGGACGGCCGCACATCCGCTCGAGCCTTTCGCTCCTTCCATCGACCCAGCGCGTCGGTTCGCCATGACCGTCACCGCTTGGCGGCACGCCCAACCCACCACGGAGAACGTATCCATGACTACACCTCCACAAAACCAGCCCGGACACGTCGAACCGGGTGGAGCCTCGCGCAGCGACGGTCGCGCCGACCGCAGCGAGCTCAGGGATTCCGCCCAAAATCTTGCCGGCCAGGCCAAAACCGAAGGCAAAGCCCGGATCGACGACATGCGCGGCACCGCCGCCGACAAGCTCGACAAGCTTGCCGACAGCGCCCAGGCGGCCGCCTCGGAGCTAAAACAGGACGATGTCGGACACCTGTCCGACTATGTATCGAGTTTCGCCGACGGCATGACCCGCTTCTCCCGCAGCATGCGCGAGAAAAGTGGCGACGAGATCGTGCAGGAAGTCGGCCAGCTCGCGCGCCAGCATCCGGCGATGTTCATCACCGGCAGCATCGCGATCGGTTTTGGCCTAGCCCGGTTCGCTCGCGCTTCGCAGCCATCCCCGGCCCAGTCCACCGCGATGCAGGACAGCACCGGCTTCTCCGCCTCGAGCGGCTACTCGTCCTCGAGCGCCTCGGCGAGCGGTAGCGGTGCCTCCGATTTTTCCGGCGGTTCAGCCAGCAGCTATCCCGGCTCCACCGGCCAGACCGGCACCGGCTCCAAAAGCGATGACGACCACCCCTACTCCGGCAGCGGCCCATCGGGCTCCTCGCCGGGCACCCCAGGAGGGATCCACTGATGAACGCGCAACCCGACATGAACAGACCGCAGGACCCGCAAGCCGGGGCCCGCGCGCAAGCCGGCAACGGCCACGCCCAGACCGGCAACGGCCACGGCCAGACCAGTGCCGGCGATCCCTCCTTCGGCGTCCTGCTCAGGGAACTGGCCCACGAAGTGCCGGCCCTGCTGACCAAGGAAGCCGCCCTGGCCAAGAGCGAAATGCGTGAAAACCTTCGCGCCACCAAGGAGGGCGTCGCTGCGGTATCCACCGGTGGAGCGGTGGTACTGGGCGGCTTCATCGTGCTGCTGATGGCGGCGGTGTACGCGTTGAGCAACGTGATGGCGCCGTGGCTGGCGGCGTTGCTGGTCGGCGCTGCGGTGACCGTGGTCGGCATGATCATGGTCTCGGCCGGCCGCAAGAAATTCCAGGCGGAGTCGCTCCGGCCCGACCACACCATGAGCTCCCTGCACAAAGACCGGGACGCCGTCCGCGGGAGGACCCAATGAACACTCGAGACAGTATTCGCACGCAATCGCAGAAAGACCCCGCCCAACTCGAACGCGAGCTCGACCGGCAGCGCGACCACATCGGCGAGCTGATCGAGGCGCTGGAGCACAAGATGTCGCCGGGCCAGATGTTCGAGCGGGCGCTGAGCTACGGCAAGGGCGGTGGCCGCGAGTTCGCCAGCAATCTCAGCGATACCGTCCGGGCCAATCCGGTACCGACCCTGCTGACCGCGGCCGGCCTGGCGTGGCTCTACGCCGGCCAGGGCAAGCGGCCGGCCGATCGTTACGGCACCACCGAGACCACCGGGCACGTCACCGGCAGCCAGCACAAGTCGCATGTCGGCGAGCGCGTGGGCGAGATGCGCGCGGGCATGTCCGAGAAGGTCGGCTCGGCCCGGCATCGCATCGGCGAATCCGCCCATGGCGCGATGGATTCGGCCCGACACCAGGCCCAGCGGGCGAGCGCCGGCTATCGGGACATGCTCGACAACAACCCGATGGCACTTGGAGCGATCGGCATCGCCGTGGGCGCGCTGATGGGCGCCATGCTGCCTTCCACCCGCAAGGAAGACCAGCTGATGGGCGAGGCCAGCGATCACCTCACCGAAGAAGCCAGGCACAAGGCCCGCAGCGGCATGGACCAAGCCGTCCAGGCGGGGCGCGAGGCGACCGACCCGGCCGCGCACGACGGCGGGCAGCATCGCGGCAGCCAGAGCGAAACCCAGCCGCCGGGCCTGGGCAATAGCCCGACCAGCGGCCTGAGCCAGCTCTAACCGCCTGCCTGTCAAGGCATGTCTGGTCGCGGCGTAGCGGCCAACCGGGACCCGCTCCATCTCCGGGCGGGACCCGGCGCTGGTCGGCCTCAGAACAGCGCCAGATAAGCGAAGACCAAAGCTGCGATCGATGCGGCCGAGGCCACCAGCACCACCACCCCGTCGCGCACCATCAGCCCGAGGCCCAGCAGCCCGATCGCGGCGAACGGTGCGCTGCTGGCAAAAGGCATCAGCTCCAGCGGCGGCACCGTCGCCGCCAGCAGGATGCACAGCAGTGCCGAAATGTGGATGAACGGCTCCCGGGCCGCCCAGCGCATCCGCGGGTGCACGCGCTTGTCCACCCAGCGCGCAGCCCGTAGAACATGTTTCATCGCCTTCTCGACCCGCTCGCCACTGGCAGAGCGCTGGTGCAGGAAGGCCGGCAGCCAGAAGTGCCGGCGGCCAAACAGCAGTTGCAGTGCACTCAGCACCACGATCAGCGCCAGCGAGGTCGGCAGGCCCGGGATCGCGCCGATCGGTGAGAGCTCGATGATCGCCGGCACCAGCAGGAAGGGGCCAAACCCGCGCTCGCCGAGCGCATGCTGGATATCCTGCACCGACACCTGCGCTTGCGACTGGCCCAGCTCGATCAGGCCGTGGACGACCTGCGTCAACCCGTTTTCTCCGGCGTCGTGGGGGCGGTCGTCGGCTTCAGCCATCGTGTCGTCTGCCTCGGAGTGAATAATCGCGTCGGTATCGGCACCGGGGTGCCGCTCGATCCGGCAACCGCCCGCACACAATGGCCGGATGCGGCTCCCGCGCGCGTGAAGCGCGTCTTCCGCAAGAACCGCTTTGTCTCGGCTGCAGCACGCGTACGGGGTTGCGCGGCGATTGTCGGCCCGCGGCGATTGCCAACCGATGGCGCTGCCTCGATGGATGCACGGCGCCATGACGGCCCATGGTGTGGAATGTAAGCGCCACCGCTGCCGGGCCGGCACCGCGCCGCTCCCACAGGCAGCGGCAAGCCTATTGGCGGACCTTCCAAAACCTTTCGCGGCACTTTTCGAAGAACAGGGGGAACTACATGCAAGCCAGGGTCGAACCGCCCGCTCCGCGAGGTTTTTCCTGAATGACCACCCGGCTGCAATGGCTGTCGCTGCAGATCGTGCGGCGGCTCTGGTTCCGCGCCACGGCGTTCTCGGTCATGGCCGTGGTGACGGCGCTGCTGGCGGCGTTCGTGACGCCCTACATCCCCGCCGATATTCCCGCCAAGATCGGCTCCGATGCCGTCGACGCGCTGCTGGGCATCATCGCCGCGAGCATGCTGTCGGTGACGATCTTCTCGCTGAGCACGCTGGTGTCGGCGTACGCCTCCGCCACCAGCCACGCCACCCCGCGCGCGACCCGGCTGCTGAGCGAGGACAACACCGCGCAGAACGCATTGGCGACCTTCGTCGGCTCGTTCCTGTTCAGCCTGGTCGGGATCATCGCCCTGCAGACCGGCCTCTACGGTGAACGCGGCCGGGTGGTGCTGTACGTGGTCACGCTGGTGGTGATCGCGCTGATCGTGGCCACGCTGTTGCGCTGGATCGACCACGTTTCCAAGCTCGGCCGCGTCGGTGAGACCACCGATCGCGTCGAAAAAGCGGCGGCACGCGCGCTGCGCCACCGCCACGAGCGCCCGTACCTGGGCGGGCAGCCGCTCACCGACCCGCGCAGCCGCCCGGACGACGCGGTCGCCATCTGCGCCGACCGCTACGGCTACGTCGCGCACATCGACATGTCCGCCCTGCACGAGATCGCCGGCGACGGCCCGGCGCGTATCTTCGTGGATGCTTTGCCGGGCAGCTATGTCGACACCTCGCGTGCATTGGCCTGGCTGCACGGCCGGCATACCGACGAGGCCGCCGCGGCGATCCGCGAGGCCTTCACCGTGGGGGAGGTGCGCTCGTTCGACCAGGACCCGCGGTTCGGCGCCGCGGTGCTGACCGAAATCGCCTCGCACGCGCTGTCACCCACGCTCAACGACGCCGGCACCGCGATCGACGTGCTCGGGCGCGCCACGCGGCTGCTGGCGATCTGGGCGGAGCCGCCACCGCAGGACGCCGGCGACATCCGCTATCCGCGCATCCATGTCCCGCCGATCCTGCTGGAGGACCTGTTCGACGACGTATTCACCCCGATCGCGCGCGATGGCGCCGGGAGCGTCGAGATCGGCATCCGCCTGCAGAAGATGCTGCGCGTGCTGGCGGGCCTCGGCCCGGTCTACCGCACGGCGGCACGACACCATTCAACACTGGCCCTGGCACGCGCCGAAGCGGCACTGAGCCTGGAGGACGACCGCCGACGCGTGCGCGAGGCCGCCGACCAGGTCCAGGCCGAACCCCGCGACCAGACCCGCGCCGGTCTGTCGTAGGCCGGGCTGAAGCCTGTAGGAGCGCCCCATGGGCGCGACCGCCATCCATCCGACCGGCGCGCCCGCTCCCCGCAGAGGCTCGCGGGCATGGCCCGCTCCTACAAAAGCCGGGTCCTGCATCACCCGTAGAGCCGAGCTTGCTCGGCTGCCCCCGATCGCCGCGGCAAAGCAGCCGAGGAAGCGCGGCTCTAGGCACGCCCCCTGTAGGAGCGCCCCATGGGCGCGACCGCCAACCTGGCCGCAGAAAAGCAGGACTTGCGACAGACCTGCGTCAATCCCGCTCGTCGGCTTCCTCGCGCCCCTGCTGGCGGATGATGGCTTCCTCGCGCGCGTCGCGGATCGACCACTCCACCGCCCTGACGTCGGCACGGCGCTCATCGAACACGAACCGCCCGGTCAAGGCGGTGTCCGGCTGCAGTTCGCCCTTCTCGTACAGCGCCCACATCTCCTCGCCGAAGTGGGTGGTGTCGAGTTCCGGCGCGAAGCGGGCGAGGCTGTCGCGCAGGTTGTGCACGTCGCGCAGCAGCATCGCGCGGGCGGCGTTGTTGCCCGCGGCGCTGACCACCTGCGGGAAGTCGATGATCACCGGGCCCTCCGGCGCGACCAGCACGTTGTACTCCGACAGGTCGCCGTGGATCAGCCCCAGGCACAGCATCCGCACCACGTCGCGCACCAGCCGCTCATGGAACGAACGCGCCAGCTCCGGGGTGAGGTCCACCTCGGCCAGCCGCACGGCGCTGTGGCCCTCGGCATCGGTGACCAGGTCCATCAGCAGCACGCCGTGGAAGTAACCATGCGGCCGCGGCACGCAGACCCCGGCGTCTGCCAGCTGGTAGAGCGCGTCGACCTCGGTGTTCTTCCAGGCGGTTTCCTGCTCGCGGCGGCCAAACTTGCTGGCCTTGCCGATCGCGCGCGCCTGGCGGCTGCCGCGCACCTTGCGGCCCTCCTGGTACTGCACCCGCGCCTGGAAGCTGCGCTGCCCCATGTCCTTGTAGACCTTGGCGCACAACACCTCCTCGCCGCGGCGCACCACGTACACCGAGGCCTCCTTGCCGCTCTTGAGCGGCCGCACGACGCCGTCGATCACGCCGTCCTCGACCAGCGGTTGCAGGTCCCTGGGGGTTTTCATCGATTCAACGGCACCGGCAGCGAAAGCTCATCGCGGCATTATGGGCCATGCACCGCGCCATGACAGGACGGCGCACCCGGTCGTTGCGGCGGCGACGTGTGTTGCCGGGCTATTGCCGCAGCGCCCGGTTCCGCCCCGCCTGCTTGGCCGCGTACATGGCGCGGTCGGCACGCGCCACCGTTTCGGTCACAGTCTCGCCCGGGCGATGCTCGGTCACCCCGGCCGAGAACGTCAGCGGGACGCCGTCCTCCAGCGGCAGCACGCGGATCTCTGCGAGCAGGCGTTCGACGCTTTCCTGGGCCTCCGGCGCCTGGGTGTCGGGCAGCAACAGCAGGAACTCCTCGCCACCCCAGCGCGCGATGACGTCGCCCGCGCGCAACGCCGCACTGGCCCCGCGCGCGAACTTGCGCAGCACCTCGTCGCCCCCGCCATGTCCGTGCCGGTCATTGACAAACTTGAAGTGGTCGAGATCGATCAACGCGATGCTGAACGGGTGCCCGAGGCGCTGGAAACGGCTCTGCTCCTGTGTCAGGCGCTCCTGCATGTGCCGGCGGTTGGCGAGCGCGGTCAGCTCGTCATGGGTCGCGAGCCGCTGCACCTCGGCGAGGGCCGCAGTCAACCGGGTGCGCTGCGAACGCAGCCGGCTGCGCAGCGACGACAGCCGAGCCGCCACCAGCGAGATCGCCGGCAGCAGGATCAAGATCATCATCACGTTGGTCAGGTCGATCCGCAGTTCGGCGTTGTCGAGCGACCAGGTGCCGGTGCCTGGTCGTGTCGCGTGCAGCGCCGCCGCCACCGCGATAAGGCTGGTCAGGGCGAATACCGTCAGCCACAGGATCCGGCGCCAGCTCAGCGAGAACGCCCCGAAGGTGAAGATCAGCAACAACGGCAGCAGCGTCACGCTGCGGGCCGGCCCGCAGATCACGTAACCCCACTCCACCGCGACCACGCCCAGCACGATCTGCGCGGCGGTGAGGGCCGGATCGTTCAGGCGCTCGCTCCATCCGCTGCGCAGCGCGACATAGACCGCCAGCTGCGCAACCACCAGGAACCCGCTCCAGGCGATGAAGCTGGCCGCGTAAACCCAGCCCTGGCGAGAGCCGACCCACAGCACGGCGGCGCTGCCGAGATACACCAGCACCGAGGTCAGCCACTGGGTGAGGCGGATCCGGCGCCGCGGATCGTCGCTCAGTACGGCATCGGCCAGATGGCGGGCGGCGGCATGGCGCGGCCGGTCCGCTGCGGCCCCGGGCCCGGTGTCGGCCTCGGGCAGCTCGACCGTATCACCCCGGGCCGCACCGCGCCCCGGCGGCAGCGGCATCATGTTTCCCAATCGGCCCCCTTCATTCTGCGGCAGCACATGTCCGGTCACGGTGCGCACGGCGTTCGATTCTATACGCTCTGGTTGCCGGCTCGGATGCCGACGGTCTGAATGCAGGCAGCCCGATCGGTTTAGCGGCGGGGACGGGCGATACTTGAGGGCTGCTCTACGTGGCCTGCCGGCCTTTGTAGGAGCGGCCCATGGCCGCGAGCTCTTCGCGCAGGTCGCGGAACCAACCGGTCCGATGCAGAAGGACCCCTGCGGCGCGATTGCGATTCGCCGGGCTCGGGGCGAAAAGCATCGTGGCCATGGGCCGCTCCTACGGGGGTCGGCGACGCTGTCCGTAGAGCCGAGCCTGCTCGGCTTCGTGCGGTGCAGCGGAGCAAGCTCCGCTCTACGCAGCCCACCGAGCCTTTCCTAGGAGCGGCCCATGGCCGCGAGCTCTTCGTTAGATCGCAAACAGCCCGGCCCGATGCAGCAGGACCCCAGCGGCGCGACTGCGGTTCGCCGGGCTCGGGTCGAAAGGCATCGCGGCCATGGCCGCTCCTACACGGGCGACGACGCGCGCCCGTAGAGCCGAGCTTGCTCGGCTTCTTGCGGTGCAGCGGAGCACGGCCGACGCCACGCGGTGGTGCGGCACGTTTGGAGCTGTCCGCGTCGGTATGTCACTGTCGCCAATCCCCCCCCTGTCCCGAGCCCCGCCGTGGACTACCAGCAGATCCTCGAACAGATCCACGCCGAGATCGTGCCCACGCTGCCGCAGGGGCGCATCGCCGACTACATCCCGCAGCTGGCGCATGTGAACCAGCGCAGCTTCGGCATGGCGGTGTGCGATACCCAGGGGCGCTTCGCCAGCGTCGGCGATGCCGACGAGCGGTTCTCCATCCAGAGCATTTCCAAGGTATTCACCCTAACCCTGGCGATGCAGCGCGAGGGCGAGCGGCTGTGGCAGCGCGTCGGCCGCGAGCCGTCGGGCACCTCGTTCAACTCGCTGGTGCAGCTGGAGTTCGAGCTCGGCATCCCGCGTAACCCGTTCATCAATGCCGGTGCGCTGGTGGTGACCGATGTCGTGCTCTCGCACCTGGGCGATGCCAAGGCCGCGCTGCGCGATTTCGCACGCCGGCTCAGCGGGGCCGCGGACGTGGACTACGACTATTCGGTGGCGGCCTCGGAGGCCCGGCTCGGCTATCGCAATTCCGCGCTGGCGAATTTCCTCAAGAGTTTCGGCAACCTGGAAAACCATCCCGAAGCCGTGCTCGATGCTTATTTCCACCACTGTGCACTGGCGATGAGTTGCGGCGAGCTGTCGCGCGCCTTCATGTACCTGGCGCGGCACGGCAGCAACTCCGACGGTGCGGTGATCACGCCGGGCCAGACCAAATACATCAACTCGCTGATGCTGACCTGCGGCACCTACGATGCGGTCGGCGACTTCGCCTATCGGGTCGGCCTGCCCGGCAAGAGCGGCGTCGGCGGTGGCATCGTCGCGGTCATGCCCGGCATGTTCAGCGTGTGCGTCTGGGCACCGGGGCTCAACGCCAGCGGCAATTCGCTTGCCGGCACCCGTGCGCTGGAGCGGTTCGCCACGTTGACCGGGCAGTCGATCTTCTGAACCCGGCTCTGACGTCGCGATGCTGAAGCCCCGCCAACGAAACACCCGGCCTTGTGCCTGAACGCGCGCGGCTTGACCGTCCTGTCACGCCGCCGGCAGTAGATTCCCATCGTCGGAGCAACAAGCTAGCGGGCTAAGGTCCGAGGCGAACCGCTTCGACACGGAAGGCTCAGCCGGCGAAGTGCTTCATTTTCGCCACTGGGCCTTCTCTATTTTTGCGCGCCTGTCGCGGCGGATGGCGCGCGTATCTCATCCCGCGTCACTCCCCGCATGTCTGATGTGTCTTCGGCACCCGGCCATGAGCTGGTGTTCGTGACCCTGCGCCGACATCGGTTTGCCCATGATCGCGGCATCGCCACGGCGCATCGCTGCAGCGGAGGACGCAACCATGAATTCCAGAACCGTCGTGATCACCGGTGCCTCCAGCGGCTTCGGCCGCGGCACCGCGCTGAGGCTCGTCGCGCAGGGCTACAACCTGGTGCTCTCCGCCCGCCGCGGCCACCTGCTGGAGCAACTGGCGCACGAGTGCGGCAACGCCATCGCGGTCACCACCGATGTCGCCGACCCCCACGACGTCGACAAACTGGCCAAGGCGGCGCTGGCGAAGTTCAACCGCATCGACGTGTGGATCAACAACGCCGGCGTGGCCGCGATTGGACGCTTCGAGGACATCCCGCTGCGCGACCACCAGCGCGTACTGCAGACCAACCTGGGCGGCACGATCAACGGCAGCCACGTCGCCATGCGGCACTTCCGGCGGAGGCAGTCGGGCACGCTGATCAACATCGCCTCGATGCTCGGCCGCACGCCGTCTCCGTACTACGCGACTTACTGCGCGACCAAGTACGGCGTACTGGGATTGTCCGAGTCGTTGCGCCAGGAGCTGCGTGCCAACGGCGCGCGCGACATCCACGTCTGCACCATCCTGCCGATGGCAGCCGACACGCCGTTCTACGAACACGCCGCCAACTACACCGGACACAGCCTGCGACCGTATCCGATCACCGATGCCGAACAGGTGATCGATGCCATCGTCGACACGGTGGAGATTCCGCGCGACGAAGTCACCGTCGGGCTGCCCGCCACTGCCGCGGTGCTGTCGGAGCGGCTGGCGCCGTGGCTTACCCGGAGCGTGACCGGGGTGATGGCGCACCAGTTGCAGATGCACGACGCGCCCGCCGCGTCGCACGCGAAGGGCAACCTGCACGCGCCACTGGAGATCGGCACCGGCGTGCATGGCATCATCCGCACGCGGATGGCGGCCGAGCAGCGCGCGCCGCGGTAAGGCGTAAGGTGTCTCGCGCTCCTGTGCAAGAGCCGCGTCGGGCGAGTCAGCCCGGAGCGCAGCAGCGAGACCGATTCACCGGCGCCCCATTTCGACCTCGGCGCGATGCGGCCCCCCGCGCAGGCCTCGATTTCCAGGTGTCGATCACAAAGCGAGAACCCGGTCGGGGCACGGTTCTTGCAAACAAGGGACAATTGCCATGGCAGCCCGCAGCGTCCGCGGGTCGCGCCGTGTCCGCACCACGCCCGTTTTCCGCGTCCGCTGCCATCGCCAGAGCCCATCCGAATGCCGCTCTCCCGCCTACTCCTCTTCCTGCTGCTGCTTGGCCCGGCCTGGCAGGGCGCCGCCACGCCGGCGCCTCGTCCCCACGGTGCGGGCGAGGCCGTGGACGACGGTTTTCCGGCACCGGCCGTGGACATCGCCACCCTGCTGACCGATTCCGACGACGACACCGTGCCGGACCAGCTCGGCGAGCGCGCGCGTGTCCGGGGCGTGGTGACCATCTCGCCGCGGACGCTGAGCAGCACCCATTTCAGCGCCTTGGTCCAGGACGACAGCGCCGGCATCGTGCTGTTCTCGCATGACCTGAGCATGCCGCTGTCGCAGGGCGACCGCGTCGAGGCCCGCGGTGTGGTCGGGCAGTTCCAGGGCGCGGTGCAGCTGCAGGAGGTCGAGGTCCACCGCGTCGGCCGCGCGCCGCTGCCCGAGCCGGTGCCCATCAGTGCCCGGCGCGCCTACGGCTGGAGCCACATGGGACAGCGGGTGCGCGTCGAAGGCCGCTCCGGCGGCGTCAGCCTGAACTCCTTTGGAACGATGCAGGTCACCGGTGACGATGGCATCGAGCTGACCCTGTATTTCCCCGAGAGCGCGGTGCGCGACTTCGACTGGGAGCATTACCCGCGCGGCACGCAGGTCGCAGCAACCGGCGTGGTCTCCATCTACAAGCGCACCTGGCCCTACGATGGCGGCTTCCAGTTGATCGTGACCGACCCCGGCGATCTTGCCGTGCTGGCGCCCCCGTCACCGCAATGGCACGGATGGGCGCTGTGGACGGCGCTTCCGGTCGCCGCCCTGCTGGCCCTCGCGCTGCTGATGTTCCTTCTGGCCCAGCGCCGCCAGAAGACGCGTCGGCACGAGCTGGCGACGTTGACCGCGCTGTCGACCGCCATCGGCGTGCCGGACCTGGACCGCGAGCAGCTGGCACGCCGCGCCTGCGACATCCTGACCGCCTACGGCATCGCCGAGGCGGCGCTGGTGCATGTCTTCGACGGGCGAGGGGGCCTTCAACGGCTCGCCGCGTCCTCGGCCGATCCGGCGCGCGCCATCAACTTCGACCTTGGCGCGCTGCTGCAGGCCAGCGACCCCGGCGCGGTCGCCAGTGCACCCAGCCTGGAGCACCGGCGCCTGATCGACCAGAGCCTGTCGACCCAGGGACTGACCCTGCTGGCGGTGCATCCGCTGCCGTCGCTGTCGGGCACCCAGGGGTTCTTTGCCGCGCTGTCCTCGCGCAATCGCCGGCCCAGCGCGATGCAGGACCGGACCCTGCTCTCGGCGGTGAAGCTGCTGGCGCTGGCGCTGGAGAACAGCGAGATCCGCCAGCGCGCCCGCGCCGAACAGCAGGAGCTGCACCAGCTGGCGATGACCGACGAACTCACCGAGCTCTACAACCGTCGCTTCCTCGACGAGTACCTGCGCGTGCAGCTGCCGTTGACCAAGCGTCGCGGCGGTCACATGGCGTTCCTGGCAATCGACATCGATTGCTTCAAGCCGGTCAACGACACCTGGGGCCACGAAGTCGGCGACCGCGTGCTGGCGCGGGTGGCGGCGGAGATCCGCCACTGCACTCGCAGCGGCGACCTGGCGGTGCGGATGGGTGGCGAAGAATTCCTCATCGTGCTGGCCGATGCCGACGTGGATGACGCCACGGTCTTTGCCGAGCGCCTGCGTGAGCTGATCCAGGAGAAGCGGTTCGAAGACGTGGTCCCCGGGACCGCATTGCAGGTCACCGTCTCCATCGGGGTCGCGGTATTCGGGGTGCACGGCGAGAGTGCCGCCGCCCTGTTGCGCGCCAGCGACGCCGCGATGTACCTGTCCAAGCGCAGCGGCCGCAACCGCACCACGCTTGCCGATGACAGCCGGCGGGACGCACCCGCCAGCGCGTGAGTCGCCGCGCCGGCCGGGCTCAACAGCGGTGCCGGCGGCGGATTCGTAGAGCGGAGCTTGCTCCGCTGCGATGTCCGCGGCGGAGGAGCGAGCCGAGCAAGCTCGGCTCGCGATTGCGGGAGCCAGCCGAGCAAGCTCGGCTCTACGCAGGCTTCAACACGAGCCGGCGCTGCGGGCTGCCCTCTTACTCGCGCTTGAGCAGCGACTTCAGGTTGGAGAACGGATTGCCGGTCGCCGCCGCGGGCCGGTCCTCGGCATCCAGCGCGCTGCCGCCGGTGTAGTCGCTATAGCGGGAGTGCTCGTTGTCGTGGCAGTACACGCACAGCAACTCCCAGTTGCTGCCGTCGGGCGGATTGAAGTCGTGGTCGTGATTGCGGTGGTGCACCGTCAGCTCCCGCAGGTTGGCGCGGGTGAACTCGCGCGCGCAGCGACCGCAGATCCACGGGTACATTTTGAGCGCGCGCTCGCGATAGCCCTTGTCGCGCTGCTCGGCGTCGCGCCGGGCCTGCGCGACGATGCGATCGAGCGCTTCGCTGCCCTGGGTGGGTTTGCCGCCCGACATGGGTGTATCCGCCGCTTTGATGTCCGGAGGCGACTTTATCGCACATCCCGCGGCGCTCGCCGATCAGCCCGCTGATGGCTCAGTCGCGACCGGCGCGATCCCGCGGGAGGGCGGTCGCGACTCACGTCGCTCCTACAAAAAAATGCGGGTCCAAAAGGACGGGGCAGGATGCTTGCGCGGTGGCGATGATTTCGGCCAGCAGGCGGTGCAGGTCGTCGCGGTGGCCGGACCGGGCCGAGGCGCTGTTTTCATCCGAGGTCATGGCGACGGTCAGGCCCAGCGACGGCACGATATAGAGCATCTGCCCGCCATAGCCCCAGGCATAGCGCACCGGGTGGCCGCCGATGCGCCGCGCGAACCAGCCGTAGCCATAGCCGTCGCCGGTGAACCGCGAGCGGGTGCGCGGCAGCCAGGACTGCTTGATCCATTGCGGTGAGACCAGTTGCGTCCCGTCGGCCGTCTTGCCGCCATTGCGGTACAACTCGCCGAAGGCCAGCAGCGATCGTGCGCTCATTGCCATCTGGTTGCCGCCGAAATGAATTCCCTGCGGGTCACGGTCCCAGGCCTCGATCGAGAAGTGCTCCAGCGGGCCCAGCCAGTCGCGCGCCAGTGCCAGCGTCGAGCGGCCGGTTTCACGCGCCAGGATCGCCGAGAGCAGGTGGGTCGAACCGGTGGAGTACAGCATCCGGCCGCCGGGCTGATCGACGAACGGACGGCCCAGCGCGTCCCGCACCCAGTTCGGGCTCGCCACCCAGCTGCCATAGTTGGGGCCGGAGGTGCGCTCCAGCCCGGCCTGCATCGACAGCAGGTGACCGATGGTGATGGCGTGCAACCGCGGATCGGGATCATCGGGCAGCTCACCCTGCAGCAACGGCGCGATCTTCTGTTCCGGCCCGTTCAGTACACCCTTGTCGATGGCGATGCCCACCAGCGCAGAGATGACCGACTTGGAGGCCGACTTGATGTTGTCCGCGCCGGTCACCGAGTGGCCGCGGTAGCCCCGCTCGGCGACGATCCGTCCATTGCGCGCGACGATCACGGCTTTGAGCGGTTCGATGCGTGCGGCGTCATCGAGAAGCTGCGCAATGGATGCGGCGGCCGGTGCCGGTGCCGTCGCCATTGCCTGCTGCGCAGGCGCAAGCGGCATGCCCAGCAGCAGCACGATGGCAACAGCGAACGAGCAGCCCGTCATGCCGGCAACGCTACGCCGCATGTGCGCAGCAGTCAGTGAAGCGGCGGCCCTCGCGGCATACGGCACCGTGCGCGACCGGTAGAGCGGAGCTTGCTCCGCTGCACCCGCACGATCAATGCGAGACCTGCCGGCGCAGCCGAGCAAACTCGGATCTATCAGAGCCGCGCGATACCGTAGGAGCACCCCATGGGCGCGATACGCACGCTGGCACGGTCACAATCGCGGGCATGGCCCGCTCCTACCGAGCAGAGTGGCGCAATGCCGTAGGAGCGCCCCATGGGCGCGATACGCGCGATGGCGCGGTCACGATCGCGGGCATGGCCCGCTCCTACAGAGCAGAGCCGCGGGATACCGTAGAGCGCACGCCGGAGAAGCCCGCGCCGGTGGCGGGCTTCCGGACCGATGCGGGCCTGGATCAACGCTGCCCTTGCAGCTCCTTCGCCTTGGCCAGGTGGTCGGCCACGACCTGGCGGGTCCTGGTCAGATGGCTCGTGACCGCCTCGTTGTCGGCCGCCTGCATCAGCTCGTTGTCGATCTTCGCCAGGGCATCGGTGTGGCCCTTAACCATGGCGTCGAGATAACCGCGTTCGAATGCCTCGCCTTCCAGTGCGGCCAACGGTGCCAGCATCTCGGCGCCCTTCTTGGACAGGGCACTCACCTCGGACGTGATCACCGGGGTGACCCCGGCCTGCTGGCCAGTTTGCAGGGTCTGGCTGATGTTCATGCCGTGCTCCTGGTGGAGCGTGTTCGCGTACTCCATCACCGGCGGGCTCAGATTCTTCTTCTTGGCCTGCATGGCCGCCTTGATTTCGTTGATGTCGATCATCGCGACGGCGGCCAGAGCCATCGCATCGCCCGACGCGTTGCCTTCCACTTCGGCGGCGCGCAGCGGCGAACCCGGCATCACCGGCTCGTCGCTGAACTTCGCCGCGTCCGGGCTGAGCGGGTCGAACTGCAGCTCCTGGGTATAGGCCGGACGCTCGCCCATCATCTCCTGCTTGACGATCTCACCGAAGGCCTGGCGCGCTTCGGCGACGGTCTTGGCGCCGGTCACGATGTCGTGGTCGAGATTGAGGGTCAGGATGTTGTGGTTTTCCAGGTCGCAGCGCGCCGACAACTCGCCGGTGGTGCGATTGATGGTGCTGCTGCCGTCGAACACCAGCAGGTCGCCTAGTTTGTCCTCCGGCACCATGTAGGAAATCGTGTGCTCCATGTAATCCACGTGCGGCAGCGGGAAGTCGTGCGGCGTCTCCAGGTTCATCACCTCGATCCGCTTGAACGGGCCGGCTTCATGCCAGACCAGCATCATTCCCGACGCCTCCTGCGGTGGGCCGTATTTCGCCATCATCTGCTGCGCCCCCAGCCGCGGATGCGCGGCCCAGCCGGCGATGATGCGATCGACCGTGCCACGCTCGATCGCACCGCGCGCGCCAGGCGCAGCGGCGGGCCGCTGGGCGGCGGGTTGTTGGGCGGCGGGCTTGGCGCTGGGCTGCTGGGCGGGAGGCTGCTGGGCGGGAGGCTGCTGGGCCTGGGCCGCGGCAAAGCCGCTGGCGGCAAGGCCCACGGCGGCCGCGATGCTCGCAGCCAGTACTGACAAACGGGTGGAGCTGTTCATGGGATTCTCCAGGGAAGGCGGGCGGGATTGGCAACGGCAGCCCCCCGCCCCGCTCGACCTGCTCCGGAGAACAACCCTGCGGTACTGCCGCGCCAGCACCGTAGCGCGCATGCGGTCAATGGCCGGTGAGCGCTGCCGCGGGCGGTCCCCCAGCACGCAGAGCTCGCACGCGGCTTGGCCGCGCCTGCGGCCGTGCTCAGCGCAGTTGACTGTCCTTGCTGCCGCGGCGGTTGTAGCCTTTGCCGGCGTCCTGTTCCCGGTCCTGCGCCTCCTGGCAGGCAACGCACATCCGTACGCCCGGCACGGCCTGGCGCCGCGCTTCCGGAATGGCCTCGTCGCATTCCTCGCAGTGGCTCAGCGCGGGACCCTGGCGCAGCTTGCTGCGCGCGCGCTCGATCGCGTCCTTGACGGTCGCGTCGATCTGGTCCTGTACGGCGCCATCGCCTGCCCAGCCGGTGGCCATGGGAGTCTCCGAATTGCGAGTCGCGACAAGGATACCGGGGTGCAAGTGAATGCCGCAGCTACGGAGTCGCTTCGCCCAGGCCGCAGGACTTCTCCCCTTCCAGGTCTCGATCAGCGCCTCGATCATGCTGATCTCGCGACGCTGCGGCCCAACCTGTCGTAAGACGCACCTGCCCACCACCGGGGACGTCCGCAGCGCGCCGGCTGATGCGCCCGCTAGGCTTCCGGCGCCGGCCCAGGTGGCGCCGGTGCGTGGGAGTTGCGCTGCACCCGCACCGGAATCGACTTGGCCGCCGGCACGTGGCTGTCGATCGCGTGGTGCGCGGCCGGCAGCAGCCGGTTGCACTCGGGGTAATAGGCGCCGACGCAGCCTTGCGGAATGTCGTAGGGCACCACGCGCAGGCCGCCGATCTCGCGGTGCACGTCGTCGTCCACGTCCGTCACCAGGCCGACCTGCTCGCCCGCCTGCAGCCCCAGCGCCTGGATGTCGGCGGTGTTCATCAGCACCACCCGCCGCGTGCCTTCCACGCCGCGGAAGCGGTCGCGGTAGCCGTACACGGTGGTGTTGAACTGATCGTTGCTGCGCAGGGTCATGAGCCGCAGCCGCCCTTCGGCATCGTCGAAGCCGGTAGCGGTCAGCACCTCGGGCACGTGGAACTCGGCCTTGCCGCTCTCGGTCTTCCAGCGCCGTCCCCGCGCCGCGTTCGGCCGGGGAAATCCACCGGGCTCGCACATCCGCTGGTTGAAGTCGGCGAACTGCTCCGGGTACGTCGCCTCGATCGCATCGCGCACGCGGCCGTAGTCGCCCACCCACTCCTGCCACGGCACCTGCGCGCGCGGCTCCAGGGTCGCCTGCGCGATGCCCGCCACGATCGCCGGCTCGGCCAGCTGCTGGGCGCTGTTGGGATCATGGGTGCCGAAGGAGGCATGGATGCAGGCGGTGCTGTCTTCCATGGTGACGTGCTGGTCGCCGCTGGCCTGGGTGTCGCGCTGCAGGCGTCCCAGGCACGGCAACAGCAACGCGACCTCGCCGCAGACCAGGTGGCTGCGGTTGAGCTTGGTCGCGACCTGCACGGTCAGGCGCAGCCGGCGCCAGCGCTGCTCCAGCAATTCGGTCTCCGGCGCGGCGCGCACGAAGTTGCCGCCCAGCCCGACAAAGCCGCGGACCGAGCCATCGATGACGCCCTCCACGGTGCCGACGGTATCCAGGCCCTTGTTGCGCGGCGGCTCGAAGTCGTACTGCTCGGCCAACCGGTCCAGCGGCACCAGCTCGGGCTTCTCGCTGATGCCGACGGTGCGCTGTCCCTGCACGTTGGAATGGCCGCGTATCGGGCACATGCCGGCGCCCTTGCGGCCGACATTGCCGCGCAGCAGCATCAGGTTGCAGGCCATGCGCACGTTGTCAACGCCGTGGCGGTGCTGGGTCAGGCCCATGCCGTAGATGAAGATCGTCGCCTTCGCCTGCGCGTAAACCGCAGCCGCGGCCTCCATCTGCAGCTGCGTCAGCCCGGACTGATGCTCCAGGCTGTCCCAGCCGCTGGCGCGCACCGACGCGGCGAACTCGTCGAAACCCTTGGTGTGCTGCTGGATGAAATCCACGTCGAGCACCCGCGGTTCGCCGGCCGCCTGCGCCGCGTCGTCGGCCTCCAGCAGCGCCTTGCACAGACCCTGCATCGCAGCCAGGTCACCACCGGCCTTCACCTGGTAATAGTGGGTGCTGATCCGGGTCGACTGCCCGGTCACCATCGCGACCGGCTCCTGCGGGTTGGTGAAGCGCTCCCAGCCGCGTTCGTGCAGCGGGTTGAAGGTCATAATCGGCGCGCCCCGGCGGCTGGCCTCCTGCAGCGGGTGCAGCATGCGCGGGCTGTTGCTGCCGACGTTCTGGCCGAATGACAGGATGCAGTCGGTGTGCTCGAAATCCTCCAGCAGCACCGTGCCCACCGATACGCCGATGCTGCGCGGCAGCCCGACCGAGGTGCTCTCGTGGCACATGTTGGAGCTGTCGGGCAGGTTGTTGTTGCCGTACAGGCGCGCCATCAGCGCGTACATGTAGGAGGTCTCCAGCGATGCGCGCCCGGAGGTGTAGAACACCACGCTTTCGGGCTCCAGTGCCTTGAGCTCGCGCCCGATCATCGCGAACGCCTCGTCCCAGGCGACCGGCACGTAGTGGTCGCTGCCGGCGTCGTAGCGCATCGGCTCGGTCAGCCGGCCGCGGCGCTCCAGGTCGTGATCGGCCCATTGCAGCAGCTCGCTCACCGTGTACCGCGCGAAGAAGTCGGCGCCCACGCAGCCCTGGTCCAGCTCCCACATCGTGGCCTTGGCGCCGTTCTCGCAGAACTCGAACACGTGCGGGTCGTCGGGCTTGGCCCAGGCGCAACTCACGCACATGAAACCGTCGGCCTTGTTCTGCCGTGTCAGCTGGCGCATGCCCTCGATCGTCGGCATGTGCTCGCCGGTGGTGTGCCGGAGCAACGAGTGCACCGATCCCCAGCCACCGGACGGATGGTTGTACGGCTCGAACGAGGGGGAGGTCGCCATGGCTGCCTGGCCGCAAGGCCTTGCGCGAGGGAGCCTCGTGTATAGGCGAGGGCAAGACAAGCCGGGGTGAAGCCGGTTCTGCCTCGCCTGCGGCCGCACCTGCTGTCTCGCCTGGTGGCGCATCGCGCCGCGCTTTAAACCCTCCGCCCCCGCGGAGCGTCCCAGTTGCCAGGTCCGCATGGACGGTCCTGTCCGCGCGGCCATCCAGCGCGGGCCCACGCCGCGATCAGGGGTCCTCCATGAGCCGTCTCACCCGCCGCCTGGCACTGTCGTTCGCGCTGCTGCCGCTCGCGCTGACAGCCGCCCTCGCCCAGGACACCACGCCGGTCGCGACCGTCGATGGTGCACGCACCTACACGCCGGCGGATTTCGCGCGCTACGCGCCGCGCAACGCGCTGGACATGCTGGAGCAGGTGCCCGGGTTCGTGATCCGCCAGGCGGTGCAGGAGCGCGGCCTGGGTCAGGCGACCGGCAACGTGCTGATCAATGGCCAGCGTCTGTCGGGCAAGTCCAACGATGTGCTTGGACAGCTGGGCCGCATTCCGGCCGACAACGTCACCCGCATCGAGATCGTCGACGGCGCGACGCTCGACATCCCCGGCCTCTCGGGCCAGGTCGCCAACGTGATCGCCGAGGCCGGCGGCATCAGCGGGCAGTGGGCGTGGCGCCCTGAGTTCCGCGCCTACTACACCGATCCGCTGCTCACCCGCGGCGAGGTTTCGGTCAGCGCCGCCCACGGGGCGATCGATTACACGTTCGGGCTCGAAAACGGCGCCGGCCACAGCGGCGCCGGTGGCGGCACCCGCATCTTCGATGCCGAGCGCAACTTCACCGAATACCGCGAGGACGCTTGGACCGGCGAGTTCAACGCGCCCAAGCTCAGCGCCCGCCTGGGCTACGAAGGGCCGGCGGGGTCGGTCGGTAACCTCAACCTGTCCTACCAGCGGGTCTTTTACGATTACCTCGAGAATGGCACCCGCACCGGTCCGGGCCTGCCCGAGCGCACGCGCCGCGTCGAGGTGGAGGAAGGCGGCTACAACCACGAGATCGCCGGCGATTACGAGTTCGCCCTGGGCGTCGGCCGGCTCAAGCTCATCGGACTGGACCGCTTCGCCCATATCCCGTTTTCGCAGACCGTGGTCACCCGATTTCTCGACGGGTCATCGCCCGCGCTCGGCAGCCGCTTCGCCCGCGAAGGCGACGAGCACGAGCGCATCGCCCGTGCCGAATACCGCTGGAAGGACGGGGCCGCGGACTGGCAGCTGTCGGCCGAGGGCGCCTTCAACCGCCTCGACAATGTGGCCGGCTTGTTCCTGCTCGGCCCCGATGGCGCGTTTGAACCGGTCCCGCTGCCCGGCGGCACCGCGACGGTGGAAGAGGACCGCTTCGAAATGATGGCCAGCTACGGCCGCCCGGTCACGTCCAAGGCCACGATCCAGCTGTCGGCGGGCGGCGAATACTCCAACATCCAGCAAGCCGGTGGCGGTGGGCTGAGCCGCACCTTCCTGCGCCCCAAGGGGTCGGTCTCGATGGCCTGGGAGGCGAGCGCGCAGCTGGACGTCAACGCCAAGCTGCAGCGCCGCGTCGGCCAGCTCAACTTCTACGATTTCCTCGCGTCGGTGAACCTGGCCGACGAGCGCAAGAATGCCGGCAACCCCGACCTGGTGCCGCAGCAAAGCTGGGAACTGGACATCGAGGCCACCCGCGAGCTCGGCCGCCACGGCAACGCCAGCCTCCGGCTCTACGGCCATTTGATCGACGACATCGTCGATACCATCCCGATCGGCGCCACCGGAGAAAGTCCGGGCAATCTCGACCGCGCCACGGTGTACGGGCTGGAGGGCAAGGGCACTTTCAACCTCGATCCACTCGGCTGGCGCGGCGCCAAGCTCGACGCGCGCTTCCAGGTGCAGGGCAGCCGCGTGGACGACCCGCTCACCGGCGAGCCGCGGCACATCAGCAACAGCCTGCTGCGCCTCGGGGAACTGGGCTTGCGCCACGACGTGCCGGACACCGCGTGGGCCTATGGCGCCAATGTCAGCTACGCCTACCGTGCGCAGAACTACCGCCTGACCGAGGTCGGCCGGCAGTGGGAGGGCCCGGTCTGGGGCAGTCTCTTCATCGAGCACAAGGACATCAAGGGCCTGACCATGCGCGCGACGATCGGCAACCTGTTCGGCGCGATGAGCATGTGGGACCGCACCGTCTATCTCGGCCGCCGCACCGGGCCGGTCGCCTATTACGAGCGTCGCGACCGCCGGATCGGCCCGGTCTTCTCGTTCTCGGTGTCGGGCAAGTTCTGAGGACCGCACTGCCGAGCGCACGTGGCAGCCGACGCAGCCCGCCCGGCCCTGTAGGAGCGGCTTCAGCCGCGATTCGTAAACCGTCCGCTCCACCAGGCATCCGGCTCCGATCCGTCCTGTGACAGCAGCATGCGCAGGCACGGCCGGCAGGCTTCACCGAATCGCCACCCGGCGCGGGACATCATCGCCGGGCATCGGATCTCCCGGCCACAGGTAACCGAACATGCGCGAGCACATCGAGGAAGGATTCATGGTCTTCGTTGCCGACGGCGAAATGGGCGTGGCGGCGGTGCGCGAGGTGCGCGAGGACCCGTCGGAGCTGCTGATCAACATCCAGAACGCCGGCGACTTCGTGATACCGCTCACGGCGGTGCGGGACGTCCATTCCAAGAAGGTGATCCTGGACGTGGACCGGCTCGAAGCACCGGTGCGCGAGGCACTCGAGCACGTGCACGACAGCGAGTACCCGCACTACGCCGTGGCCGATATGGACGCCGGCACGGCCACCGACAGCGACACGCCGGCACAGCGCCACTGAGGCGGTCCGGTCGGAAGACCGCGCCTGGGGACCAGAGCGTGTGCCTCCTCCGCTGCGCGCAGCGACGTAGGCTGGGCTGGCAAGCCCAGCGCTTTATCCCGCCGTCCCACGCTGGGCTTTGCAGCCCAGCCTACGGTTTTTTCCAATCGCGGTGCGCTCATGGGCGTCAGGGCCGTAGGCTTGGCCGACAAGCCAAGCGCTAGGTGCCGGGGCCGGGCGGTGCGGATTGGATCGCTGCTGAAGCCGCCCCTACGGTCGGTCGGCTTCAGCCCGAGATCTCGCGCACGGCGCGTACCGCGTGCTCGACCTGCTCCGGGGTGTTGACCAGGCTCGGCGCGAGCCGCACGTAGGTGATCGCGTACGGGCTGGTGCTGGCGATAATCCGCTTGTCCAGCAACTGCCGGACGACATCGGTCGGCGCGACGCCGTCGACCTCGAACGACACCAGCCCCGCCGACAGCTCGCCCGAACGCGGAGTGTGCACTTTCACCTTCGGGTTCTCGGCCAGCCCCGCCTTGAGCTGGTCGTTGAGGCTGCGGATGCGCGCGGCGACGCGGGCGCGGCCCATCTGCCGGTGCATGCCGAACGCGGCGGCGGTGCCCCACTGGTGCTCGTAGGCGTGGAAGCCGCCCGGCGTCATCCGGTTGGCGTTGTTGGGCGTGGTCGGCGCGCGATCCTGCTCCCAGGCCTGGTACTGATCCCAGTCGCTGAAGCTCGGCACCATCGGGCGCAGTCGTGCCCAGTTGTCGGCATTGGCCCAGACCAGGCCGGTCCCGCGCGGGCCGAACATCCACTTGTGGGTGCCGGCGCAGAAGTAGTCGCAGCCCATGTCGGCGACGTTCTCGTCGGTCGAACCCAGGCCGTGCACGCCGTCCACCACCAGCGCCAGCGGCGGGCCGCTGCGCGCGCGCAATGCAGCCGCGATCTCGCGGATCGGCAGGCGGATGCCGCTGGCCGAATGCACCCAGGTCAGCCCGACCACGCGCGTCTGCGGCCCGATGCCCTTGAGCAGCGCGTCGATGATCGATTCGGTGCTGGCGCTGGACGCGTCCTCGAACAGCGCGACCTTGCGGATGCCCGCGCCGGCGCGCTCGGTCGCCAGCCGGATCGATTCGTGGTGCGAGTAGTGGTCGTGGGTGGTCGTCAGCACCTCCTCGCCCGGCCGCAGCGGCAGGCCGTGGTAGACCAACGCCAGCCCGGTGGTGGTGTTGCCGGTCAGGCAGACATCCTGCGGGCGCGCGCCGAGGTATTCGCCCATCTGCGTCTGCACCCGCAGCGGCAGGTTGTGCTCGGGACCCATGAACAGCGCCTGCTCGACCACGTGGAGTGGATCGCGGTCGATGGCGCGGCGGTAGCCCTCGATCGCCGCGCGCACCGGCGCTGGGTGGCTGGCGATGAAGAAACTCGCGAATTGCGCGGTGGACGGGTTCAGGTCGAACTGCGCGCGGACGCTGTCCCAGTCGGACAGGTCCGGCAGCGGCGGGGTTTCGGCCTCGACCGCGGCGAGCAGGCTGCCCGGCAGGAGGGCGGTGGCGGCGAGTGCGGCCGGGGCTTTCAGGAACGCGCGCCGAGACAGTGCCATTGCCATGCTCCAGGCCGGCCCGGATTGGGCCTCAGCGGTGGGGAACGCAATGTGGGGCGCTGACAGGACAAGCTCGTTGGGCGAGGTGCGAAGCCGCTCGGCTCTACAAACGCGCACTGCACCCCTGTAGGAGCGGCCCATGGCCGCGATGCTCTTCGCCCCGTGCCGGCGAAAACGACGCGGTCGCGCCTTGGACAGTTCCGCATCCGGGTGATGCCTGTCGCGGTCTGGACGAAAAGCTCGCGGCCATGGGCCGCTCCTACGAAAAGCCGGCGGCGCGCGCCGGCGCTGTAGAGCGGAGCTTGCTCCGCTGCACCGTCGCGGGCGGCAACGGATGTTTCGTGCGGGCGCGAAGCCGAGCAAGCTCGGCTCTACCAAGGCGCACTGCACCCCTGTAGGGGCGGCCCATGGCCGCGATGCTCTTCGCCCCGTGCCGGCGAAAACGACGCGGTCGCGCCTTGGGCAGTTCCGCATCCGGGTGATGCCTGTCGAGGTCTGGACGAAAAGCTCGCGGCCATGGGCCGCTCCTACGAAAAGCCGGCGGCGCGCGCCGGCGCTGTAGAGCGGAGCTTGCTCCGCTGCACCGCCGCGGGCGGCAACGGATGTTTTGTGCGGGCGCGAAGCCGAGCAAGCTCGGCTCTACGGCCGAGGCGCGCCTGCCCTGACTGTCTCTGGAGCCGCGGGGGCCTTGACGAGGCCTTCACATCGCGGCTCCTACAACGGCGCTTCACATCCAATTCAGGATCGGTCGCCGCCATGAGACTCCCTCTATTTCTGCTCCTCCTCGCCGCATCGCCGCTGGTCCTGGCGCATGACGACCGCGCCGCCGACGCCGGCGTAGACGCCCGCGCCGCGATCGAGGACACCAACCGCAGCTTCGAGGCCACTTTCGCCGACGCCGACGCCGAGGGCATGGCGGGCCTCTACAGCCGCGACGGGCAGGTTCTGCCGAGCGGGAGCGACGCCATCTCCGGCCATCAGGCCATCGCCGCATACTGGCGGGCGGCATTCGACGCCGGCCTCGAGGGGGTCGACCTGGAAACGCTCGAGCTGGACACCCATGGCGACCGCGCCACCGAGGTCGGCCGCTACACGTTGCATGGCGCTGGCGAGCAGGTGATCGATCGTGGCAAGTACGTGATCATCTGGACGCGCGAGAACGGCGAATGGAAGCTTCACCGCGACATCTTCAACAGCAACACACCCGCGGCCGCGCCCTCGGGCGATGCGGCGATGCTCACCCGCCGCGACCTGGAGTGGACGCAGATGATACCGGGGGTGGCATTCGCCCCGGCCTACGGCGACTGGCAGAGCGGGCGCCACGGCAAGTTCGTGCGCTTCGACCCGGGGGCGTCCGCGCCGATGCATACCCATTCCAATCCGTACAACGGCATCGTCCTGGAAGGCCGGCTGACCAACCCCTACGCCGGCGAGGTTGAGCCGGCGGAGATGGAGGCGGGCACCCACTGGTACGTCCCCGCCGCCGCCGAACACAGCAATACCTGCGTCTCCGAGCAGCCCTGCCTGTTCTACACCTACGGCGATGCGGCCTGGGACATCGCCCTGGTCGAGGAGTGAGGCGCTGGCGCGTTTCACGGCCGAACGACAGCACCGGGCGTGCAATGTCGGTCCGCCCCCGCGAAAGGACCGGACCATGCGCGACATCCTGACCACGCTGAAGCAAGAGCACGACGAGCTACGCCGCCTGTTCAAGCAGATCAACGCCACCTCCGATGACGACACCGACACGCGCGAGGACCTGCTGCACAAGATCGAGGCGGCGCTGATCCCGCACGCGAAGTGGGAGGAAAAGGTCTTCTATCCGGCCTTCGCCGATCGCGCCGACCACGAGCAACTGCTGCTGCACGCCGAAGCGATGCAGGAACACCGCGCGGTCGAGCTCACGGTGCTGCCCGACATCCACGCCGCGGACGTCGACTCGCGCCAGTTCGCCGGGTCGGTCAAGGTGTTCGGCGAGATGATCGAGCACCATGCCAAGGAAGAGGAGACCGCGATGTTCGACGCCATCCGCCAGTCGTTCAGTGCCGCCGAACTGGCGCAACTGGACGATGACTACGAACAATGGAAGGACTCCTCGGCCGCGGATGCGATCAGCATGCACGCCAAGGTCAAGACCGCGGCTGCATCGATGCTGCGCTCGCCCTCCTCGCCCGGCTAGCGGTCCACCACCTCCGGCGCGGCTGAGGCACGTGCGGATGCAGCCCCACCGGAGCCACGCCATGCCACAGTTCGTCATCGAAAGAAATATCCCCGGCGCGTCCGAGATGACGCCGCAGGATCTTCGGCAAGCGACGCAGAAGTCCAACGCGGTGCTGGAAACCCTCGGCCCAGAGATCCAGTGGCGACACAGCTATGTCGCCGGCGACCGGATCTACTGCATCTACGACGCACCGAGCGAGCAGTTGATCCAGCAGCATGCGCAGCAGTCGGGTTTTCCCGCCAACCGGATCACGCCGGTGGCGGCGATCATCGGGCCCGGCTATTCGGCCTGAGCCGGTGACCGGGTTTAGTGGATGCCATCGCATCCGAAACCGGGCCCAGGTGCCTATCCGCCGCGCACGCGCAGCGTCAGCCCCTTGAGGAAATTGCGCAGCAACTGGTCGCCGCACAGGCGGAAGTTCTTGTGCCCGGGCTGGCGGAACAGCGCGGTCAACTCCGGCTTGGAGATCGGGAAGCCGGCGTCCGCAAAGGCCTGGTGCATGTCGACATCCTTGAGTTCGAACGCGACCCGCAGCTTCTTCAGCACCACGTTGTTGGTGACGCGCTTTTCCAACGGCCGCGTTGGCCGGCTGTCGTCCCGGCCGCGGCAGTGGATCACCAGTCCGTCGAGGAAGTGCGCAAGCACGCGGTCGCTGCACTCGAGGTAGTCGGCCTCGTCGTCCTTCTTGAGGAAGCCCTGCACGTCGGCCTTCCCGACCGGGAAATCCGCATCGGCCAGCTGGATGATCTCCACCACCCTGCCGTCGCTCAGATCGAGCATGTAGCGGATGCTGCGCAGTACGTCGTTGTTGATCATGACCCTGTCTCGTTGCGCCGCGTTGGTCGGCCGTCCAGTGCGCGATGCACCATGCGCGGAGCGCGCACATTGCCACAGTGGGGCCCGGACCCGCGCCTTCGCCGGGCGATTGACCGGAAGTCGAGGGCCAGCGGACCGCCCGGCAAGAGCCGCACGACGTCCATCTGGTCTGGCTGCAGGACGACACCGACATGGCCGCGCTGGCGACATGGATGGACTGGACCCAGCCGACCGGCCTGGAGGCGCCTGCGCCGGCGGAGTTCCTGGGAGGCGCGTCAACGACATGCCCGCCGGAAGCACCAGCTACATGAGCGTGCTGCTCACTCCCGGCCGTTACGCCTGAATCGCCGAAGTGCCCGCTCCAGCTGGCAAGAACATGCTCAAGACCTTCACCGTGCCGTTTTTGGAGGCCACACCGGGCATTGACCACACCGGCCCGAAGGCGCCGCGGACCGGCCCCATCAGGCGCAGCCGAGCGCGAGGGCCAATCAGCACTGGGGAGGTACCGGCATCGTGTCCTGTCGCGGTGTCGCCGAGCCCCCGGACGGCCGGACGGTTCTACGCTCTCGGGCTAGTCCTCGAGAGCGCGAATCCGACGCGAGCGGTGCTCGCGTCGGGAGCGTGCCACATTCAATACGCACCCCACCGTGCGAAACGGATGCGTCGACGGAACGCCGGCGGGCACCGCCCGTGACACAGCGCGCGACCGGCACGCACCAACCTGCCCGCATCTTGGCCAGCTCAGTGCTTGGTGGCGTCCATCGCCCACTTGCGATCACGCATGGTGTCGTGCTGCTGCTTGACCGTCGGCAGGAACGAGCGCACCGCGTCCTTGACCGCCACTGGCGCGTCCTTGTCCTCCAGCACTTCGTTGAAGGCGTGCAGCATGCGGTCCTCGGATTCCTCCAGCTGCGCCACGTAACCGTAGTCGTCGCTTCCCATCTTGCCGCGGACATCGCCGTACATCCGGTGCAACGTGCCGCGGAAGGTGCCGTCGGTGTCGGGGGTTGCGCCCTCGGCCTTGACTTCGCTCGACATCGCGCCGACCAGGCTGTTCTTGGATTGGGCCATGTCCTTGAACAGTGATTGCAACTGCGGGTTGCGGGCCTTGGTGGAGGCATCCTCGTAGAACTCGGCACTGTCGCGGGTCACGGCAAGCAGCTCGTTAATGGTCTCGATTTTTTCGTCGCGGATATTCTGGGTGCTCATGGCTTCTCCTGGGGTAAGGCCGGCCCTGCCTCGCTCACTCCGAGCGGAAGCGCGCAGGCACCGGTTAGACGTTCATTGGAACGACACCAGCTTTGCAGGATCGCCGTTATGCGGGCGTGTATCGCCTTGATTTAGTGAATGTCTGATGTACCTCGCCAGGCGTCGCGCGGCACGAAAACCGAAGCCGGCTACGCCTCTGCGGCGTCCATCGCAGCACTCCGGCTATGCTGCGCACAACCAGACCGGAGACCATTCGATGCTTCGCTTCCTGCATGCCGCCCTTGCCGCCTCGGCCCTGCTGCTGTGCACCCCGGCGCTGGCCGCCGACTATGTCCCGCCACCGCATGAGTGGGAGCGACAGGCACCTGCCGCGGCGGGCTTCGACGCGGCCGCGCTGGCCGCGGCGGTCGAGTACGCGAAGAGCAAGGCCAAGGTGGAACCGGCCGACCTGCGCGAGGTGCTGCAGCAGTCCTTCGGCCGCAGCGAGCCGGACTACCGGATCCTCGGCCCGGTCATCCCGCGCGCGCAGGCCAGCGGCATGATCGTCCGCGGCGGGCGCATCGTGGCCGAATGGGGCGACACCGATCGCGTCGACATGACCTTCAGCGTGGTCAAGAGCTACCTGTCGACCGTTGCGGGGCTGGCGGTGCAGGACGGGCTGATCGACTCGGTCGACGATCCGGTGGCGGGTTACGTGCCCGGGGCGTGGTTCGAAGGCGAGCACAACGCCGAGATCACCTGGACGCACCTGCTGCACCAGACATCCGACTGGAGCGGCGAACTGTGGGAGGTGCACGACTGGGCCGACCGGCCCGAGGGCGACGACCCGTCCAACCGTCCGCTGCACGCACCGGGCACGCGCTACAAGTACAACGACGTGCGCATCAACCTGCTGGCCTTCGGCCTGCTGGAGGTACTGCGCGAACCGCTGCCGCGCGTGCTGAAGACCCGCATCATGGACCCGATCGGCGCGTCGACCACGTGGCGCTGGCACGGCTACGAGAATTCCTGGGTCACCCTGGACGGCCTGCAGATGCAGTCGGTGTCCGGCGGCGGGCACTTCGGCGGCGGCATGTTCATCAGCACCGCCGACCACGCGCGCTTCGGCCTGCTGATGCTGCGCAACGGCCAATGGGGCGAGCGGCGGCTGCTGTCGGCGGACTGGATCGAAAAGGCCACGCAGCCCTCACCGGTGAAACCCGACTACGGCTATCTGTGGTGGCTCAACACCGGGCGCGAGGCGATCCCCGCCGCGCCCGAGTCGGCGTTCTGGGGCGCCGGCTTCGGCGGCAACTACGTCTACATCGACCGCGAGCATGACCTCGTCGTGGTGATGCGCTGGACCCCCGACCTGGAGGGCGTGGTGACACGCGTGCTTGCAGCGCTCGAGCCATGACCGAACTGGCACTTGGCGAGACCTGCCGAACCAGTTGCCGTACGCCCCGCCGGTGAGCGGGCAGTGGCAGCCGGCAATGGGAGAAAGGCCCGGTGCCACCCGGACCTTTCTCCCGCGCTTGTCGATCAGAACCCGCTGGCGTTTAGACGGCCGTTGCTGACCACCTTGCCGTCGCACGACGCGGTCGTCGTCGCGCTGCCCAGGATGCCCGCTTTCACGTCCGCCGCCGACGCGCCGGGGAACGAGGACTTGTACAACGCCGCCGCGCCCGACACGTGCGGCGTCGCCATCGACGTGCCGCTGTAGCTGGCATAGCCGGAGCCGACCCCGCCGCGGGCTTTCACCGGTACGGTCGACATGATCGCCGAACCCGGCGCGCAGATGTCCACGGTCGTGGCACCGAAGCTGGAGAACGAGCTCATGGTGCCGTCCTTCACGAGCGACGCCACCGCGATCACGTTGTCGTTCGGGTATTCGGCCGGATAGCACGACGAGCCGCTGTCGCAGTCGTCGCCGGCATTGCCCGCCGCCGCGATGAACAGGATGTCGGCTGCATTGGCACGCTCGATCGCATCGCCCAGTGCCTGCGAAAAGCCACCGCCCCCCCAGGAGTTGCTGGTCGCCACCATGTTGAGGTTGTGGCGCGTCTTCAGGTCGGTCATGTAATCGACCGCCTTGACCGCGTTGGCCGTGGTGCCGCCCCTGCGACCCAGGAACTTGGCATTGAACAGCTTGACCGACCAGCACATGCCGGCCACGCCCTTGCCGTTGCCGCCTGCGGCACCGATGGTGCCGGCCACGTGGGTGCCGTGGTCGTCGGTATCGCCGTCGAACACGCTGTTGTCGCCGCCGTCGAAATCCCAGCCGTAGACGTCGTCGACATAGCCGTTACCGTCATTGTCGATGCCATCGCCCGGCACCTCGCCCGGATTGGTGCCGGCGTTCGCGGCCAGGTCCTCATGGGCGTACATGTAGCCCTCGTCGATGACGCCCACCCACACCGTGCCGCAGGACGTATGGCCGGCGTTCCACGCCTCCCCCGCCTGTGAACCGAACTGGTTGGCCGGGCTGGTGGCATCGCCGTACATGCCCCACAGGGTGCCGTCGGTGTAGAAGGGGTCGTTGGACGCGTCGGAGTGCGTGTAGGTCCAGTTCGGCTCGGCGTATTCGACGGCCGGGTGGTTCCCCACGGCCTGGATGGCCGACGCGACCCCGGTGCCCGCAGGCATGCGCAGCAGTGCGGTTTCCCCGCGCCGGCCGCTGCCTGCCCGCAGCGTGTCCACTTGCGTGGCGCGCAGGCCCTGGCGCACTGCCCTTTGCTCCGCGGCGCTGGAACCGTCGCGGAACTTGACGATGATCTCGGCGGGTTGATGCGGAGTGCCGGCGTTCAACCCGGCCAGCACGAGGTCGGCTCGGCCCCCGGCGGTCGCGGTCGAATACACGGCGAGCATGGCAATGACAGCGCCGGCCAGCGTGCCGGTGCGGATAGGAAGCTTCATCTGGATATACCCCTTCGAAACGGTCGCGTGCCGGAGTTGGCACGCGCAGATTTATGGCACGCCTCTTGCTGCGGCCGACTCACGCCGCCACGACGATCCACGTCACACAACCCGGGCGAGCACGCTGTATCAGTGCGGAAGTGTGCGATCCGAGCGTGTGCCGCTTTCGTGGGACGACAGGCGCGCAAAATCGGCCGACCGGCGGTCATGCCCTGGCGCCATTTTTCTATTGCGTTGCACAACGCCTGAAGGGCCACACCTGCCCACTCCGGCATGAAAAAGGGCCGGGTTGCCCGGCCCTTGACGTGGCGATGGTGACCACGCCAGGCGCAGCCACACGCAACCGGTCAGCAGTTCCCTCGCACCTACATGCCCATGTCGGCCCGATGCTTGTCGACCTCGGCCTCGCTCAACACGCCATCGCCATCGGCGTCCGCCACCGAAAAGTGTTGATGCAGCATCTGGTCATCGGACAGCTCGTCCATGGCGATACCGCCGTCCTGATTGGTGTCCATCTCGGCGAAGGCCCACGCGTCCGTGTCCGAATCGATCGCTTCCGGTGGCGTGGCTGCCTCAGGTCGCGTGGTCGCCACGACCGGCGCCGTGTCGGCTGCTGCGGGGGCTGCGTAGTCGCCCTCGGCGGCCTCGCGGTCGCACGCGGCAAGCATGGCGAGGGCCGGAACCGTCAACGCGAACAGCAGGTTATGCATGGTTCTGTTCATGGGAAACTCTCCTTAAGTAAGCGCGCGGTGCGCCTGCGGGCAAGCGCCTGACGATGCCGACACCCAGGCGTGCTGGCAGCGAGAGTTCCAGCGTGGCTGTCACTGCGGAGTGATGAAAGCGCGGCGATGTCGCCTGGGCGCCTGGATCCCCCACGTGTGCAACCAACGGCCGCGACCCCTCCGAGTGCCCGCCAACCAGGTTGAGACTGTGCGCTGCGCCCCCAGCTTTCCGGTACCGCCCATCTGCGCCGGATACCAGAACGTGACCGACTGGTTCGAGAACCTCAAAGGCATCGTCAACCGCTACGAGCCTCCCGCCGATCCGCATGCCCTGCCCCGCGCCGCCGCCGCGCTGCTGCTTGAAATGGCGGTGACCGATGACGGCGGCGAACGGATCGAACTGGACGTCGTCCACCAGGCGATGCGCGCCGCCTTCGGGATCAATCCGGCCGAGCTCCAGGCGCTGCTGGACCAGGCCCACGACGCGAGGAAGCAATCGGTGTCGATGTACGACTTCACCCGCGAGCTGCGGGTCGGGCTGGCGCCGGAGCAACGTGCGGAACTGGTCGAATGGTTATGGCGGGTGGCGTTTGCCGATGCGCGCCTGGCCACGGACGAGGAGCACATGGTCCGGCGCGTGGCCGACCTGCTCGGCGTATCGCACAGTGAGTTCATCCGCCGGAAGCTGGTGGTGAAGGCAGGCAGACAGGGGACGGAGGCGACCGGCGCGGGCGATCGTTAGCGGCATGGCGGCCCCGCCCGGTAGCCGCCTGAGAAAAATTTTGATGCGGCCTTAATCGCGCTTGCGCTCCAATTGGGCCGCAGCCCGCTGGCGACCACCCACCGTTCCGGGCGCGACCACCCCGCACAGGAGCAAGCGCATGACCACCAACAAAGACAGCAACCCGCCTGGCCGCACTCACCAGCCCAGCCGGCCCGACCGGCACCCCCAGGCGCACGAGCGCCTGCGGGCGCAGGGCTACAAGGACGGCGAAGAGCGCAACCCGCGCAACGACCGGGGCCAGGGCAGCGAGCGCAAACAGCAGCAGGGCCGCGGGAACGACCCGGACCGCGGCTGAACAAAAATAGATCGTAGAGCCGAGCTTGCTCGGCTGATTTTTCGATGACCTCTTGGTGAGCCTCTCGACACACATGGGCCGGCGGCAATCGATGCCGCCGGCCCGTGTCGTGGCCTGAGCCAAGGCTCAGCCGCGCTGTTACTCGCCCGTCGGGTTCTCGCTGCCCGGGAGCGGCGACGCGAGGTACGGAAACCTGTTGGCGAAATCGGTGGAATCGTTCATCGTGCCATCGGTGAAGGGCAGCTGGCCGGAGGGGGCTTGTTCCTCGGTCAGCAGCGCGCCCATCAAGACTCGCAGCTCGATGTCCACCACGTCGTCACCGGGGCGACGGCCATTCGGGAAGCCGGCGTTATCACCACCCAGCACGCCCAGGTTGTTCTGCTCACCCCGGGGCATGGGCTCGATCGAGGTGTTCAGGCGCATCATCTCCGAGGCGGTGACGCCGGCCGGCTGGTTCAACCCGTCCACGCCGGTCAGGAACACAGCAACCAGATCCTCGCGCGGGAACACGTTGGGCGCCTGGACCGACGGGAACAGGATCTCGAGCAGTTCCGGCAGGGTCGGGTTGGTCACGTAGGTCGCGAACTGGGCGTCATCGCTCGGGCGCGATTGGTTGAAAGCGTCCTTGTCGCTGACACCGATGACCACTTCGTTGACCAGGGGATTGGACAACCGTGAGATCTGCTCCAGGTCGTCACCGGCGCGCGCCGTGGTCCAGGCACCGATGATCGGTTCCGATCCGTTGGTCACGCATTCAATCGGCAGTTCCAACGCAATGGTCGTGATGTTCTTGTCCGCCAGAGTGTTGACCGCGCCGTCGCGTGGGCCGAGCGGGTCGAGGTTGACCAGGTCGAACAGCCCGCCGAGGTTGACGGCGAATCCTTCCTTGCGCTGGCCGACGAACACGCGGCCGTCGCTGGCGCAGCCGGGCACGCCGATGCTGGCGATGTGCGCCTTTGCATACCGCTCATACTCGTCAATGGACTTGTTGCCGATGTTGTCGAAAGGCTTGGTGAAGTTGGTCTGGCCGCCGCCCACGGTGAGGTTTTCCACGCGGCCGTCTTCAGTGGTGATGTAGTAGCTCTCGATGACGTTGAGGTTTTCGCGGCCGGCTGCGGAGAACGGCCCGATGTTCTGGAGCGGGACTTCAACGCTGGTGCCGTCGACCGGAATGGCCAGTTCGCGCTCGGTGTTGTTGAAGCGGAACTGGAAAATCTGGTCGGCCATGCCGTCATGGGTGTTGTCGATGTGGATCGAGTAAACCGCTTCTTCTTCCATCATGTAGAAGTTCGGGCCGCCGGCCGGAGACTGGTCGGGTTGATAGTTGGCGATCAAGGTCACAAACCCCTCACGGCCCGGCTCATAGCTGCGGAACATGTAGAAGTCGGTGCTGTCGACCTTGGGGTGTGCGGTGATACCCGGGGCTTCGCGGTGGCTGGAGGCCATTGCGGTACTGCCGGCGAACATCGTCAGGACTGCGATTGCTAAGGCTGTGCGTTTCATGTGAACTCCTTGGTTTTTTTGGGCAAGGGCCGCAAAAGCCCAGGCAGGTTTTAAAGGGATTGCGGCCCCTTGCCCGATACCGGCCCCATCGCCGCAATCACCTTGCTTACGGTAGTCCCGGCGATATGGATGCAGCGTGTAGACGATGGGGCGATGCACGACCGCGGGCGAGCCACCCGCGTCGCCTCGTCATGCAGCTATGTACTTGCTGTTGGCGGCACGGAGATCGCGTGTGCGATTCGCGTCAGATGAGGGGGCGCCCCGTCCTAGGGCAAAGAACGATTGCGCAGTTGTGCAGTTCTCGCGCGTACCGGCGTGGGTCGCCACACGCACGTCCAGGCGTGCGCACACCAGATGTCCAAGGCGGCTTGTTCGACCAAACGCAGGGACTCTCCCAAGCCCGGTTCTGGCGGCCGCTGTCGTGTACTGGCGGACGCTGGTTTGGTTCGGCTTCTTTCGGGTGGCGATGCGCCGCCGGCAGGAGAAGCTCGCGGCTGAAGCCGCCCCTACAGGGGTGTCACGCGGCGGAGTGTCAGCGTGGCGGGGTGGTGCGCGTCAGGGCGAAATCGATCGCCGCGCATACTGCGGCCGCCTGGGCGGCGTTGCATTGCTCGGCAGTGGCCCGTGGGCTGTCGGGGTAGACCTCGGTGGTCGTCCGGTATGGCGCATCGGTGATGCTCGCGCAGAGGGAAAGCTGCTGGAGCGGGTAGTTGATGACGCCGGGCGCGACGACGGGCGAGCCGATGATCTCGCCGTTGGCATCGGCCGGGGCGATGTGGGTGACCTGCGCCACCGCCGCGACAACCGCCTGCTGGAATTCGGGTTGCGGATTTTCGCTGTCGCCGACCAGATAGAAGCCGTCGGGGATCTCGCCGCGCTCGTATGGTTTGCCGTCGCGGGCCGCCAGCGCCGGGCGGAACTCGGACTCGTCGCTGTCGGTGGTTTCGTGCAGGTCGACATGCACCAGCACGCGATCGCGGAACGGCGCGACCAGCGCCATCAGCGCCGCTGACTCGGCCGCCGGGCTGTCGGCGCGGAACGAGCGGTTCGGATCGACCGCCTGCATGTTCCATCGATGGATCCGCTCAAAGGCCCAGGGGCTGACACATGGCGCGACCAGCAGGTTGACGCGGCCCTGGTAATCGGCGGCATGCCGCTCGACGAATTGCAGGGCGCCATGCACCCCGCTGGTCTCATAACCATGCACCCCGCCGGTCACAAGCACGACCGGCAGGTCATCGCGCCAGTCGCGGCTCCTGATTGCCAGAAGCGGGTAGCTGTCCGGGCCATAGTCCAATTGCCCGTACTGCACCACGTCGAAGCTCGAGCGCAGCGGCTCGATCGCGCTCATCACGTCCGCCTCATAGCTGCGCTGGCGAGTTTGGCGCGACAGCCAGTCGGCGCGTTCCGCGTCGCCCCACGGCATTCCGGGCGTGCCGATCGGATAGGGGGAGTGGCTGGTCATGGCGATCGCTCCGCAGTGATACAAGAATCCGATGATGCAGCCCGCCGGCGGCCATGCCAACCGTGCCGCAACGCTTCAGGCCGGCCGGCGCCGCGTTCGCTCGTCATCGCACGTCCTCCACCTGGCCGAGGTAGGCGCTGTAGCCCTGCGCCTCCATATCGTCGCGGTGAATGAACCGCAGCGACGCCGAGTTGATGCAGTAGCGCAAGCCGCCGCGGTCGGCCGGGCCATCCGGAAACACGTGACCCAGGTGGCTGTCGCCGCTCGCCGAACGCACCTCGATGCGCTCCATGCCGTAGCTGGAGTCGTGCAGTTCACTGACGTGGGCAGGCTCGATCGGCTTGGTGAAGCTCGGCCAGCCGCAGCCCGACTCGAACTTGTCGGACGAGGCGAACAGCGGCTCGCCCGACACCACGTCGACGTAGATGCCCGGCGCCTTGTTGTTCAAATACTCGCCAGTGCCGGGCGCTTCGGTGCCGCTTTCCTGCGTGACCCGGTACTGCTCCGGGGAGAGCTTGCCGATCGCATCGGGATCTTTGCGGTACTGGCTCATTGCGGATTCCTGCTGGGGCGAAGGAACCTAAAGGGTTGGGGCCGCGCGGGCGAAGTCAACAATCGAGTCGAATCGGAACAAGCCGCTGGCCGCTTTCTCAAGAAGATTACGTCAGGGCAATTGCTGCCGCGCTTATCATCCGGCTTGTCCGACGCATCGATGCCGGAGCCCTACCCTGCCGACGTCGCTCGACCTGCCATTTCCCACCGGAGACCGCCATGCATCGCACGCTCGCATTCACACTGCTGCCCTTGTCCCTGCTCGTTGCCCTGCCCGTCGCCGCGCAGGACGCCCCACCGCAGATGTCGCCGGAAGAAGCCGCGATGATGCAGGCCTACCAGCAGGCCGGCACGCCCGGCCCGGAGCACGCAGCGCTCGCGAAGATGGCCGGCGAGTACGACCTGTCGATCCGCAGCTGGCATACCCCCGGCGCGCCGCCCACCGTCGACACCGGCACCGCCACCCGCTCGATGATCCTGGGCGGCCGGGTGATGACCGAGGAAGTCCAGTCGCAGATGCACGGCCAGCCGTTCACCGGCTACGGCATGCACGGTTACGACAACGTCAGCGGCAAGCACTGGGCGACGTGGAACGACAGCATGTCGACCGGGCTCATGGTCAGCGAGGGCGAGTGCACCGCCGACGGCGCCTGCACGTTCAACGGCAGCTGGAACGACCCGGTGACGAAGGCGCCGATCAACGCCCGCATGACCACGAAGTGGACCAGTCCCGACGTGGAGCTGTTCGAGATGTACGCGCCGGGCCCGGACGGCAAGGAATCCAAGATGATGGAGATCACCTACACCAAACGCTGAGGCCAGCGCCCGCACCCATTCGGAAACCTCAGGGTCAGGTTGGTTTTCACGGGCGTCCAGCCGTTCGACCAGCGTGCTGATCAGCGCGTCATGCAGTCCCGGTAACGCGAGTACACGCGGTTGGCGAACCAGGCGGTGGTCAGCTCGCGGGTGATCTTCGGGCTTTCCAGGGTGATGCCGGGGGTCATCGCCCGCGGCAGCGGCTGGCCGGCGCGGGCCTCGGCCAGGGCGAACACGCGCTGGGATAGCGGCGAGTCGTTGAAGTCGAGCCGGTCGCCCTGCTCCAACCCCTCGCGGATCTGCTCCGTATCCATGCCGAGTTCGCCGGCAAGCGAGCGGACCGCGCGCTCGGTCTCGCCTGGACGGTCCAGCGGCGCACCGGGCAGCAGCAGGTCGCCATCCAACGCCAGCGCGCGGCCGCTGGCGGTCACCACCGCATTCTGGAAGGCGGCATTGCGGCTGGCGTACCAGCCGGCGTTGAAGTCGGCGAAGCGATGCACCTTGCGCGTGTACGGCGTGGTGTAACCCAGCAAGTGGGCGATACCGAAGTACAGGCCGCCGCGGCGGGTGAAGACCTCCTCGCGGATGCTGCCCCTGACCGGATAGGGGTAGTCGCCGGCGTTGGCTTCGGCGAAAGGGATGGACACCTGCATCGGCCCCCCGGTCTGCACCGGGTTGTAGCCGTCGAACAGGCGCCCGCCCAGTGGCACCCTGCCGATCAGGTCCGCGTACAGCTCGCTCAACTGGCGCTCGGTACGCACTGCCGACAGCCGCTGCTCGTAGCTGCGGCCGTCGCCGGAACGCAGCTCCAGTGCCGCATCCACCATGAACTCCGGGACGCGCACCGCGGCCGCGCGGCGCACGATCTCCGCGCGTGCGACCGCGGCCAGGTCGGGCACCGCAGGGTCGGCGTCGTAGCCGGTTTCCTGCTCGACCACCGCCAGCACGGCGCAGATGTTCTCCTCCATCGGGTCGAGGCCCTGCACCGCGAAAGAGATCTGGATGTCGGCGGCCCAACCGGCACGATCGTCTACCGATGCCGGGATGCGACGGGCGATCTCCGCGCGCACCGCCTCCGGCGCTGGGCCGGCGGGTCGCGGTGCGCTCGCGCAGCCGGCCAACAGCAGCAACAGACCGGACACCCACCAGCAGTGCTTCGTGCGGGGCGCGTGCGTGTTCCTCATTGAGCTTGGGTGCAGGCAGTCGGCCATGAGCACTTCCCCGGGATGGACGACGGGCAGGGTTTTCATGATTTCACTCGGGGCGCCTTGTGCGCGCGCGGACCCGGATCAAGAGCGACGGGTGCCGAAGGCTAGCATTGCGCCTGCAGCGAGGCGGTCACGCGGCACGCCGCGTCCGGGCCAGGGTAATTACGGCCACGCCGGCCAGGATGATCGCCATTCCGGCGAGGTCGTACGGGCCGACGGTTTCGCCCACCAGCAGCACACCCAGCAGCACCGCCACCGGCGGGTTGACGTACGCGTAGCTGGTGGCGACTGCCGGCCGCGCGTACTTGAGCACGTACAGGTAGGCACTGAAGGCGACGATCGAGCCGAACACCGCCAGGTAGACCAGCGCCAGCGTCGCGCGGGTGGTCGGCTCGACCGGCAGGGTCTCGCCACTGGCAAAACCCACCCCAAGCAGCGCGACGCTGCCACACAGCATCTGCGCCGCGGTGTTCATCGGACCGGCAGGCATGTCCTGCCGACGGCTCCAGACCGAGCCGAAGGCCCAGCACATCGCCGCGGTCAGCAAGGCGATCGCCCCCAGGCGCTCGCCCGACAGGCCGCTGCCGGTGTTGAGCACGATCACGCCGGCAAAGCCGACCAACAAGCCGACGGTTTCCCGCCGCGTCGGCCACTGTCCGTACATGCCGGAGAACGCCGCCGCGAACAGCGGCATGCTCGACACGGCCACCGCCGCGATGCCCGAACTCACCCGCTCTTCGGCAAAGCACACCAGGCCGTTGCCGAAGCCGAGCAGCAACACGCCGGTGATCGCCGCGTTGCGCCATTGCAGCCGGCTCGGCGCGGCATGCCCGCGCCAGCGCAGGAACGCGTACATCGCCACGCCGGCGCCGAGGAACCGCACGCCCGCCAGCAGGAATGGCGGATAGCTTTCCAACGCGAAGCGGATGCCGAGATAGGTCGACCCCCAGACCAGGTAGAGCGTGAGCAGCGCGAGTGGGATCAGCACGCGCGGCTCGAGCCAGGGAGACGACGAGGCAGGCAGCGGCGTCGTGGAGGTCGTGGAGTGGTCGGACATCGGCGTGCCGTCGTGGGTAGCGGATTATCGGCGAGCCACGGCGCAGGCGTAACCTGCCGGTAGCGGGATTCAATGTTCCGTCGGACGCGGCAGTCGAAAGTCCGGAATGACCCAGGCACAGGTCGACCTGTCCGCGCTGGACACGGACATGGCCGGCCCGCGAGCGCAGGTGCTGGTACTGGACAGCGTGCTTTTGTCCGAGATGCCGGAGAGCTTCAAGCCGAAAATCGCTGGACCAGTGCTGGCACGGCTGGCCGCCTTCAAGCCGGATGTCATCGCCATCGAGGCGATCTCCAGCGAAAGCTGCGAGCTGATGGCGCGCCACCCCTCGGTCTACGCCCCGGTAGAAGTATCGCATTACTGCAGCGGCACCTAGCCTCCCACAATCCGTGATTCGACAGCCTGCTGGGGCAGATGCAGGGCATGGACGTGGTCGAAGTGGAGACGGTACTGCGGGCACCGCCCCACTGACCTTGCCGGATCAGTTCGGAATTTCCGGCTCGACGAGCTTACCCAACAACACCAGCGATTCCTGCCAGCCCAAGTAGCACGCTTCGATAGGAATAGCCTTGGGCAGGTTTTCCTGCACCACCTGCAGTTCGGTGCCGCAGGACACCGCTCTCAGCGTGATGGTGGTGGTCATCTCGCCGGCCAGGTTGGGGTCCTCGAAGCGATCGCTATAGCGGATGCGCTCGCCAGGCACGAGCTCCTGGTAGGTGCCGCCGAAACTATGGCCATTCCCGGTGGAGAAGTTGGTGAAGGACATGCGGTAACTGCCCCCGACCTGTGCGTCGAGCTGGTAGACCTTGCAGGTGAAGCCGTTCGGCGGCAGCCACTTGGCGATGGCATCGGCGTCGAGGAAGGCGCGATAGACACGTTCCGGCGGGGCGTTCAGGACGCGGTGGAGGCGAATCGTGTTGGCAGTGGCCATGGCGGTTTCCGTTGTGGAGGAGAAGCCCTCACCTGACATAACGAACGGGAGGCCCGGAAATCGACACCCCCGCTCAGCACGCTCGCTGGTGCGGCGCCGGACCGTGCCTTGGGAAGGCATGGCGCGATGCCTGGGCCGCGGCAGAGCGCATTCGGCCGACCCGCCCCGCACGGCCATCGTCCCGGACCGAGTATGGTTGGCGCCGCACAGCGCGCTATTTTGAATCGGCCCATCACTGGACCGCACCCGAGACCGCGATGAAGCAATGCATCCGTTACGCCACCACTTCCGACCAGGCCAACCTGGCGTGGGCCGAGATTGGGCAGGGTATGCCGTTGGTCAAGGCGGCGAACTGGCTCACGCACCTACAGTACGACTTGGAGAGTCCGGTCTGGGCGCACTGGATCCGATTCTTCGGCGAGCACTTCCGCTACATCCGCCATGACGAACGCGGTTGCGGCCTGTCCGACACCCGGGTCGAGGGCCTGACATTACCGCGCTGGGTGGATGACCTGGAAAGCGTGGTCGAAGCCGCCGGCATCGAGCGGCCTTTTGTCCTGCTCGGCATCAGCCAAGGCGCGGCCACGGCGATCATGTATGCCTTGCGCCATCCGCAGCGGGTGTCGCACCTGATCCTCTACGGCGGCTATGCCGTCGGCGGCAACAAGGGCGATGCGGACCGGGTCGAGATGTACAAGGCGGTGCAGGAGGTGGTGCGCTTGGGCTGGGCCAGCGACAACCCGGCCTTCCGCCAGTTGTTCACGTCGCGCTTCATCCCGCAGGGCAGTCAGGCCCAGTTCGACTGGTTCAACGACCTGTGCCGGCGCACCACGTCAGCGGCCAACGCGGGCACGCTGCTGGCCGCGCGCGGCAACGTCGACGTGCGCGACTACCTGCACCTGGTCCGCACGCCCACCCTGGTGCTGCACGCCGACAACGACCACATCGCGCCGACATCGCAGGGCGCGTTGCTGGCGAGCCAGATCCCGGGCGCCACCTTCGTCCAGTTGGAGTCGCACAACCATGTGCTGCTCGAGCACGAACCGGCTTGGCAGGCTTTCCAGCAGGCGGTACTGGAGTTCATCGGGCAACGCGCTGCGGTCGATCCCGTCGAAGATGCGATCGCGCGGAACTTGACCACGCGCGAACGCGAGTCGCTGCGGCTGCTGTGCGAAGGCCGCAGCAACGCGCAGATCGGCTGGTATCTCGGAATTGCCGAGAAGACCGTGCGCAATCACATCACCGGCCTGTATCGGAAGCTGGGCGTGCGCAGCCGCGCTCAGGCGATGGTGCTGGCCCATCGGCATCCGGCGGTACTCGCCGATTGACCGCCGCACCCGGGACATTTGCCCCGGGTACGGCCGGAACGCGATCACAACCGGGACAAGGTTCCCATGGTGGCAGCAGGGCGGCCCGCCCAGACTTGCTTTCAAGTTTGATCGCAGGCCGCTGCTGCGATTCTCCCGTAGCCACGGTCCTTGGAGGTCAAGATCATGTCCCGCCCGCTTGCGCTGCTGTATGGCGCCATCTCCTACTCGTTGTTCCTGGCGACGTTCCTGTACGCCATCGCCTTCGTTGCCGGGTTCGGCGTGCCCAAGCACATCGACAACGGTCCCGACGCGCCCTTCTTGATGGCGCTGGCCATCAACCTCGGCCTGCTCAGCCTGTTCGCCGTGCAGCACAGCGGCATGGCGCGGCCCGCGTTCAAGCGCTGGTGGACGGGGCTCGTCCCGGTGCCGATCGAGCGCAGCACCTACGTGCTGGCCAGCAGCCTGGTGCTGGTCCTGCTGTACTGGCAATGGCGGCCGTTGCCGCAACTGGTCTGGAGTATCGACTACGAGGTCGCGCGCTGGGCGTTGTACGGCTTGTCCGCGCTGGGCTGGCTGCTGGTGCTGGTGTCGACCTTCCTGATCAGCCACTTCGACCTGTTCGGCCTGCGCCAGGTGTGGTCCTACGCCCGCCAGCGGCAATCCGTCGACGGGCCGTTCATCACCCGCGCCTTCTACCGCATGGTGCGCCACCCGTTGATGCTGGGGTTTCTGATCGCGTTCTGGGCCACGCCGACGATGAGCGCCGGGCACCTGCTGTTCGCGCTGGTCACCACCGGTTACATCATCGTCGCGGTGAAGTTCCTCGAGGAACGCGACCTGGTCGCGCAGCATGGCGATACCTATCGCGAGTACCAGCGCCAGGTGCCGATGCTGGTGCCGTGGCCGAAGCGCCGCGCGTAAAGACGCGCCTTCCTCCGAAACAGGACGAGACGAGAATGCTTACCAATCTCTGGGATTTGTTCGCGGCCCTCTTCTTCTCGTCCTGACCTCGTTGCGATACAAGGGGTGAGAACATGCAAAGGCTGCCTTGGATATCCATCACGCTGTTGCTTGCAGTCGTCGGCCCGGCATCGGCCGCAGGTTGGTTGCACTCCACTCTCGCGCAGGATAGCGCACCCGCGACCCACGGCTTGAGCTTCGACATAAAAGGAGACACGAGTTGCGCTTGGGGAAGCAAGGCGTGCAACCGCTGCGTCAACGATGTCAAAACCAACTTTAATGCGATAGAAACGCAATACAAGGGTGCGCGAGGAAGCAAGATTGGCGTGCGTAGTTACGCTTACCCGACAAATAGTTATCTATTACATCGCATCAACGCCTTAGGAGCTGAGCATATTCAGGGCGTCGGCCGCATCGCGGGCTTGGGCAACGACGAGTATCTCGTGTTCACCCATAGCACCAAATCCTCGGAGCCTGGCAAGAGCGGCGCGTTGGCTGTCATCAGGATGGGCGCGAACCAAGCATCACATGGTTATGCGCTTGGTAATCTGCGCGACGGCGACGGCAAGAACCAGAACATTCATAACCGCACGGTCGCCAGGACCTTTTCGGACAGCAATCACCCGGGAGGACTGGCCACTCTGGGGCACTACGTATTCGTCGCCGACTGGTGCCAGCCGCACGGCGCGTGGAAGTGGTGCAACCTCCGCTCACAGTTCGCTTTTGAAGTCTACGACGTATCGAACGTTGATCGGAACACCGAGGTGATCAATTCCCACCCGCCCCTCAAGATCATAGATCGAAGCGTGAGGGTCGATGGCGACAAGGTACGGGAAGCAAGCACCGCAACCGTCGCCGCGACAAGGCTCAAGGATGGCCGTTATCTGGTGGGTCTCGGCCGTTCGGGCGGACAGAATTACGAGTACTTCGTGAGCGATACGACCAAGCTGCTGCCGGATACGGCCTGGACATCGATTGGCGATCCGGAGCCCATCGGGAAGTGGGGAGAGGGAGCGGCAATGGTTAACGAATGCGGTTCCGGAGATGTGTACCTGATTCAGATCGAGAAATCGGCGGACAAGTTCTACGACACCAAGCAGAGCAAGGATCAGCTGCATCTGTTCAAACTTGCCCGGGCATCGAGCGCCGGACCGATCTCGCATGAATACATCAATAGCCGAACCTTCAGGTGCAGCGATGGCACTGCATGGTGCGATTTCGACAAGGGTGGCGGCATCTATATTTCACCAGCGGGCAACCTGTATCTGTATGCAACGGATGCGCAGCAGGCAGAGAGTACAGAGCGATTCCGCATGGTCGAGTTCGGGAACTACCTGGAGCCGGATCGTCGTAACGAAGTCGCTCCTTCAAAACGAGGCCGACCCAACGTTGTCGATCACCGCACAACAAGCACCGCACCGCCGCGCCGGAACGAAACAGTGCCGGCCAGGAGGGGTGTCCTGCCTGCCCCTTCCGATGTCACGGTTTCGGAGGTGGCGCGCACATCACTCCGCCTGAACTGGATGGATAATTCGACCGCGGAATATGGCATCGCTGTCGATCGTGGCGTGCCCGTTGGGGACAAAGGCGGCATCAACTATCAGTGGAAACATGTCTTCAATGTGGAAGAGCGTGTAATGAGCCGCGTACAGGGCAAGGGCTGGCGCACCGATTCCGACGACCGGCTCGATCCCGATACGGAATATTGCTATCGCTTGCGTGCGTATCGCAAGGGCCAATACTCCGCTTATTCACCATTGGCGTGCGCCCGCACTAGCCGCTAAATACTTTCGAACGGGCTAATGCATCCTTGCGCTATCCCTTTTGTCCATGGTTATTTTGCACCAAATTAAACTTTTCAAGCAATCTTGAGGAGCGACCCAAATGACCCGACACCCGCGCGCCATGGCAGGACCAGTCTTGCTTGTGCTAATGCTTATTTTGCCACTCTCGTCTTTTTCCTCGGTTGATTCCGCTGGAGAAGATCTGGTCATCGATGCGCCATGGCGGACGGTGCGTGACTACTTACCCGTTCTCTTCTTTACGCCAGATTTTGAAGAAAATGCAGATAGAAAAATAATCAGTTTCAGCCTTCATAATTACGACCCTGACTCCCAGCAATCAACGCTGATTTTCGAGGATTCCAGAAATATTGACCTTGGGTTGGAGGAACCGCTTGACGACGACTTTCCTTGTGCTGTCACGTTCCTCGATCCAGACGGAAGGATCCGCAGCCCAATAACCAAAGGCGAGCAAATACGTAGTTTTTGGCATTATATAGCGCGTGTTCCAGTCGCATGCATAGGAATGGGTTCGCAGCGTGGCAAGCCTGGCGTACATTACCTATGGGGAACCATTATCTGGGGAGATACTACCATCAACACGCAGCTAGTCGAACTGGCTGGAATCAAATCTCTCGCCGACCTGAATGAAATCAACCCTGGAGGAATCAAATCTGACACCAAGGTCTTGCGGGTGGTTGTCACAACCGACGGATTCGCAAAATTCAGCCCTGTCGATCACCAGTACGATGTCCATGTCCACACCATTGCCGAGCAGACCAAGTGGCATGGCATAACCAATCCGGATGCAGCCAGGAAGGCATTCGGGGGTCCCGTCGCGATGCTTTTCGAATCTGCGTACGCACTGGGTCTGGTGGATGTGCAGCTCGACAATGCCAACTGGTCTGCCTACAAGAACAAGATCATCACCACGGACCATAATGTCTTCTTTTCGGGCCCTCCTTATGATGCCGGGACCCATCCCGGTCACGACGGCCCGACGAGCAAAACCGACGGCAAGGGTGGTGAGTTTCAATGGTATCGAACTCATTTGGGGGTGCTCGGCGGCGAGGAAATCACAATCCAAGGAGCGAACGGAGTTCCGCACGATAAACTACACACGGACCATCTCGCGTTTGGCAGCCATCTATTGGCTTACGGCGCTCCGCACTTCGAAGGGCCATGGCACGGCGGGAAAATTGATCTGAACCCAACCAAGGAAGGAGCCGATAACAAAATATCGGTCAGCCATGCAATAGCCCGCATGGGGTCATCCGACGGCTTCGGCTATGCGTCTCATCCCGAAAGCAGTTCGATTGGATGGTCCCAAGACTACTACGAAAGAGCGATTGGGCTGGGGTCATTCAACCGATCGGGAGGCGACAGCCCCATCTTGCAGCGAAACGGCACTGAGTTCGTGTTCAAGGGTTTGCAAATATGGAACGAACATGACGACATGAAATCGCGGGACAGCGGCGATCTCGAGGTCAGCGAAAGCCACCATTTCAACCCCTTCACCGTTGCCGATACCGGACAAAGATTCGAGAAGGCACCTTCAGGCAAAGACTGGCGCCGCGGTCACGATAAAACCTATGAAGCTTACAAACGCCTAGTCAGCCGAGGGCTGGGTTATTCGCTCAGCGAACGAAGGGAGCATGTCTTTATTCGCAAGCTCTACCTGAGTGCCGGCACCGATGCGCATGGTGATTTCAATTACAGCATGTCGATCCCGTCTACCGTACTAACCGGAACCGCCGAGGCTATCAATCCTTATTCCAAATCGCTCTCGGCTAACACGAATGCATTTGGAAGGCTGCGAACCTATACGCTGACCTCTCAACGCTACACCCGGGCCGGCGATGAAATACCGCCCAACTGCCCCGAGTACCCGTTCTGCGGCGGCGTTCACCCCGCCCCCGGCTACTATCCATTGGAGGACTACAAGGAAGGCAATACGGTCGTTACCGACGGCCCCGTCGGCAGGTTCTCTGCCGACGCCAATTGTCGCTTCAACTCGGACATGCACAAGCTGATTTGGCATGACGACCTCTGTCGGTGGGAAAACCACGATGGATTGATCGGCGGACGGGGCGATTTTGATGGTGGGAATACCTTGCTGGCACCCATCGGAAACGAAGGCGTTTATGTCTATGCACAATGGATTGGAAAGAACGACTACTTGTCCGATCATCTTGCGCAAAGCGGCCCGATGGCGCTCAGGTACGTCAGAATCAAGGCTCGTCGTCCAAATTATACTGACATCGGCCCTTCAATCAACGCCGGCCCGCCAAAATCGTTACATATCAACGCACTCACTGATGTTTTGGGTAGCCCCGCAGTAGTTGAGTTTCCTCGAAAGACAGCGCTCCTCCTGGAGGGGCAATTGGGGCACAGACCGGATGAGACGAAGTTCATCACCAACCCAATGTGGATAGCGCCCTACAAAATAACCATCGATGGCCCAACTGCGTGCCCGATACAGCCCGGCGCGCTGACTGTGACAGTGGAGTTCGGGCTTTCCATGGATACCACTTTGCCGGCCGCTCCAGCGCGTCCGGACGCAGCGCAGGTGGTCGGGGCAATGAAAGCCGCGCCGGCTCGGCAGGTACTTTCACAATCTCTCAACGCCACTAATAAAATCGGTCCGGGAAATGGCCCACAGAGCCCCCGAGGCTCGGCGCCTGTGGTAGACGAAATGGCGCCCAAAGACCGCAGCTTCTATGAAGGTATCCGGGTTTCTGTGAAGCCTTTGAATTCGATCGGGAACAGCGAAGAGCTTAGTTTCCTCGTGTCACATAACAATGCTCATTGGGAACCGGTGGTATATGGTGAATTCGGTTCTAACCGCATTCAGGATGCCAAGTACGTCACCAGCAATCGCAAGGCGATCCCATGCGGTGGCGACTGGAATACCGAGCTGCATCGCCCGGGCCGCGGTTTATCCGCATATGCCGTGATCGTGGATCAGATTCGTGACATGAACCAAAATTATATGAACCCCATTGGTACGACTTTTATGCTCCAGGACAACTCAGGCCCAGGCCATCTTGATCCTAGGGACCACTTTGATCCGAGCCCACGTCGAGTGAAGGAGCGCCCGACTGAAGTCCAGCTTGATTGCAGTGCAGGCGATGCAAAATTGTGCGGCCGGCACGGTGCGGATTGCGAGGTGCTGGGTTCTGGCAATGATCCAAAAGCTGGCCTGTGCCGCTGGAACTCCGCGACCAGTGCCGAACAATGCAAGCGAACGGCCGGAATTTGGACAGCGGTGAACTCCCGTTATGCAAAAAACCACCCCGCGGTCCTGCTCGGCACGACCGGGGCTTGCATCACCGAAGCGCGGAATCTCTTGGGTGAAATTCAGTGAGCCGCAACGTCGATCGATGATGCAGGAGGGCGGGAATAAGGGACGGAGTGGACTGCCCCGCATTTCACGGCCAGTTGAATGTCGTTCTCGCCACGAAGTCGCCGCCCCGGTGCCGACCGCAGGTTTCGCCAGCCTGGCGTAACGCCTGCCATATCCGGTCCGAGCGATGAGCTTCTCGGGTTTGTCCGTGCAGATGCTCGATGCGCTGAAGCAGCCGGGCATCCTCCAACGCACGCGCACTGGGCAGACGAGACCCTGCCAGGCGTAGAAGCCGCTGGGGCGAGACGCCCAGCACCTGGCATAGTCGCTTCACCAGTTGCCCGGTCTGCGCACGGATCCATGCGTACTGCCCGGCAGCTGCCAAGCGAAGTACGCCGTCGCTTTTTCTAGAATTTCGTTCTCCTCCTGTAGCCGGGCGTTCTCGCGCTTGAGCACGGACAATTCATTGCTGCCAGCTTTGGGGCGACCGCTGATCGCGGCCATTGCCTCGGACGAGGCGTGTGCCGGATCACGCAACAGACGAACAGACCTGCATGGGCCAACCAGCACGCCCAGATCGAAGCCGGAACCGCTGCGCGACGGACGCGGCACCGGCAGCGGCGCAGGTCGCCGACCGGCTCGACGCCCGCCCCGGATACTGTTCGCCTCGAAGCCTTGGGTGCGACCTACCGGTCGGCCGGATCTGTCGCTGCGGACGTATGGAAGCCGGCCGCCTTCTTGGCGGCGTTGCGCGCAGCGAAGTGCGCCAGGGGCTTGGCTAGCACGCGCTGGACCTCTCGCCGCTCGGCTTCGTCCGCGCCGAGCCCCGCAGCCTCGGCCAGCGCAAGCAGCGTCACTCCCAGGCCACCGAGCTCCTGAGCCAGCTCACCCACCGGCTTGGCATATATGTGGTCGATGAGCCGGTGCAGCATGGCGGGATCGCAGCCGCACGCCTGCGCGGTTTCGATGGCCTCCTCGGCCAGCCGGATGCCACGTTGTTGCACCGACCGCGCATCGTGGTCGCCAAAAGCCGCCACGCACCAGGCATGCGTTTGTGCTTGCCGGCGATCGCGTTCGCATTCCGCGCCTCCTCGGTCAGGCGCGGCTGGTGGCTTTTCGTCTAGCGTGTTCATTGCAGCTCCTCCGGCGATGGCCGGAAGAGTACAACGGCAATGCCCGCTTACTCGACAGGCTCCTCCACCTCCACTGCGATTGCGTCCACCGGCGACTCGAAAGCGATGAACAGTACGCACGCACGGCCCTTGGCGCAGCGCCCCGTGTGCGGCAGCTTCGCCGGCCCGTACGCGTACGAACCGGGCCGGAGCACCGCAGTGTCGTGGCCGTCATAGGTCACGTGCAGCTCGCCCGAAACCAGCACCATCCGTTCGGCCGAGGTGTGCCAGTGGGCGGGAATACTGGAATCCGGTGGCAGCTTGAGGAACACGTCGGCGTTGTCGCTGGCCGGATCGCCGTGCAGGACCGCGATCGCGCATCCGGACGGCAGGAAATCCGGGCAGGGGCCCCACTGCAGCGCCGGGTCCTGCGCGGTCCACACGAGCGCCGGTTCGGGTTGGGGGGACTGGGCGGAGGCGGCCGCGCTGCCGAGCAGCGCCAGGACGGCGGTCGAAATCAAGGATGTGCGCATGGCTCGGCTCCGCTCCGGCGTTGAATCGGCGCGACCCTGCCGTCCGGCGGGCCGCCCTTCATCCGTGGCAACGCGGACGCCCCGCGGAACCGGCCACCCCTCGATCAACCTACCGGGCTGCGCCCACCAGAGCCCTGCTCCCGCGCCGCAATCCGGAACAGCTGGGCCGATGCGAGCCACGGCACGGCGAAGAACGCGGCCAGCAGCACGGTCCCGCCGAAGCCGGCGATCAGTGCGATTACGGCGATCAGCGCCTGGGCAAGCGCAGTCGCCTCCAGCGCACGGGCCATTGCGCCTGCCCGGAAGCGCGCAACCAGTGCACCGATCGCGCCGACAGCGAGCACGCCACCGAACATCAGGTTGGCCGGGTTGTCCTCGCTCCCGAAGATGCCGACGGCCAGGTTGATCCAGACCAGGACGAAGGCGGTCACGACCGCAACGCCCGCGGCGGCTCGGTAGGCGGTGCTGCCGGTCAGCCGCGCCGCGAGTTCGTAGGTGCCGCAGGCGGCCAGCAGCATGGCACCGGCGACGATGAAGTCGGTCTCGTCCCAGTTCACTTCGTCGGTGAACTGCATCGCCACCAGAGGCAGCAACAGCAGGCATGCCGCGGTGCCCCATATGGCTTTACTCCAGCGATTTCCGCGCCGTCCCCTGCCGTTCCCGATATGTCCTGTCACTGCCGTGTCTCCGCGAAAGGTAGGTCGACGCAAGCTTTCCTCGCGCGGGTGAACGCGTGATGGGCTCGATGTGAAGCGAACAAGAAGCCGGCGACTTCAACCCCGCTTCACCTTCACCCCATCGCAGCCTCGCACGGCGCAGGCATCGTCATCGGCAATCCACTCGCCCGGGCGCCATGGACAACGCAACGACATCCTTCGCCGCCGACGTCGTCATCGTCGGTGCCAGTTTCGCCGGCGCGGCTTGCGCCATCGCCGCCGCGCAGCGCGGACTGCGCGTGGTCGTGCTCGAGCGCAAGCACGACCCCGGCGACAAACTGCGCACCACCGGCATCATCGTGAAGGAAGCCGCCGAGCAGACCCTGCTCGGCCATATCCCCGCCGCGATGACACGGCGCATCGAGGAGGTGCGCCTGTACGCGCCGAGCCTGAAACAGATCGCGCTGGCCGCACCGGGCTACTACTTCCTCACCACCGACACGCCCGCCGTCATGCGCTGGCTGGCCGACCAGATGCGCGTGCACGGGGTCGACCTGCGCCTTGGCTGCTCGTTCACCAGCGCCGAGCGCGCGGCCGGTGGCTGGCAGGTCGACGGCGTGGGCACCACGCGCTATCTCGTAGGTGCCGACGGGGCGCGCTCGCGCGTGGCACGTCGCTGCGGGCTCGGGGAGGTGCGCCAGTTCCTGTACGGCATCGAGTACGAATTTCCGGGCGCGAGCCTCGCCGAGTCCGGTGCGCTGCACTGTTTCATCAGCAAGCGCTACGCGCCCGGCTACATCGGCTGGATCGCGCAGAGCCCCACCGGCGTGCAGGCCGGCCTCGCGCTGCGCCACGACCCGGCCCACGCACGCGTGCCCGACATCGACGGCTTCCTGTTGCGCGTCGGCCAGGCGGGCGGACTGCGGCGCCATCTCAAACCCGGCCACACCCGCGCCGGCCTGATCCCGTGCAGCGGACCGGTGTTCGACATGGCCCGCGACCGCGCCATCCTCATCGGCGACGCCGCCGGCATCGTCTCGCCGGTCACCGCCGGCGGCATCCACTCCGCGTGGGAACACGGCTGGGCCGTGGGCCGCGGCATCGCCGCGTATCTGCGCGACGACGGTGGCGCTCCGGAACAGGTCGCCATCGAGGCCGCCCCACGCTTCCGAACCAAGCGAGCCCTGCGCTGGGCTTTCGATCGCCTGCAGTTCGACTGGCCCTTCGACCTGCTGCTGTATTCGCCGCCGCTGCGCTGGGCGGCGAAGCAGGTGTATTTCCATAAGCGCCGGGAGTGAGGCAGGCGGTTAGCGAGGTAGTGCAATGCCCTGTGGTTATTGCGCTCTACGACATGCCTCTTTCTCAGCGCTGCGCTTTTTCGCCGGTCAGAAAATGGCCAGTTGCTATATTCCCTGCGGGGAACCAATCCAGGGGAAAACTCATGAAATCGATCGTCCACATCGCGCTAATCGCGTCCGCATTCGTGCTCGGCGGATGTTCCACAAGCCAGAACGTGCTCTTGGCCAAGCAGGCTCCTCCACGTGTCGTCACGGTCGCCCAGGCTCCAGACGCCGGAAACTCGCCCGAAATGGACACGGCACTGCGCTCTGCCTTGGTCACGGCGGGCTACACAGTGCGTGCACCGTTGGCAGAGGGTGTCCGCAAGTCCGATGAGGTCGATGCCATCGTCAGCTATGTCGACGTCTGGCGTTGGGACATCGTGATGTACCTCCAGTCGATCGCGATCAAGATGTTCGATGCACAAACGGGTGACCTGCTGGTGACCGGCGACTGGAGGAACTCCGCGCTTCATGGTTTTCAGGACGAGGAGGTCGTCGTCGGACGGCTGATCGAGGAAATGTCCGGAAAGCTCAAATCGGCAACGGTGGACACCGCCCAGTTGGATGAGGTCGATGCGTCCCATCTTGCTGGAGACCAGATCCCGTAGGCTGCAATAAGCGAGCTGCCGCCCGACGATGCCGACTTGCCGCTGGCGTACTGCGCCAGACTCCCATGGCGTCCGGACACTCATGCGGCGCAATCTCATTGCGTCGGACCGACCTCCGGACGCCCCGTCAGGCCTTGCCCGCGTACTGGTCGACCGCGCCGGCCATCTCTTTGAGCGTCTGCTCCATCCACTTCATGCCATAGGGATAGAAATCCGACTTGTCGCCGGCGTTCCAGCGCTTCTTCAGCTCGGGATCGGAGAGGTCCCAGTCCCGGCGGATGTCGCGGGTCAGTTGGCGCAGTTCGGCGTGCAGCTCGGCGGTGGAGGGGCGGCCCCAGTAGTAGTAGCCGTTCCACACCTTGCGGATCTCCAGCCCCGAACCCAGCAGGAACGTGTGCGGGATCATCGGGTAGTGCTGGGTGTCGGTGTACTCGCAGATGTCCAGGTCGTCGCGTACGTGGTGCTCCTCGTCATAGAGGAACGTGTAGGACGCGCCGAGCTGTTGCCGCAGGTTGTTGGTGGTGTGCCAGTCGTCGGTGGTGATCACCACCGGGGTGCAGCTGCCCACGACCAGTTGCGAATGGAAGCGCGTCAGCTCCCTGAGCTGCTCGCGGTCCTTCGGGCAGAAGAAGCCGCGGATGAGTACCACCACCATCGGGTCGGCCTCGCTCTGCAGGGCCGAGAGGCGGCGCGGCGTCTTGGTGTGGTCCGGGAGGACGTAATCGGGGAACGTCTGCCCCACGTCGATCTTCGGGTTCATGGGCGGCTCCGCGACAGTGAAGGTCGACAGTGCGCCCGGCCGGTTTAACGCGGCGTCAATTCAAGCACAGGGGCGCCACCTCTTTCCCGCGTGGACCGGATGACGAGTGCAAGCGCTGCACCGGAGGCACCCGCTCAAAGCCGGACATCCAACCTCCGGTCAATCAGGTCGAGCAGCTTCACAAAGGGCCTGCGGCAAGTGGTTCGAGCGTAGACCGACGATGCGCCGGTTATCCCGTCCCACCGTCACCCGCACGCGCCCGCTGGGCGCCACCCCGGTTACCCGGGCCGCCTACAGCAGGAACCTGCCCGTGGTACGACGCGGTGGGCGTGGCCGGCCTTTCGGCCGCAGCGCCTCCACCACCTCCATGAGTTCGATCCATGTCTGGATCGGGTCACGCGGTGTGGGCAGCGTGCGAACACCGCCTTCCCCGACCAGCACCACGCCACCGCGGTCAGTCGCCGGTTTCACTGATGAGCTCTTCAAAAAGGTCCTCCCGCTCGAATAACTGGAAGTATTCCCTCACCTCCTCCAGATCAAGTCTTGCGTAGTTGGCCCGCAGCAACTCGCGGATATCGTCGAGATCGCGCGCCCGCGCCGGATCATTGACGTACCCCTGGAGCTTGAACGCGACCAGCCCCTCGGCACCGATGACACGCAGCCGCCCCATTGGCGTGTCCCGCTCATCGGCTTCGGCCAACAAGCGGCGGGCAATCGGGCGGGACGCGTACAGCAGGTCGAGGCCTTCCTCACCGCGCAGGTAGTTGGCCGCGTCCGCGCTACGGTGGATGCAGCGGTAACCCAGGCCGAGGAGGAGATCGTGCAGGTGCTCGGCATCTTCCGCATCGACGAGGAAGTCCACGTCCCGTGTGGCGCGCACCACGTTGTGGGCGGCAAGTGCGAGCCCGCCGATCAGCGCCGGCGGGGTACGTAGCCGGGAGAACGCGGCGAGCGACTCCCTTATCTGGTCAAGCAGGCTGGCCATGGGGCATGTTAGCGCCCCGCCGCCTCGATCTTCGCAACGTCCAGTTTCTTCATCGGCAGGAAGGCTTGGGTCACCCGGTCAACGAAGAAGACCTTTCACAGCCTGGACCGCCTCGGCGCGACGCGAATCACGTTGGGTAAAACGATGCTGTTCGCCTCGCAGTGCGTCGTGTTGATCCACTACGAGCTGGATCAGCGATAAAAGCCTCGAGAAGAAAACACAGCGGCTCTCCAGCCGACGTGGCGCATACTGGCACGCGGGCGCTTCCTCATCGCACAAGTGAAACCGCCCTCAGCTGACAGCCTGCTGGTCGGTATGGTCAGCATTCGTCCCAGGAACTACGGAGGATCAAACCATGTCTACTTCCAACCGACTTGCGGCCGCCGTCACCGCTGCGCTCCTTGCCGCCACGCTCGGCTTCAGCCCGCCCGGCCACGCCCAGCAAACCCACATGCATGACCAGCAGGCGGTTGATCAGGACGCCCCGATCGGTGCAGTCGATTTCCGCGTCTCCTGCGACGAGGCCGTGCGCGCCGACTTCGACCGAGCGCTGGGTTTGATGCATCACATGATGTACGAGCAGGCCCGCTCCGAATTCGAGCAGGTCGCCGCGGCCGACCCCGATTGCGCGATGGCCAACTGGGGTGTCGCAACCACCCTGTTCCAGCCGCTCTGGGGCACCCGGCCGAGCAGCGAAGAGATCCGACACGGCCGGGATAACGTCCGCAAGGCAATGGCGGCGGACCACGGAACCGAACGCGAACGGCTGCTGATGCAGGCTACCGGGGCGTTTTTCAGCGAGCCCGATGACGCCACAGTGCGAAGCCGCATCGAGCGCTGGGCCGAGGAGATGCAGCTTGCCTATCAGGCGAACCCGGAAGACGCCGATACCGCGGCTTTGTACGCCCTGTCGCGCCTGGCCCTGGCGCAGTGGGCCTCCGAGCCCGACCAACTTCGTGATCAAGCCGAGACGATCCTCCGCACGGTGTGGCAGCGCAACCCGACCCATCCTGGCGCCGTCCACTACGCGATCCACGCCACCGATGCCAACGGCCATGCCGAAAATGCGCTGGACATGGTCGAGGCCTACGCCGACATCGCTCCCCGGGTGCCGCACGCACTGCATATGCCCTCGCACATCTACGTGCGGCTGGGCGACTGGCCGTCGGTGATCGAGTGGAACCGCCGGTCCGCCGAGGCCGCGCTGCGGCACCCGGTCGGCGATGCGGTGTCGCACCACTACATCCATGCCATCGACTACCTGGCGTACGCCCACCTGCAGCGCGGCGAGGACGCCCGGGCAGAGGCATTGCACGACCAGGTCAAGGGCCGGGGTCCGTACCAGGCCTCGTTCGTCAGCGCGTACCACGTTGCCGCACTGCCGGCGCGGCTGGCGGTGGAGCGGCAAAGGTGGGAAGACGCCGCTGCGCTACAGCCGCGCTCTCCGGACTACCTGCCCTGGGACCAGGCGCGATGGCCCGAAGCCCTGACCTGGTTCGCGCGTGGGCTCGGCGCCCTGCACACAGGCGACCTGGAGGACGCTCGCGAGGCCGAGCAGCGGCTGCAAACCCTGCGCGACCATGCCCGCGACGAGGGCGACGAAAACTTCGCCAACTACATCGAAGTCGACCGGCGGATATTGGCCGGCACACTGGCACAGCAGGAAGGAAGCCCCGAAGAAGCCGTCCGCCTGATGCGTTCGGCAGCCGAGCTTGAATCCACTACAGATAAGCATCCAGTCACGCCCGGCGCGTTGCTGCCGCCCAACGAAGCCCTCGGCGATCTGCTGCTTGAACTGGAACGCCCGGAAGAGGCGATGGCGGCGTACCGGACGTCCGACGGGATCTGGCCGGGCCGCTTCAACACGCTGCTGGGCGGTGCCCGGGCTGCCAAGGCGGCCGGCGATGAAGCCGCGAACCGCGAGTTCAATGCCCGCTTGTTGGAAGTGGCTGGCGGTTCGGAGCGGGATGCAGTGATCCACCACGAGTTGGATCAGCGATAACGGCTTTAGGAAGCAAACGCCAAGGCCGCTGATGACAGAAAGCCCCGCTTCGGCGGGGTTTTTGTTTGGCGGACTGTCTGGAAAGGAGGCAGCCAAGACGGCTTGACTGCCTCCGTGCCTCCACGATCCCAAAGGTCAGAACTTGAACCCCACCCTCGCGTAGTAGAAGCCGCCGTTGAAGCCGTACGGCGCGTGCACGGGATAGCGCGCGCCGGCGATGCCGGCCCAGGGGTTCTCGTCGGGCACCTTGTCGAACAGGTTCTGCGCGCCGACCTTGAAGTAGAGGCCTGAGGCGAACGTCCAGCCCACCTCGGCATCCACCGTCACGGCGCTGTCGCCGTAGATCGGCAGGCCGCCGTCCTCCGCGCGTACCACATCGCTGTCGAGGTGGTCCTCGTAGAACGAACCGAAGTAGTTCACGCGCACGTTGGCACTGAACACCTCGCGCTGGTGGTTGATGCTGAAGTAGCCCTTGGTGCGCGGCAGCGCCTCCTCGAGCTTCTTGATGCGCGCCTCGGTGATGATGCCGGGCGTGAAACTGTCGACCTCGGTCCGGTTCCAGTTGGCCGCGAGCGAGTACGTGGTCTCGCCGCCGAAGTGCTCGCTGCTGAAGCTGGTGACGAGGTCCAGGCCGGTGGTCGTGGTGTCGAAATCATTTACGAAGAAGCCCACGCGGCTGAGCGTGGCCGCCTCCGCCACGCCCGCGGCCACCAGCGCGGCGCGGTCGGCGTCGGTGAGGGTGAAGTCGGTACTGCGCGCGATGCGGTCGGTGACCTCGATGCGGTAGGCGTCCACCGTGGTCTGCCAGTCTCCGCTGCTCCAGACCAGGCCCAGCGAGGCATTCTTCGACTCCTCGGGCGTGAGCGGTTCGGCGCCATAGAACGCGGCAACGGGGTCGGTCGGGGGCAGCGTGGCCGTATCGCGCAGTTCGCCATCGATGAACGCGGAGGTGACTTGGCTCACGTTGGACTGGCCCGGCGTGGGCGCACGGAAACCCGTGCTGAGCGCGCCGCGCATCGCGAACGTGTCGGTGAAGTCGTAGCGGCTCGTCAGCTTCCAGTTGGTGGTGCCGCCGAAATCGCTGTAGTCCTCGTGGCGTACCGCCGCGGCCAGCAGGAAGCGCTCGGTCAGGCGCGCCTCGGCATCGATGTACACGGCCCAGTTATCTCGGCTGAAGGTGCCCGCCGTGCGCGGGTTGAAGCCGGGGAAGCCATTGGAGCCGATGCTGAAGCCCTGCTGCGTGAGCGGGCCGATCGCAAAGGACGCCGGATCGCCCGCGATGATCTCGAACTCTTCCTCGCGCCATTCCGCGCCCATCGCAAGGCTGATCGGCTCGTCCAGGAAGCCGACCTCCAGGTCGTGACCGAGGTCGAAGTTGACGTTGCGCTCGGTCTGCACATTGCCGCCGGGGTTGAAGCGAAGACCCTCCGGCTGAGTGGGGCCTTGCGAGGCGTTGACGGTGTTGAGGATGAAGAAGTCGATCTCGTTGCGGCCATAGGACGCGCTGAAATCCCAGTGCCAGTCCTGGCCCCACATGCCCCGGACGCCGGCGGTGATGGCGCTGTCCTCCATCTCGCCGCCAAAGTTGGGGGTAAACCCGCCCGGGAACCCGGACAGGAACGTGAAGCAATTGGCCGGCAGCGCCTGTACCTGCGGGCCGACCACGGAATACGGGATCAGGTTGCCGCTGGCGTCGCGCAGCGTGATCGTCGGGCAGGTCCCGCCGTCGAGCGAGCCGATCAGCAGCGACTCGCCGCCGTCGTTGGAGAACACGCCACCGCGGTTGGTGGGGTTGCGGTAATAGAAGCCGCCGATCACCTCACGCTCGGCATAGTTGCCGAACAGGTAGAAGTCCACGGCCTCGGTGGACAGGCCCATGTTGGCGACCAGCTTCACGTCCTTGTCGGTTTCCGGCGAGCCCCAGATCTGGGCGGGGTTGGGGACGTCCGGATAGCCGGCGGCCGCCACCGCGGCGGCATCGTCGCGCTGCACGCTGCGCGAGGTGGCGTCGGCGGTGCGCCACTCGGCGGTGAACGTGGCGAATCCATTTTCGGTCAGTGGCATGCCGATCTGCGCGGCGTACTGCTGGGTGAAGCCGTCGCCTTCGTAGTACTGGCCGCCGAAGGCTTCGACCGTTCCGCCCTCGTCCAGGCGCTTGAGCTGGAAGTTAATGACGCCCGCGATCGCGTCGGAGCCGTACTGCGCCGCCGCGCCGTCACGCAGCACTTCCACCTGCTCCAGCGCGAGCGAGGGGAACACGGAGATGTCCGGGCCCTGCGAGCCGTCCGACAGGCCGTGGCCGAGGAAGGTGATGACCGCGGCGCGATGGCGGCGCTTGCCATTGACCAGCACGAGCGTGTTGTCCGGCGGCAGGCCGCGCAGATTGGCCGGGCGCACCAGCGTGGCGGCGTCGTCGATCGGGATGGTGCTGACGTTGAACGACGGAATCAGTGTGCGCAGCTTGTCGAGCACGTCCACCGAGGGCTGGTTGTGGAACTCCTCGCCATCGAGGATGTCGATCGGCACGGCCGAAGTCGCTTCCGAGCGCGGCTTGGTGCGCGAACCGAGCACCGAGACAGTCTCGAGCGTGGTGGTTGCCTCCTCTTCCGCCTGCGGCTGGTCTTGCGCCTGTGCCTGCGCGCTGGCGATGCCTGCGACCGACAGCATCGTGGTGGCCAACGCGAGCCTGACGCCCGCGGACAGCGAGTGACGCGCGAGGCGGCGCTGCGCGTTCGATTTCGTTCTCATCAAAATTCCCTCTCACTGATCGGATGGATGGTGGTGTAGCGACCTTCGGCCGTTCCGTCCCGTGCCCGTCGCGGCTCGGATGGGTCTTAACAGGAAATGAATGTTGGTGGCAAGCAAAACTTTCCGCCAATTTCAGCAAAGCTTGCGACTGGGGCCAGAAAGGGCTTTTCCGAGTCGTCGCGAGGCGCTGACCGATCAGGAACTTGAATTGATCCGATGGCGGCCGCAACGCCAGCATGCGCTGGGCTCCGACGGGTTCCGTGCCCCCATCGAAGCTCGGACGACCGCGGAAGCGGGAGATCGGAGCCGCTAGTGCTCGAGGAAAGTGCACTCTGACCCGTGTTTTGGACCCGTGTTTTGAGCCTGCCTTCACGGGCGCTTCCGTCGGCGGGCGCTGCACTGTGTACCGCGCGCATCCGGATGCTGCCTGGACGACATCCCATCAGTCCGCCGATGCAGGCAGCGTGCGCTTACCCCAACCGGCCCAGGAGGCACCATGAACCAATCGCAGGCGCACGCAATCCTGTTCACTCCAACGCGAATAGGCGGCGTGCCGCTGAAGAACCGGGTTGCGCTGGCCCCGATGACGCGCACCAGCGCCGAGGAGGACGGGCGCCCGACCGACGAGATGGCGCGTTACTACGCCCGCTTCGCCCGTGGCTGTTACAGCTTGGTCATCACCGAGGGCGCGTATCCGGACGAGGCGTCCAGCCAGGGCTACCGCGACCAGCCGGGCATCGCCAACCCGGCGCATGTCGAAGCATGGCGCCGGGTGGTAGACGCCGTGCATCGCGAGGACGGACGCATCTTCATTCAACTGATGCACGCCGGCGCACTGTCGCAGGGCAACCGCTACACCGACGAGACGATCGGGCCGTCGGCGGTGAAGCCAGTGGGCGCGCAGCTGGACCTATATGGCGGGCACGGCGACTTCGCGACGCCCCGGTCGATGACGGCGGACGACATTCGCGCAGTGGTCGACGGTTTCGTACAAGCCGCGCGGCGCGCGCGCGAGGCCGGATTCGACGGCGTGGAGATCCACGGCGCGAACGGTTATCTGCTAGACCAGTTCCTCAGCGACTACACGAACCAGCGCACGGACGAGTACGGCGGAAGCACGGAGAACCGCGTGCGGTTTCTGGTGGAGGTCATCGGCGCTGTCCGGGCCGAGGTGGGCGATGGGTATCCAGTGGGCATCCGCATCTCGCAGGGCAAGGTCAACGACTACGACCACAAATGGGCGGGCGGCGAGCGCGACGCCGAGCTGATCTTCACGCGGATCGCCTCCGCCGGGCCGGCCTTCATCCACATCACCGAATACGACGCGACGCGGCCGGCGTTCGATGCCGGGGAGACGCTCGCTGAGCTCGCCACGCGCCACGCGCGCGTGCCCGTGATTGCGAACGGTCAGCTCGGCGCGCCGGAGCGGGCCGAGTCGCTGATCGCGAATGGGCATGCGGAGGTCATCACGCTGGGCAAGTCCGCGCTCGCAAACCCCGACTGGCCCCGTCGCGTGATGGCGGGAGAACCGATCGAGGAGTTCGACTTCTCAGTCCTGCAGCCGCAGGCGAACATCAAGGAGCACGAGCTCTAGGAAACCTGGGAGACGCGTCCGTGCCATACAACCCAACGGTGCAGAGCGCGGCGGTCACCAGGTGCTTCTCTTTGGGTGTGGCCATTCCTTCCCTAGGCGTTTCCGTTCAGCGACATCAGCGCGCCGGTTGCCGGTTTATGGCCGATCTCCCGAGTCCACTGGCGGCTTCACCGTGTAATGGATCGTCATCGCGCGGATCAGCCCGTCGTGCACTCAATAGGAATCCGCCCCGTCGTCGATGCGCCCGCGGTCCGACGACGCCGTCCACTCGAGGAAGCCGAGTTCGCCGTGGCACAGTCGCGTCCGATACTCGTACCCGCTCTCTCCGAGCTGCTCCTGCAGCAGGCGCGCCGCGTCACGGATGCCGGCATGGCCGCGGAACACGCCGTAGGTCGTCATGAGCACGCAGTCCGGCGCGAAGTTGCGGTCGATGTCAATCTCGATGCCGCCCTGTTGCGCAAGCGATAGATGGTCGTTCACGACCTTGGCAGTCGAGCGTGTGCTCATGCGGCACTCCGACAGGCGGGACGCCGATGCTACGCACGCTCGGCGTTACGGCGTGTGGGGCCTCAACCCGCCTGGCTGCCCAACGCCGCAAACGCGGCGGCGATGGTGGGCGGAGCCGTGGGACGGGCGTACATCGTCGTCAGGTACTCCCTAAGCCTCGGCGCGCCGCCGAGCATCTCCGCTTCGTTCGCCCAGTCGAGCGTGTACGCGGCGTTGAGGTCGGCCACACTGAGCCGATCGCCCGCCATGAACTCGCGCCCTTCCATGTGCCGCTCGAGCACGGCCACCATCTGCCGGCACTCCTGCCGGGCCAGGTCGACATCCTGGGGCAGCCGTTTGTCTTCCGGATAGATGAACGTGTGGCGCGCGATGCGCCACAGGGGCTGCTCGATCTCGGTCACCAGGAAGAAGATCCAGCGGTACATCTGGCCCCTGTCCTCCACCGTCTCCGGGATGAGCCCCGCCTCGGGGTGCTTGTCGGCCAGGTAGAGCTGGATGGCGGCCGATTCGGTCAGGACGACATCGCCATCGACCAGCACCGGGACCTTGGCGGCGGGGTTGAGGTCGCGGAACGGGGGTCGCCCGGCCTCACCCTGCAGAAGGTCCACCGGGTGCGACTCGTACTCCAGGCCCAGCTCGTTGAGCACCCAGATGACGCGCAGGGCGCGGGTCGGGGGTGTTCCGTAGAGTTTGATCATGTCGGGCTCCATCGATCTGTGGGAAGGGCTTTCCAGATAGACGAGCGAGGCACTGCGAAATCGACAGGGCGATGCGGGGGCGCTCGGACGCTTGGCGGACACGCTAGCAGTCACGTTCCAGATCCGCGCGATCACATCCCTATGCCGCAGCGCTGGTAGCGGACGTCGGCCCGTCAGGGGAACGCACAAGTCGACGTAATCGGCGCGGTTCGCGTTCCCACCGTTCGACTTTGCCACCCTAAGGGGACCGACGGGCGTTCGCTGCACCCGTAAAGGGGACGGAGGTAATTATGTGAGCTTAACTGCCTCCGTCCCCTTATCGAGGGTCCCCTTATCGAGGCGACAGCGCGGTGATCGATATTCCTCGGCCACTCGGTCAGCGCATGCACCGACGAGGAAGTCGTTGTCACCACCAGCCTGCAGGCCGACCAACTGACCGCCCACCGCGAGCGCTTCCCGGCGATGCTCGATGGCGATGTGTTCCGGATGTCCTGATCCAGTCGGACACGCCGGGCGGACACGTCAATCGGACACCGGGCGGCGCGCGCTCTGAGGACGAAGGTTCGCATGGCTGTCCGGCCGGTGGGACGTCCGCACGACGCGAGACGTGCGGCGCGCCCAATGTCCCCACAAACCGGGATCGGGGTCGACCTGACGCCCCTTCTCGCCTATCGAAGCTCCGCGCCCAGGGGTTGCCAGTGGGCCATTCGCCCGATGAGCCAGACGAACGGTTCGGTTTGACCGCTCAAGACGCATGTGCCCTTGATGGTGCTGTCCAGCAATCCCTGCACATCGGACGCGCACAGGGCGGAGATCGCCCGGTCATCCGTGAGAAGCAGCGAACAGGACGGCGTATGCGTGGTCGCCTGGGCTCCCAACGTGACGTCTCGCCCATCGATCAGCATCGTGATCCGTTCTTCGTTGTCTGGAAGGCCGATCGACACCGCGAGGTTCGGCGTCGGGCCAGCCACCGTGGCCAGTGCCTCCTTCAGGTAGTCGCCAAAGGCTTTGGCCCACGCCTCCACGCCGGATCGTCCTGGATGTGCGCCACTCGCAAGTTTTCCGGTTCGCGGGCCCGGCACAGCACGGACGTCACTGTGTCCAACCGACAGGTCCGCTTCCGATCCGCTGTCGCCGGACACGCGATTTTTCGAGGCCTGTCGCTCCCCCTCGGCTTCGCGTTCCGCGTCGATCAGGGCCTCGAGAGTTCTGTCCACGTCATCGCGTGTGTGTGACGCCGAGCAGATGAACCGCAGGCGGCCACGTCCGCGCTCCACGATCGGATACGTGACGGCTGTAGTGTGGATGCCACGCGCATGCAAGCCACGCGCAATCGCATAGAGCGTGTCGCTGTCCGAAAAATGCGGGGTGACGATGGGGCCATCGCCCGTGCCCAGATCGTAGCCAGCTTCGGAGAAGCGCTCCCGCATGTAGTGGGTGGTGTCCCAGAGTCGCTCCCGCAGCGCGTCGTCTGCGCGCAGTCGCCGCAAGGCGGCAAGCGCAGCGGCGATATCGGCAGGAGTGGTGGTCGCCTGAAAGACATAGGCCCTGGCGGACGTCTTGAGCAGGGCGATGTGCTCCTCACGGGCGGCAATCACACCCCCAAGGCTGCCGAGCGCCTTGCTGAGTGTCGTCATGATGAAATCGACCTGCTCGGTGATGCCCTGGGCCGCGCAGATGCCGGCGCCCCGGGGGCCGTAGAAGCCGAACGAGTGCGCCTCGTCTACGAGGACGAGCGCACCGTACCGTTTCGCCATGCGCACGATGTCGCGTACCGGAGCGGTCCCCTCTCCCATGCTGTAGACGCCTTCGAGCACCACGAGGGTGGTGCGGTAGGGCGAGGCTTCTGCCTCGAGCACCGATTGCAGGTCGGATGCATCGTTGTGTTTGAACGTCCGAATCTTGGCGCCGCTCAAGCGAGCGCCGTCCACGATGGACGCGTGACAGAGCTGGTCCATCACCACCACGTCCTTGTCGCCCAGCATGCCCGCGATCACCCCGAGATTCGCGGTGAACCCCGTGGAAAACAGGCATCCGACTGGCTTGCCCACCAGCTCGGCAAACTCTTTCTCGAACGCCAGGTGGAGATCGGTCATGCCGGATGCGGTCGGGGAGGTTCCCATTCCGGTGCCGAAGCGTTCCAGGGCGGAGCTGGCTTGCTGTATGACATCCCTGTCGCGGTTCAGGCCGAGGTACAGGTTGGTGCTCCAGATGATGGCCTCGTGCTCTTCACCGGTGTGCACGTCGGCGACGGTGCCTTTGTGCCCGCTGCCGGTGCGGACCAGCTTGCTGTAGGGCTCCCGCCCTGAACGCATGAGCAGGCTTTTGAGCTCCCGGATGAGCGTGCCCTTGTCGGTCGCGGACCACGCGGGCGCCTTGGCGGCCAGAAATGGAGGGTGGCCGGACTGGAGCTGCGCCTGGAAATGACCCAGCGTGTCCGGGGCTGCGCCGTTCGCATGGTCGTTCGACGTGCGATCCGTGGCGCCGCTCCCCAACACGTCGAGCAGATAATCGGCAACGGCGGTGGGCGTCGGGTGCTCGATAAGCGTCGATGAGGGCAGCTTCCGGCACAGGACCGTGGACAGCCGATGGCTCAGCTCGACCGAGTCCAGCGAGTCGAGACCCAGGGCTTCCAACGCCTGGTGCGGCGGTACCTGCTCGGGATCGCGAAGGCGAAGGAAGCGGGCGATTTCGTCTCGGATGACCGACAGCAGGGCCGCATGCCGCTCGCCCTTCGACAGGCCCGCCAAGCGGTGCAACAGCCCCCCGGCAACGCCGGAGACCAGGGTGTCGGAATGCGGGCCAGGTGTGTCGGATGCACCGTAATCGCGACCCAGCTCCGGGCGCGGGAGCCGCTTGCGGTCGAGCTTGCCATTGGGCAATCGGGGCATGTCGGCGAGGTGCATCACGACCTGGGGCACCATGTACTTGGGCAGCCGCTCTGCCACGTAAGCGCGCGACGCCTCGTTCGTCACCGCCTCGTCCCGGCTCACCACATACCCGACGAGCATGGTCTTGCCACCGCCTACGTCGACTACCGCCGCCGCTGCGCCATCCACGCCCTGCATCGACTCCAGCGTCGACTCGATCTCTTCCAGTTCGATCCGGAAGCCCCGGATCTTGACCTGCTGGTCGATCCGCCCCAGGAACTCGATCTCGCCGTCTTCCGTCCACCGGCATCGATCTCCGGTCCGGTACAGCCGTTCGTCCGGGAGCAGCCTGTTCATTGGCCCGTTCATCGGCCCGTTCGGATCCACCTCGACAAACCGCTCCTTCGTGCGCGCGTCATCGTGGAGGTACCCCCGTGCGAGCTGGTCTCCCGCAAGGTGCAGTTCCCCCGGGACGCCCACCGGGACCGGTTGCATGGCGTCGTCCAGGATGTACGACCGGGAGTTCAACATCGGCTTGCCGATCGTGATCGTCTCCACACCTGCCGGGACCTCGGTCCCTGTCGAGTAGACCGTGTTCTCGGTCGGCCCGTACACGTTGAGCACGCGCGGCCGTTGCGCCAGCGCGTGCAGTTGCTCCACCAGCGGGCGTTTCAGCACATCGCCGCCGAGCACGACGCACCGGACGCCCTCCGGCAGCCCGCCGGCCGCGAGCAGCCCCTGCATCGCCGACGGCACCATGATGGTCGTCCTGACCCGGTCTGCCAATGGCAGCTCCGGCAGCGCCAATGCGTTCTCCGACAACACCACCGTGCCGCCAAGCGACAACGTCCCCAGGATTTCCATGACGGAGGTGTCGAAACAGACAGAGGCCGCCGCCAGTACGCCTGCCAGCTCCTCGTCATCCAGCAGACTTCGCATCGATCGGGTCATCGCAACGACGCTTCGATGCTCGACGGCAACTCCCTTGGGATGCCCTGTCGAGCCCGATGTGTAGATGACATAGGCGAGGTCTCTCGCCGAGGGCCCGGCCATCGTGTCCGGCGTCCGTTCGCTCACCGCATCGAGCCGTACCAGCTCGGGTGCCCCGGCGCAGAGCTCCGCCGGCTTCTGGCCGTCCACGATGACAGCCGCCGCCCGGGCGTGCTCCAGCATGTAGCGCACCCGTTCACGTGGGTACTCCGGATCCAGTGGCACGTACGCACAGCCCGCTCGCAATACGCCCAGCAGAGTCGCCACGAGCTCCCATGTGCGGCCCATGCACACTCCGACCAACGACCCCGGTTGCACCCCCCGCGTCACAAGCTCGCCCGCAATCGCGTTCGCCCGTGCCGTCAGGCGCTCGTAGTCGACCTCCGTTTCTCCATCGATGACTGCCGTCTGCTCCGGATGCGCCTGCGCGTGGTTCTCGATGAGCCCCCAGACCGTTTCCGTCTGATCGTACGCCTGCGCTGTCCGGTTCCACTCGATGAGAATACGGTGTGCCTCCTCCTCGTCCAGCAAGGAGACTCTCTCGGTAGGCACAATCGCATCCGCCATAACATCCTCCAGCACACTGTGTTGTCCAAGCCGCTGCATAGCCTGCTCCGAAAAGAGAAGAGATCGGCTTCGCAGCCTATCGGCTTGGCAGCAGCAGCAAAAGGGGACGGAGGTCCGATTTTCGACGCAGAATTGCGCAGAATGGGGTCTGCGCAGAATGGGGTCAGGTTCATTTACCTACCCTCTGAGGGGCAGTCGCCCTATAGCAGTGCCTGCGCCCCCTAGCCAAACAGTCGCGTGACCGAAAGAACGGACATGGTCCGACTGCCCCGCCTCAATATTCCCGGCGCGTCCAGCATGTAGTGCAGCGCGACAACGATCGTCAAGCCTACCGACGACCCGGCGCGCTTCCCCTGGTCCAGCTGCGCCGCGCTCTGCGGCGAGCGCACCGACCCGCTGTTGTGAGCCTGCACCCCCACGCAAAGGGCCTTGGGAATTAACGACCACGAGCGCGCCGACGCCTACCGCGCCCTGCTCACCGAAGCCCTCAACGACGACGACCTGGCCGCCATACGTACCTACCTCCAGCAGCAACGCGCCTACGGCCGCGACGACTTCTAGCCGATGGTGGAGGCCAAGACTCAGCGCGTTGCCGGAGTGCGGCCGGCCCATCGGCCGGCCAGAACGACGCGTGGTAGTGGGTAATAGGGGGTCAAAAACGGGGTCAATAGGGGGTCAGGTTCTGACCCCGTTTTTTATTGACCCGTTTTTAGACCGCGCACTCGCTGTAAGGCAGCGGCGGCCACAGTGTTTGGACCCGTTTTGGCGTCCAAACACGTGACAGCGCTTTGTGAACGCCCGCCCTACGCTTACACCCCCGCGACGCGATTTACACGGGGCTATCGCAATGCCGCAGCTAGGGTGGCGCCTCAAAACACCGGTACTGCCTCATGGAACAAGCCTTCTCCCATTTGCACGACGCAGCGTCGTCCTACGCCGGGCGCGCGGAAAGCTTTGCTGGACGCTGCCCGGACGCAGCACGTCTGCGGGCGCATGGCGGCATGGTGTGGCGCTTCCGCGACTTCGTCGCCAGCGACGCCTTCCCCTGCGTCGGCTCGAAGGCCGCACTCGCCAAAGACGCGATCGACATCCAGGTGTTCCGCCCGCTGGGTGACCGCGCCAACGACGCGCCGCTGCTCGACCGGCTAGGTGCGTTCGCGCGCCGGATCGAGGCGCAGGACGCCGACGACACCACGGTGTACTCGTTCGTGTCGATCTTCGAGGGGCCGCAGGACACCGATGAGCTGCGCTTCGAAGCGATGCTGTGGTCGCAGCTGCAGCGCCTGCACGACCTCGACGCGCGCCGCGGCGTCGCATGGGCGCCAGACGTGTCGAAGCGTCCCGAAAGCCCGGACTTCAGCCTCAGCCTGGCCGGCCATCCGTTTTTCGTGATCGGCCTGCACGCTGGTGCATCGCGCCTGGCGCGTCGCTTTGAGCAGCCGGTGCTGGTGTTCAACTCCCATCGCCAGTTCGAGCAGCTGCGCGCCGACGGTCGCTACGTCAAGATGCAGGCCGCCACCCGCGCCCGCGACTGCGCGCTGCAGGGGTCGATCAATCCCAATCTCGCCGATTTCGGCCAGGCGGCCGAGACGCGCCAGTACAGCGGTCGCCGCGTCGGTGCCGCCTGGGTGTGCCCCTTTCACGCGCGGTCCGTCCACGCGCGGACCGCACGTTGAGCGGGCGCAGCGACACCGTCCGCATCCCCCCGTGTTCCGGCCGTGCGCTGGAGCTCGAGGTCGGCGACGTGCTGGTGGTGATCGACGCGGAAGGCCAGCAGGTCAGCGACATGATCGCGTACGCCCGCGACGACACCAACGAGTACCTGTCGTCCGGGCGCTCGATCGACTACGCCGCGCGGTTGTTCCTGACCACCGGCGACGTGCTGTATTCCAACCGCAGCCGCCCGATGTTCACGCTGCTGGACGACGACTGCGGCCGCCACGACTTCACGCTGACGCCGTGCTCGAAAGAGATGTTCGCGAAGATCTATGGCGAGACGGAGGGCCGGCCAGGCTGCGAAGGCAACCTGGCGGCCGCCTTGGCGCCGTACGGCATCGGCGTTGACCAAGTGCCGATCGCGTTCAACATCTTCATGCACGTCGCCTTCGACGCGCAGTCGGGCGAGGTGTCGGTACTGCCGCCGCTAAGCAAGGCCGGGGACGCGCTTCACCTGCGTGCGGAAATGCCGATGGTCCTCGCGCTGACCGCGTGCTCAGCGGGGCAGTCCAACAACTTCCGCTACAAGCCGATTGACTACCGCATCGAGCGCGCGTCGGACAGCGGCTGAGAGTAGCGAACGAGCAGCGAACGGGGTCAGCGAACGGGGTCAGGTTCACTTCCGACGACGCGCTCCGGTATCTACTGACAGAACCTGCGCCCGTCCACCGAGCCCGCTATCGCCACCTCCTGCGGGAGGCGCAGCGGGCCACCGGCAGCCAGCTGCACGCTTAGGTGCTGATGGACAACCACGTACACCTGCTAGCCACCCCGCCCGAAGCCGGCGCGGTCGCCCGGCTGATGCAGAAGCTCGGCCGGCAGTACGTCGGCCAGTTCAACGCCCGCCACCGCGCGCGATGGGGCATAAGAGCGCGAAAGCCTTGACGGGAAGCCTATTGATCCGGAATCGGGCCAGGTTCACGCCCCCGATCCCGGCCCGCGATTCGTGGACAATGACACCCATGCGAACCTTTGTACTGAGAGCACGCGCGGCACCCACGGACAGCCACAAGTTGTTGGCGTCCGTCGGCAAGGATGCCCATGCGGAGATCCTCGCCCATACGTTGATGAACGCGATCTTCGTGGCCCAGTCGCATCGCTCCGATGTGACGGTCTACCTGGTGCTGGAAAGCACCCCGGACTTTTCGCGCACGATCCGGTTCGACGCCAACGCCATGCACGACATCGGCGGCTTCAACGAGCAGGCGCTGCTGGGCAAGATCGCCAAGGCGCTGGACGCCTCCAGGGGGATGGGCAAGGAGGAGACGCGACCGGTGGAACCCGGCGTCACGGTGCGCACCGTGAGCTTCGAGCGGCTGGCGCAGCAACTGGCCGAGGACCACCAGCTGTTCGTGATGGACCCGAAAGGCACGCCGATCCGCGGGCAGGTGTTCCAGGGCAACCCCTGCTTCCTGCTAACCGACCACATCCCGATGCCGAAGAAGACCTTTCACACGCTCGATCGCCTCGGCGCAACCCGAATCACGCTGGGTAAGACGATGCTGTTCGCCTCGCAGTGCGTCGTGTTGATCCACTACGAGCTGGATCAGCGATAGAAGCCGCCCATGGGACACGCCGGGCCGGTGGCTGTGACGCTCACGCAGCGATCCGTTCGATCCGGGCAAGCGTCTTGCCCAGCGCGCGGTGCGCTTCCTCAAGGTCGTAGTCGGCCTGCAGTCCGAGCCAGAAACGCTCGCTGGTGCCAAGCGCGGCTGCAAGGCGGACCGCGGTATCAGCGGTGACGCTGCGCTTGCCCAGCACGATCTCGTTGATGCGACGCGGTGACACGCCGGCGGCACGCGCCAACGCGTTCTGGCTGATGCCCAGCGGGGCGAGGAATTCTTCCAGCAGCACTTCGCCGGGATGGATGTTGGGCAGGGTCTTCATGGTCGACTCCGTTACGTCAGTGGTAACCGACGATTTCCACGTCATGCGCATCACCGTCCTTCCAGCGGAAGCAGACACGCCATTGGTCGTTGATCCGGATGATGTACTGCCCTCGCCTATTGCCCTTGAGCGCTTCCAGACGGTTGGCCGGCGGGATGCGCAGGTCCTCCAGGGTGGCGGCGCTGTTGAGCATGCGCAGCTTTCGCCGGGCAACCTGCTGGATACCGCCGGGCAGCCGCCTGGAGGGCGAGCCGCCCCAGATCTTTTCCGCTTCCTTGTCGGTAAAGTTCCGGATCACATGGCGACCATAACGCAATCCGTTATATAACGCAGAGCGTTATGGTACCCGCGGCGGCCCAAGCCCGGGTTGATCCTTCACCATGACCGCGGCAGCCAGTACACGGGGAGCGCTACAGAGCAAAAGCAGAGGCAGCGAAAATCCAGCTGAGCATGAGTCGGCCGAGCATGCCGTACGACAACGCCTTGGCCGAAAGCTTCTTCGCGACGCTTAAGCTGGAACTGACCGACGACAGACCGTTCGCAAACCGCAACACCGCACGTATTGCGGTGTTCGAGTATGTCGAGCTGATCTACAACCGCGTCCGCATGCATTCGGCACTGCGCTACCGATCGCCGATGCAGGCGGAGCGGGAATATCAATCGGTCAGGTCTGTATCCTGACTACCTGTCTGTGGAATGCGGGGCGGTCCACTCCGTCCCCATTTGTCCGAAAAATCAGGGGTGACTCACTCCGTCCCCATTTATCCGTCCCCTTTTTTCCATTTATCCGTCCCCTTTTTTCCATTTGTCCGCTCCGAAGCTGCGCGCGTTTCCCCTTCGCATACCGTCCCTGCCTTGCTCACTAAGCTGTTGACCTCACCGCGGGAGACCCGGACGTCATGCTGGTCGACAACATGCAGAATGATCTACACCCGGTGCTGCAGCGCTTGCTGGAGGAAGGCTACCGGCTGGCGGCGGCGCTGCCGGTGTTCGCGCTGGCGCTGCTGGTGGTGTGGCTGGCCTGGCGCGTGGGCGGGTGGCTGTCGCGGCGCAAGACGTTCGCGCGGATTTCCAAGGACAACCCGTTCGTGCGGGAACTGGCGCGTACCACCACACGCTGGGTGGTGCTGCTGATCGGCATCCTGGTGGCGCTGGAGATCATGGACGCCACGGCGCTGGTGGGCGCGGTGCTGGGTACCGCCGGCGTGCTGGGCGTGGCGCTGGGGTTCGCGTTCAAGGACATCCTGGAGAATTACCTGGCCGGCATCCTGATGAGCGTGCGACAGGTGTTCACGCCCCGGGACCACGTGGTGATCGACGGCAACGAAGGCATCGTGGTGTCGATGAGTTCCCGCGCCACGATACTGATGACGCTCGACGGCAATCACCTGCGCCTGCCCAACGCGCTGGTCTTCCGCGGCGTGACGCTGAACTACACGCGCAACCCGAACCGCCGCTTCACATTCGACGTGGGCATCGGCGTGGACGAGGACCTGGTGCTGGCGCAGCAGCTGGGCGTCGACGAATTGAAGCAGGTCGACGGCGTGCTGGAGACGCCGCCGCCGCGGGCCTTCATTAACGCGCTAGGCGAGTCCAGCGTGCAGGTCACCTTCCACGGCTGGGTGGACCAGCGCAGCCATGATTTCCTGCGGGTGAGGAGCGAGGCGATACGCCGCACCAAGCTGGCGATGGAGTCGGCCGACATGGACATGCCCGAGCCGATCTACCGCGTGCAGATCAGCGAGCGCAAGGAAAAGCCGGCGCACGAGGCACGCGCGGCGCGCGAAAAGATGGCCCGCGAAGATGCGTCGTTGCAGCCGACGATCGACACCCGCGCCGACGCCGACCTCAGCGCCCAGATCGATATCGACAAGCGGGTCAACGCCAGCGAGAACCTGCTCCATCCGGAGGCGCCGCGCGAATAGGCGGTCGTGTAGGCGGGCGAAAAATCGGGCGACTACATCGGACGCCGCACCGCGCGGACGGTCCCGCTCGGCCCGCCGCCGCAATAGAACAGGTCGCCGCCGTCGGACTCGAGCCCGCTCACGCCGGCGCCCTCCGGCATCCGCAACTGCTCGATCACGGCGCCGTCGTCCGGATCGACATGGCGGATCTCGCTCTCGTCGCCTTCCCAGGTGCCGTGCCAGAGCTCGCCGTCCACCCAGGTCACGCCGGTGACGAAGCGGTTGGACGGGATCGTGCGCCTGACCGCGCCGGTGGCCGGATCGACCTCGACGATCCGGCGCTGGCGGTACTGCCCCACCCACAGGCTGCCCTCGGCCCAGGCCAGGCCCGAGTCGCCGCCCTCGCCCGGCGCCGGGATCGAGGCCACCACGGCGCCGGTGGCCGGGTCGATCTTGTCGATACGCGCCTCGGCGATCTGGTACAGGTGGGTACCGTCGAAGGCGGTGCCCGCATCGCAAGCGCGATCGACCGCGTGGACCGATTCGCCGCTCGTGGGATCGAAAGCGACCAGCCTGTCACCGGTGGCCGCCCAGACGCGCTTGCCGTCGTGGGTGACACCGTGGATACGCTCGGCGCCATCAAATGGGCCGTACTCGCGGACGATCTCGGCCGCCCGGGTGGTGGAGTTGGTGTCGCGTAGTGCAGTAGTCGCGTTCATTGCAGTCTCCTTGGCACGCCGGGGATCGGCGCCTCAGGAACAATCTAGCCAGCGGGCAGCGCGGCAGGGAGTAACAAGATCGTCGTGAATTCCGCCAGCGAGGGCGCCAGCGGCGGCGCCAGCCAACGGCGGGCCCGCGTGCGCCCGATCGAGCGTACGCGCCCCACTGTTTCGAGGTCGGCAAGCGCACGCTGGACGGTGCGCTGGCTGGCCCCCAGCGCCAACGCCAGCGCCGAGGTCGACCACGCTGCGCCGTCGGCCAGCAGTGCCAGCAGCGCGCCTTGGTCGCCGTCAATCGGCGGCGCCAGCACGACGACCTCGCGCCCGCCGTGCGGCACGATCACGAAGCCGCGCGCGGTTGCCTCGATGCCCACCATCGACGCGACCGCCTTGCGCAGGCGACCGATCTCGACGCGCAGCCGCGCGCGATGGGTCTCGTCGGGATGGCGGGTGCGGAACACGCGGGCGATCAGGTCTTCGCGGTCGACCCCGCCGGGCCATGCCTCGGCGAGCGCGCGTGCCAGCGCGAACAGCACCGGGCGCCGCGCGAGCGACCGCCATTCGTGGCCGGCGCGCAGCCCGTGGCGGCAGGCGTCGACCACCAGCGTCCCGGAGTCCAGCAGCGCGGCGACCTCGTCGAGCCGCAGTACCTGCGCCCCGCCCGCCGACAGACGCCTGGCGGCGGGGCGATCGAGCATCGCGCGCATGTCCGCCACTTCCGCAACGAGTGCGGGAATGCACGCACGGCCGGCCGCGCCGTGCGCGTTATCGAACGCCACCCGCGCCGCCTCGATGGACAACGAGCGCAGCGCGAGCTCCGCCTCGGCCAGAGCGGCCACCGCCGCCAGGGCATGGGACAGTCCGCTGGCATCGAGTCGTGCCAGTGCTGCCCGGGCGTCCTCGAGCCGGCCGAGCAGCAGCAAGCGGCGGACCGCGACCAGTCGCGCCTGCACGGCATTGCGGTGGTCGCCGCGCACCTCGAGCGCCGACGCAGCGGCCGCCAGCGCACGCGGCGACCCGCCGAAATCGCGCAACGCCAGCGCCACTTCGGCCTCGGCGACGACACAGCGCCCCTGCGCCAGTGCCTCGTGCGCCCCGAAGCCGCGACCGGCGCGACGCAGCAACTCGCGGGCCCGCGGAAAATCGCCCAGCTGGGCCATCGCGATGCCGCGCAGCGCCAGCGCCGGCGGGTCGTCGCGCAATGCCACGCGTTGCAATGCGCCGAGCGCATCGCCGGTGCTGAGGGCGCGGGCCGCGGCGGCGATCAGGGAGTCCATGACGAGAGGCTAACGCCTCGTTCCTGCTACCGCTGCGATTGTCGACTCCCCGCCCCGCCGCTCGTCGACGAAGACAAGCGGGCACTCCGGCCCGCGCCGGCAACCCAAGGAGACACCGCATGATCCCCAAGAACACGATATGCCTCTGGTACGACCGCGACGCGCTCGAGGCCGCGACGTTCTACGCCGAAACCTTCCCCGACAGTTCGGTGGACGCCGTCCACCACGCGCCCGGCGATTTTCCCGACGGCCAGCAGGGCGACGTCCTGACCGTCGATTTCACCGTGATGGGCATCGCCTGCATGGGGCTGAATGGCGGCCCGGCGTTCAAGCACAGCGAAGCGTTCTCGTTCCAGGTCGCCACCGACAACCAGGCAGAAACCGACCGCCTGTGGGACGCGATAGTCGGCAACGGCGGCCACGAAAGCGAATGCGGCTGGTGCAAGGACAAGTGGGGCGTGTCGTGGCAGATCACCCCGCGCGCGCTGACCGACGCGTGGACCGACCCCGACCGCGCCGCGGCCAAGCGCGCATTCGACGCCATGATGACGATGCGCAAGATCGACATCGCCACCATCGAAGCGGCACGGCGGGGCTGACCCGATGCCGGTGATCACCGCCTTCGAACGCTCGCCGCACCGCGGCCGCGGCTTGGCCCGCGACATGCGCGGCCGCTGGGCGCTCGAAGAAGCGGAGCAGCCCTACCGCTATCCGAACCTGTGGCGCCTGCGGCGAAGCGGCCCACCGGTAAGCCGGGCGGCGGGTCGGAAGTGATCCGATCTTTCCCGTCGCCGGCGCGGTCGGCCGGTCAGTGGCCCAGGATGCGCGATATCAGACCCGTGGCCACCTGCACGAGGTAGTAGGTGTCATCGCTCTGGTACGGGCGCACCCACCTGTGCCCATCCGGCGGCACGGCCAGATCGTAATCGCGGTAGTCCCGCACGTAGTAGCGATCGGCCAGGTAGTCGCGTGGGATGTACTCGCCACGCGCCCAGCGGCGGTGCTCGCGGGCATCCGCGCGCCGCTCGCGATCGGCCTCGCGGCGGTCCTTCAGGTACTCACGCTCGGCCTCGCGGTGATCCTTCGCGGCCTCCCGCATGTGCTCGCGGCGGTCCTTTTCATACTCGCGGATGGCCTCGCGACGGTCCTTCGCAGCCTCGCGCTGCATCTCCTCGTACGCCTTGCGCGTCTCCTTGCCGCGGTCGTCGGCCAAAGCGCTGCCGGAGAAGGCGATGGCGGCCAACGCACTCGCGATCAAAAGCTTCTTCATGGCGTGCTCCCGGGGAATGGAAGTCCGACCGTAAGCGGCGCTGCCTGAACGGGGAAGCACCGGCGCCTTAACGGGGTCCGCCTTAACGGGGTCAGGTTCACTTCTGACCCGCGAGCCCGGCCATTTCTGACAAAGTTTGCAGACGACCGTAGCCCAACCTGAGCGTTTTCCGGTTCTGCTAAGTTAGCGGGCCGGGGCGCGTGATGCGCCGTTATCTTTATACCGCCACATATCCGGCCACAGGATCCACTTGATGACCCGACTGCAGATTCTGCCCACAGCATCGCCCGAAGCACGAGCTCTGCGCGTGCTTCCATCCTTGCTGCTCACCGCCCTGCTGGCGGCGCCGTTTGCGCCGGCCCTGGCCCAGGTGAGCATCGTCAACCCCGGCGCACCGGGCGAGGATTCGCGCGAGCTTTCAGCCGACGAGGCGGTGCGGATCGCCGCTTCGCGCTATTCGGCAGCCGACGTGCAGTTCATGCAGGACATGATTCCCCACCATCATCAGGCGCTGGAAATGGCGGCGCTGGTCGGCGAGCGCACCAATTCTCCGGCGCTGATCGACGCGGCCGGGCGTATCGAGGCCTCGCAGCGCGACGAGATCGGCTTCATGCAGCAGTGGCTGGCCGCGCGCGGTGAACGCGTGCCGGATCCGCAGGCGCACTCGGCCATGCACACCTCGCACGAGATGGCCGGCATGGCCTCGGCGGCGGAGATGGCGGCGCTGGCCAAGGCCGAAGGGTCGGACTTTGAACGCCAGTTCCTGCAGCTGATGATCAGCCACCACGGGAACTCGCTGGGCTCCAGCGCCAGCACGTCCAGCCCGCGGGTGATTTCCGAACCGTAGATGCGCCCATCGTAGTAATACGCCGACCAGAAGCCGCCGGTGATCAATTCCTCGGTGCTGATCGGGCCGCGATCGAAGAACGCGATCTCGAACGGGTTGGCCGAATCGGTGAAATCGATTACCGACAGCCCGCCTTGGTACCAGGCCTGGATGAACACGTCGCGGCCCGGAATCGGCAGGACCGAACCGTTATGCGCCACGCAGTTCTCGGTCACCGTTTGCGGCGACGGGATCTTGAAGTAGCTGCGGAACACCAGCTTGCCGTCGACGATGTCGTAGATGGCGTCCGCACCGTAGTTGAGCGGATCGGACGCCCGGCAGCGCGGCCGCGAACCGCCGCCCCATTCGTCGGTGAAGATCACCTTGGTGCCGTCGTTGTTGAAGGTCGCCGAATGCCAGTAGGCAAAGCCCGTATCGATGACCGCGTCGCGACCCATGAAATTTCCGCAGCCGCGCTGTCCGTCGACGACGCGGTATTCAACCCGCAGCAGCAGTTCGCGATGACGTGGCCCAACGCGCCGGTCGTTGCGGCGGCTTACGTCGACCAGCTTTCGCGCAGCGGCACGCTCGAAGCCGGCCTGGAGTCCGAGCTGCGCGCGGCCCTGGACGCTGCCCAGACCGCGCTGGATCAGCCGGCCTCGGCCGTGGACAAAAGCGCACTGGTCCGCCGCCTGGAGGCGCTGTCCAAGGTGGTAACCAGCGCCTCCGACGCCGGAGGACGCACCTCCGAGCGCCAGTCGGCGCTGTCGGCAGTGCTGACGGATCTCGCGGCGCGGTTGCGATAACCAGGCCAACTGCGGCGCGGAAGATGCGGCGGCATGCTCAGGGTTCGGTCGGGGTGACGTCACCCCGAACCTTCCAGCGCCCCTGCCCTCCCCTCATTGCCAGCACGCAGATCCTCTACCAGCCCCCGGTAGGCCGCCGCTTGCGCCGCGGCAGGCTGCCGGAGTACCCACGCCGGGTGCACCGTCGCCATCGCCCGCACGCCATTGCCCAGCGTGTGCCATGCGCCCCGCTGCCCGGTCAGGCGGAATCCCGCGCCAAACACAGCCGCGGCCGCGGTGGCGCCCAGGCAGACGATCGCATCGGGACGCACGGTACCGATCTCGCGCTGCAGCCACGCGTGGCACGCGCGGACGTGGCCCGCGTCCGGCCGCTGGTGCAGGCGGACCTTGCCGCGCTGCTGGAACCGGAAATGCTTGACCGCATTGGTCAGGTACACCGCCGCGCGGTCGATGCCCGCGTCCGCGAACGCGCGATCCAGCAAGGCGCCCGCCGGGCCCACGAACGGCCGGCCAGTAAGGTCCTCGGCGTCGCCGGGCTGTTCACCGATGAACATCAGGCGCGCGTCCTCCGGCCCTTCGCCCCACACCGTCTGCGTGGCCGGCTCCCATAACGGGCAGCGGCGGCAGTCCGCCGCCAGTGCCCGCGCTGCCGCCAGGCCGCCGTCTTCTTGGGGTACCGCCTCGATGCGTCGCTGGGGGATCCGGCGACGCGGGGCCTGCGGTTCGCGCTTGGCCATGTCACGCACCCGGCCGCCGGCGTCGCGCAGCAGCGACGGCAGCAGCGTGGCCTCGGGCAACCCCTTCCAGTACTTCTGCGGCATCTCCTGCCGCATCATCGTCGGGTTGAGCCGCGCCGGGTTGAAGATGTTGGCGTAATAGGTCCGCCACAGCTCCTCCTGGGCGTCCTCGGCCGGCGCATCGGTGCGAACCCCGCCCGGGCCGAATGCCAGCGCCTGGCCATCCCATCGCACGCTGCGGTACGGCGTCAGGATGGCCCAGCGCATGCCGGCAAAGCGCCTGGCAAAGAAGGGCGAGACGCGGTCGAGGATCCAGTGGTCCGGCTCGAACCACGCCACGTACGCATCCTCCCCGACGCCGCTCTGCCGGAACCGCACGAAGGCCTTCATCTTGTGGCTGTCGCGCCGGACCGCACCGCCCAGGGCAGTGGCCGTAACCACGTCCGGGTCGGTAGCGCGCTCCAGCAGGCGCCGTTCGCCCTGCGCCACGCGCCACAGCAGTCGATACAACAGGGCGTGTCGTCCCGGATCGCGATGACACACCACCGCCCCGGCAAGCTCGAGCAGTGCCGCGGGAACGGTGACGGCGCTGCCTGCCTCCGATACCTCCGGCAAGGGCGAAGCCAGCGCCAGGCCCAGCTGGGCGTCGCTGTCCCATTGCAGGTGTTCCGGCGCCACGCCGGCGGTGAACGCCGCCCGGGCCCGCTCACGCCAGGCTTGCAGGCTCCATCCCGGGTCGACCACGGCGAGATGCATGCCCACGCCCTTCAGCCGAACAGCCCGGCCTGCCGTGGCGGTGGCGCAAGGCGCGCACGCAGACGAACCGGGTCGTCGAGGTGGCGGCCGGGGTGGTGGTCGAGCAGCTGCACGAATGGAAGCACCTTGGCCATCGGCGCGCGCAGGCGGGCCAGGTCGGCCACCCGCAGGCCGCCACTGCGACGCGACTGCACGATCCGCACGACGTTGCGCGTGCCCAGCCCGGGGACGCGCAGCAGCATTTCGCGCGGGGCCTGGTTGACGTCCACTGGGAACCGCTCCGGGTGGCGCAGGGCCCACGCCAGCTTGGGATCGATGTCCAGGTCCAGCATCCCAGTGCCCGTGCCCGCCGGCGCGATCTCGTCGACATCGAACCCGTAGAAGCGCAGCAGCCAATCGGCCTGGTACAGGCGGTGTTCGCGGGCCAGCGGAGGTGCCACCAGCGGCAGCCGCGGAGAGGCATCCGGGATCGGACTGAACGCCGAGTAGTACACGCGCCGGAGCTGGTAGTTGCCGTAGAGGTTGGCGCTTGACTGCAGCACGCTGCGGTCGTCCGCCGCATCGGCACCGATGATCATCTGCGTGCTCTGCCCGGCCGGCGCGAACCGCGGCGGCTTCGCCGAGCCACGACGCACGGCCTTGCGCGCGGCCTTGCCGTCCTCGATCCGCCAGCGCACTTCGCCCATCGCGCCGCGGATCTTCTGCAGGTTCTTCTCCGGGGCCAACGCGTCCAGCCCGGCCTGGGTTGGCAGCTCGACGTTGATGCTGAGCCGGTCCGCGTACTTGCCCGCGGCGGCCAGCAGCTCCGGTGCGGCATCGGGGATGGTCTTGAGGTGGATGTAACCGCCGAACCGGTGGTCCTCGCGCAGGCTGCGCGCCACCTCCACCAGCTGCTCCATGGTGTAATCGCCGCTGCGGATGATGCCGCTGGAGAGGAACAGTCCCTCAATGTAGTTGCGACGGTAGAAATCCAGCGTGAGCCGGACCACCTCATCGGTGCTGAAGCGCGCGCGCCGCACGTTGCTGGACACGCGGTTGACGCAGTACACGCAGTCGAAGATGCAGAAGTTGGTCAGCAGTATCTTCAGCAGCGACACGCAACGGCCGTCCGGCGTATAGGAATGGCAGATGCCCATGCCGCCGGTGCTACCAATGCCGCCGCTCTTCAGCGAGTCCCGCTTGGCCGCCCCGCTGGATGCACAGGACGCGTCGTACTTGGCGGCGTCGGCCAGCACGGCGAGCTTTTCGGTCACGTTCATCGCACGATGGTCGCGGGCTTCTGTCTCATCTGGTGAGACAGCGGATGAACGCTTCAGGCCCAACCGGCGGGACCAGGTTCACCCATCAGTTCACCGGAAAGCCGGCGACGAATTCGGTGCCCTCGGCGGTGCTGGACGCCAGCCGCGCGGCGCCGCCGTGGGCTCGGGCGACCTCGTCGACGATGTAGAGGCCCAGGCCCACGCTGCGGGTAGCGGCGCCAACGTCCGTGCCGCGTACCATCGGCTGGAACAGCGAGCCCTGCAACGCCTCGGGGATCGGCTCGCCTTCGTTGTGGACCGAGATGGTGCACTCGCCATCGATCGAGGTCGACACCACCACCACCGGCGCGCCGGGCCGGCCGTAGGCCACCGCGTTGGACACCAGGTTGCCGACCAGTTGGCCCAGCCGGACCGGATCGGCCTCGCAATGGCCGTCGCCCTGCCGGAGGTGCTCGATGCGCGCCTCCGGATAGGCCTGCGACAGTTCCGCCACCTGCGCGGCGACCGTGTCGTGCAGGTCGATCGGCTGGCGCGTGATCGCCATGCCCTGCCCCAGGCGCGAGCGAGTCAGGTCCAGCAGGTCGTTGATCAGGGCCAGCGCGCGGTCGGTAGCGCGGTCGATGTTGCCCAGCAGCGGCCGGTACCGCTCCGGCAGGTCGAGCATCCGCAGCACCTCCCCGCCCGTGCGGATGGTGCCCAGCGGCGTGCGCAGGTCGCTGCTGGCCGCGCGCAAGCGGGCCGAGGAGCAGCAGTTCGCGCTCGTAGGCGTGCCGGTCCGTAGCGGACGTCGAGCTTGATCTCGGTCACCGAGCCCTGCATGCGCAGCAGCGGCATCCACTGTGTCTGGTGGAAGATCCGTCCGCCCACCGTCAGCAGGTCCTGGAACCGGCGCCTCCCGACCAGCGCTCCGCCCTCCACGCCGACCCAGCCGCAGAACGTGTCGTTGGCCCGCAGCAGCAGGCCGTCGTCGTCGGTGACCAGCAAGCCGCAGGGCGCGTGCTCGTAGAGCGCCTCGGTGCCGCCGGTGTCGTGGTCAGTTGCGCCCACGCCCGCCGCGCGCCGCCAGCTCGCAGAGGAATTCGTTCATCGCGGCCATGCTTTCGGCCGGCGCGCTCAGGTGCGGGCAATGGCCGACATTGCTGATCACGCGCAAGGTCGCGTCCGGCAGCGTGCGCGCCATGTACTCGCCCACGGCCAGCGGAGCGATGAGGTCGTCGCTGGACTGCAGGACCAGCGCGGGGGCGTGCAGCTTTGGCAGGTCGGCACGGTTGTCGGACAGGAAGGTCACCCGCGCGAAGTGCGTGGCGATCTCCGGGTCGGTGCGGCAGAAGCTGTTGGTGAGCTCCTCGGCCAGCTCGGGCCGGTCAGGCGCGCCCATAATGGTCGGCGCCATGCTGCTGGACCAGCCGAGGTAGTTGCCCTCCATCGTTTCCAGCAGCGAGTTGATATCCTCGCGGCTGAAGCCGCCGACGTAATCCCCGTCATTGATGTAGCAGGGCGACGGCCCCAGCATCACATGCGCCTGGAACAGCTCCGGTGCCTTGATGCCGGCCAGCATCCCGATGATCGCGCTCACCGAGTGGCCGACCACCACGGCGGGCCCCTCGGCGAACTCGCGCACCACCGCGATCAGGTCATCCGCATGGCCCTGCAGCGTGTCGTACCGATTGCTGTCGTAGGCCGACAGGTCCGAGCGGCCGCTGCCAACCAGGTCGTAGCGAATGGTGCGGTAGCGGTCTTCGTAGGACGGCGCCATCAACCGCCACATGTTCTGGTCGCAGCCGAAGCCATGGGCGAACACCATGCTCGCCGGCCCCCGGCCGGCAACGGTGACGTGATGACGCTCACGCAGGTTCATGGGCACGGGTCCCGGTCCCGGTAAAAGGCCGACAAGGATCGCATATCGCCTCGTGTGGGCAACGTGGACGGGAATCCGGCGAGAGCGTGCCCGCCCGCTGGCATACTGTGGTGCACGGTGTCGCACCACGCGCCCGCCAGACACCCGTGCTGCCCAAAAGGGGGAACCGTCGCCATGGTCGCTGACCTGTCGGTTTCATCGCCGCAAACAACGCGCTGATCGTTGACGAGTGCGAAGCGTTCGCGCGGACCCTGGGGCCCGCTGCCGAGGACATGGACCGGGACGCCCTGCGTGACCACATCGACCAGATCCTCGTCACCATCGCGGCGGACATGAAGGTGCCGCAGACAGAGCGGGAACGGTCGGAAAAACCCAAGGGGCACGCGCCGGTGACGGCAGGCGGGCCGGACCCGGCCGCGGAGACGCACGGCACGTTGGCGCGGCCAGTGGCTTCGACATCAACCAGACCGCGGCGGAGTACCGGGCATTGCGTGCGTCGGTGATCCGGTTATGGCTCGAGACCTCGCCGACGCTAGGGCCGCGCCAGGGGGAAGACCTGACGCGCTGTGGTCGCGCCGGCCTGCTCCACCGCTTGTTTCGGCTCGGTCAGTTCGACCTGTTCGACGCCATCGGTGGCGAGGATGGCGATGGTCTTGTTTTGAAGCGCACTGCTCATGGGACCTCTTGCAAAATCGGGACGCGGCAAGGTGCCGCAGCACGCAGGATGCATCCGGCTGCATGGGCGCGACGTGACCATGCAGCCGGGCAGGATCACACTCCGAACAGTGGATCGGCCGTGGGCGACCCCACGACGCTCAGGGTTGAATAACCCTACCGCGGACCCCTGTCGCGCAACGCCAGCCGTTCCGGCGCCAGCGCGCCGCTGATGTAGGCAAGCTCGACCATCTCCTCGAAGAAGTCGATCTTGGCGTCCGCGCTCAGGTTGACCCACGCCATCAACTGGGCGCGCTCGGCGTCCTCGAAGCTGAAGTCCAGCGGGTGGCAGGGACTCATCGGACGCTTCCCTCCCCGGCATCGTGTATCTGCTGAAGCTTGTCGATGTCCTCCAGGTCGCGCGGACGCCCTGCGCGACGCTTCATCTCGATCAGGTGCTGGATGGAAGCGATCCGGACCTTCAAGCTGTCCATGTCCTTGATTACCGATTCCGCCATCAGGTCATCAAACCCGATGGGTTCGTCGATGAACACGTCCAGCGAACGCAACGGGTTGGCCGGGTCCCACAACGGGAATACCAGCATGTTGCGGTTGCGCAGCCAGTCGCTGCGTTTGTCGGCGTCGGCGAAGTCATCAAGCGCCACCGGCAAGCGTGGCTGCAGGCCGATTGACGCAAGCGACCGCATGCCGCGGCGGGCGTTGTCCAGCGAGAAACCGATCGCGAGGTCGAGGTTGGCCGTGGCGCGCAGATAGCCGTGCAGGATGACCGCCAGTCCGCCGACAACGACGTAGTCGACCTGCGCATCGTTGAGGAGGGCGAATATCTCGCGGACGTTGAAGGCCATGGGCGGGAGTGTGCCTTTTTGGCTGCCGCATGTCGCGGCGGGAGCGGCTGGAAGAAGCTGCGCGCGAATCGGGCTATGTCTCTCGCGCGGGGAACAGCGCCGGCTCCGCTTCGCGCATGAAGATGCCCGACGTGACCGGCCCGACGCCCTTGAACGCGAGCAAGCGGCGCTCGAAGTCGTCGCGGGTCTCCGCCGCTTCGGCGATGCCACCGATGCGCCCGCCGTACTCGTCCATCAGGGTTCGACACAGCAGCGACAGCCGGGTCGCGGTGGACTCGTCATACCGGCGGTACCCGCCCTCGCCCAGCATCCGCACCAACTGGGCGTGAGTGAAGCTGCACAGTTTCCGCGGCGTATCGCAGCCATGCACCTCCACGAGCACGCGCCAGGTCGCGGCGGCGACCTCCTGCGAGATGTGGTTGCCGAACAGGAAGCTGGCAAGAAACCACTTGAACAGCGATGACTCGTCCCCCGGGAGGACCTCGAATCCGAGGTCACGTGGCAACAGTTGGCGACGCATACGCGCCCTCCTGGCTAGGCGAGCGGGGGCGCTACTGCACAAGCTCCAGACGATGGGCCGCGTCCTCGCACACCACCAGCCCGCCCTCGCCCGCTGCGGCACCCACCGCCTGCACGCGCATGCCGACGGCCAGCGACTGCACGTCCACCGGCGGCGCATTGCACAGGTTCCAACGGGCCGGGAGTTGCACCTGCACAGCGCCGCGCCCGTCCGCGTCCACCTGCACGGTGGCGTTGCCGTCGTAGCTCCACGGCTGCAGGTCGATGGCGGTGATGGTGCCTTCGATGCGTAGCGGGCCATTCGCCGTCTCGGCAACGTCGGGCGTGGTGGTGGTGCAGGACGCGGTGGCCAGCGCCACGGCGAGCGCAAACGTGAGCGGAAGGACGGGGGCGATGCGGGTCATCGGGGGGTCTCGCTGCGGTTGGGTCAATAGAGAGTAGAGCCTCGCCCGTGAGCGTTGGGACCCCGGCGATGAAATCCCTCACATCTCCGGCGTCGAGTCCTCGATCCGACTATGACCCCTGTTCTACCGTTCAATCGCGCCTGAGAAGGCGCGCTGCGTCAGCCGCGGCCTGCAGGACGCGCACGTACGCCATACGGGCTTTCGGGACCTGAGCTGCAGCGCTCTCCAGCCCATCGACATATGCCGCCATCAACACCGGAGCGTTGTGCTGATTGCCCAGCTCGCCCATCGACCTGGCCACGGCATCGCGCAGATGCCAATCCACGTTGACGCCCTTCTCGGCTTCATTGGCGAGGTCAACGACGCGCAACAGATGCGGCGTCACGAGACCGACGACGGTGGCTCTCATCCCTTCACAACCCTGCTTTCGGAAGGACGCAAGACTAACGCGGCGGACCTTAACGAGGTCAGGTTCACTTCGCACTTCTGACCTGCGAGCCCGGCCATTTCTGACAAAGTTTGCAGACCACCGCCCGTTCCGCGGCGCCGCCTGGTCGCCGAAGCTGCGCGAATGGCTCGCCAACCACGTCTCGACCTACCCGGCATCCCGCAGCACATCGTGCAGCGCGGCAACAACCGTCTCCCCTGCTTCCTCGATGACGCCGATCGCGCCCGCTACCGTCACCTGTTGCGTGAGGCGCTGCTCGCCACAGACTGCCGGCTGCACGCCTACGTACTGATGGACAACCACGTCCACCTGCTGGTCACCCCTCCCGAGGCCGGCGCGACCGGCCGACTGATGCAGAAGTTGGGCCGCCAGCTCGCCGCCATCCGCGCATACCTGCAGCAACAGCGCGCGTACGGACGCGACACCTTCCAGGCGATGGTCAAAGCCAAGACCGCCCGCTTCGCCGGGGTACGACCAGCACATCGGCCACCCCACACGCGCATTGAACTTGAGTAAGTGAACCTGACCCCGTTAAGTTGCCACCCCGTTAAGTTGCCCAGGCGAACACCAGCGGCTTGGCCAATCAGAATCCGGTCGCCGCAATTTCGTCGCAGCTCATCCGCAGGAACTTGGCTGCGTATTCGATGCGGTCGCCCAATTCGGTGTCGCCGGGGACGAACGACAGGATGTTGGTCGCGAACTTCTGTCCGGGGACGGAGATGTCGATCCGTGAGCCGTCATTGCTGCGGGCCACCTTGGCCTGGCGCCAGTCGATGGCGTGCTCGCCGGCGAAGGCCGAGAAGCCTTCGCTGTAGTTCCAGGTCTCCATCCGCATGACCGACACGGACACCCCGAAGCCGGGCTCCTCCCAACTGCTGGGCTTCATCTCGAAAAGGTTGGCCGGCCCCTGCACGCCGGTAATGCGGGTGCTGCAGGCATCCGGCGCGCCCTGAAGGTCGCCCGATGCGAGCCCCGCCACCACCATCTCGCCGAGGCTGCGCTCGATGGGGTTGCTTGATGCCTCTTCCTTCGCCGACAACCAGATCCGCGTCGTCTTGACCTCGTAGGTGCCGGTGACATGGTTGGCGCGGCCCTGCGGGTCGATAAACGTCGCACGGGCCAATCCGCGCTGCGCCATTGCCGCCAGGAACGCCTGCGCGCCCTCGGCCGTCTGCCCCGCTTGCGCGGCCGCGGCCATGGGAAGGGCCATCAGGCACGCCCCCGCCAGCAACGCCCAGCCCATCGATGCAATCGCCTTTGTCATGCCTGTTCCCCCTTGTTCAGATGCACCACGTCAGCCGCCGGGCGGCGATGCCAGTGGTTGATCGGTCCCGGTGCTGCGCACCGACATGAATGTCTCGCCGGTCGATGCGCAGACCGCATAGCTCCAGTCGCTGCCCGGCTGAATGCCCCAACTCGCACCACAATCCCAGCCGCGGACGGTCATGTGGCAGACGCGCGCATCCACCGGCTGCGCACACTGGTTGCTGATGGTCGCCGCAAAGCCCTTGCCGCACGCGCGATTGGGGGACGTGCGCGGCGGCGTCACGCAGGTGTTGGGATCGGTCAACGTGGACGCACGGCCCGCCGACCCCGCCGCGACCGGATCCGGCGCCTCGCGCTCGGCCGCACGGAGGTTGGCTGACCGAAGCTCGGCCATGCGCTGCGCCTGTGCCGCGCGCTGCGCCTCGGCCGCGCGTTGTTCCGCGACACGCGCCTGGCGGGCCAGCTCCTCGCGCTCGCGGACGTCCCGCGCGTAAGCGGCATCCGCTGCACGCGCCTGTGCGTCGAGGCGCGCTTGTTCGGCCTGCTTCTGCGCATACAGTGCGGCGCCTTGCGCGATCCCGCGGTCGATGCCGCTCTGGAGCGTGTCGCGCATCCGAAGGTTGTCCGCATTGACCTGGTTGAAGCCGCGCTCGAAGGCATTGAGGACGTTCCCCCAGTTGGCGGCACTCTCGGCCTGTTCGGCTTCGTATTCGGCCTCTTCCTGCGCCGCGTCTAGCCGGTCCTGTTCCATCTGCCACGCGATTTTCCGACGCTGCGCTTCGGCCGCCTGCTGCTCGCGCCGGAGGTTCTGCATGCGCCGCACCTTGTCCGTGTCCATGCGCGAACGCAGGAGAGCCAAATCCGCCTCGGACAGTTGCCGCGGCCCCTGCTTGGGTGCGCCAGGCGCTGCGGCGACCGGTTCAGGAGCAGGCGCCCGGGACTCGCTGGCGGGTTCCGCGGCTGCCACCGTTGCGACGGCCGGCTGAGGCGCTAGCGGGTCCGCTGCGCCTTGCACGTCGTCCGTTTCCGCCTTGCCGGTGCCAGGTTCATCCGGCGCCTGCGTACCGGTAGCGCTGGCCACAGCCACGGCGTCTTCGACATCGCCTTCCAGGATGAAGTGGTTGTACTCATCGGCGGGCTTCACCGACGCAATGCGGGCACCGTCCAGTTTCACCCGGCGCACCTCCCAAGCACCGTCGTCGGACAGTCCCGCCAGGTACGGCAGTTTCAGCAGCCCCTTGCCGATAAACAGCACCGTGCCGTCGGGCTGCACCGTGCCGTTCCAGACCTTGTTGCCCAATGCCGACGACTGCAACACCAGCGTTCCGCGCTCGGCGCCCAGGGTGATGGCCATCATGTGCGCGATGCGGGAGCCATCGGGCTGCCAATACTCCTCGATCAGCTCGTGTCCGGGCTTCTCCCAACGCCAACGCAACTGGTAGGTGCTCTCACTTGGCCGGGTAGTTTTTCCCGCCACCGTTGCGTAATCGCCCCAGGACTCCCGCGACACAGGGGAGTCGTCCGCCACCGCCCCGAAATTCCACGCCACAAACACGACAAGTACGAGCCACGCTCGCCACGATGCACGCCTCAACATTCCGCTTGCTCCCCCGGCCACAACCGGCCCCCAAGGCTATTTTTAATCGGCACCGCAGGCGGTGCAAGCAAGGGGTGAGGGTCGGCCGGCACCGAAGCCGCGAAGTCCGGAACCTGGCCGACGAGGCCGCCGACCTCGCGCGCGGCGTCCGGGACCTCACGGTCGAGGTTCCGGATCTCGTCAGTGAGGTTGCTGACCACGACCCTGAGGTCCGGGACATCGACGACGAAGTCCGGCACCTCGCGCAAGAGGTCAGCAACCTCGTCAATTGACCTTAACGGGGTACTTCTGACCCGCGAGCGCGGCCATTTCTGCGGTCATGCGGGCGCGCACGGAATTGAGGTCGCCAGCTGCGCAGCGCTGTGCGGCCTGCGCGATGACCCGCTGCTGACTCTGCACCCCACCCAGGGCGCGCTGGGCGCCACCGACAAGGAACGAGGCGGCGCTTACCGTGGCCTCCTCGCCGAAACCATCAGCGACGGGGACCTCGCCGCCATCCGCGCATACCTGCAGCAACAGCGCGCGTACGGACGCGACGCCTTCCAGGCGATGGTCCAAGCCAAGACGGCCCGCTTCGCCGGGGTACGGCCAGCACATCGGCCGCCCCACACGCGCATTGAACTTGAGTAAGTGAACCTGACCCCGTTCTTAGTAAATGAACCTGACCCCGTTCTTAACCCCGTTCTTACCGTTCTTAGCCCCTCATGATGGTTCTCCGGTCGCGCGTTTCACGGCGACGCCGGCAGAGAAGCCATGGACAACCGTCGAAAGCAGGATGGTGAAGGCGACGACGGCCCACAGCTCGGCTTCGTTGACGAGTTCGGCATGCGAGCCCGCGTAGGCAAGATAGTAGATCGACCCGACGCCGCGTACGCCATAGAACGCAACCGCCGCCTGCTCCCGCTTCCGGTCCATGGTCCCGAGAAGCGACAGCCACCCGACGAGTGGCCGGACAAGGAGGATCAGGGCCGCCCCGATTGCCGCTCCGGTCCAGGTGAGTGAGGGGAACAAGGCAGGTAGAGCTGCGCCTAAGCCGATCAGGAGCATAGAAGTCAGCGCATGCTCGATCGCTTCACTGAAGTCGTGGAGCTGAGTGTGGAACTCATGCTCGGACTCCCGCCTGCGAAGCACCAAGCCCGCGACGAACGAGGCGATGAAGCCGTAACCTTCGACCAGTTCAGTCAGGCCATAGACCGCAAGTACGCCCGCGAGCGCAATTACGCCCGAGTTGGTGTTCGCCAGAGGGTTGCGTTTGGGCCAGTCAAACAGCAGCTTGCCCAGCAGCCAGCCGAGTGCGGCACCGGCGGCGACGCCGACGGCGATGCGATAGGCGACATCCAGCCACAGCCACTCGGTTACGGTGGCCGCAGTGAAGCCGCCCGCGCCTACAACCGCGAGCGCCAGATAGACGAACGGAAAAGCGAGCCCGTCGTTGAGCCCGGCTTCGGTAGTGAGCGCAAATCGAACCGGATGCTCGCCGCCCTCGAGCGGCGGCCCGACCTGAACATCACCTGCGAGCACCGGGTCGGTTGGAGCAAGAACGGCACCAAGCAGCAGCGCGCCTCCGATCGTCATGCCACCGAGCGCCCATCCGCCCAAGGCGATCGCGGCAATGGTGAGCGGCATGGCGATTGCCAGCAGCCGAACGGTCGGCATCCAAACCTTGCGCGAGGCAACCCGGTCGATGCGGAGGCCCACACCGAACAGCCCGGCGACCACGCAAAGTTCGCTGATCACCTCCCACGGCTTTGGCAACGAAATCGGATCGATCGCCTCCGGCATACCCGGGATCCAGCCAAAGGCGAGAAACCCCAATCCGATCAACAGGGCGGAAGCCGGTGGCTCGCTCCGGGAGACCAGCCGCGGCACCCAGTAAGCGAGGATGACCACGAGGCCAAAGGCGGTCAGCAGCAAATGGTAGGGAGAGATTTCGTACATAGAGCCGCCAAAAACAATGATGCCAATAACTTATTCCGTTTTCAGTTCAATCGAGGTCAGGTTAGTTCAATCGGGGTCAGGTTCACTTCTGACCCGCCAGTTCAATCGGGGTCAGGTTCACTTCGCACTTCTGACCTGCGAGCCCGGCCATTTCTGACAAAGTTTGCACACCACCGCCCGTTCCGCGGCGCCGCCTGGTCGGCGAAGCTGCGCGAATGGCTCGCCAACCACGTCTCGACCTACCCGGCATCCCGCAGCACATCGTGCAGCGCGGCAACAACCGTCTCCCCTGCTTCCTCGACGACGCCGATCGCGCCCGCTACCGTCACCTGTTGCGTGAGGCGCTGCTCGCCACAGACTGCCGGCTGCACGCCTACGTACTGATGGACAACCACGTCCACCTGCTGGTCACCCCGCCCAAGGCCGGCGCGACCGGGCGACTGATGCAGAAGTTGGGCCGCCAGTACGTCGGCCAGTTCAATGCCCGCCACCGCCGCACCGGGACCCTATGGGAAGGCCGCTACAAATCCTGCCTCGTCGACAGCGCCGACTACCTGCTGCGCTGCGTGCGCTACATCGACCTCAATCCCGTGCGCGCCCGCATGACCGACGATCCCGTCGCCTTCCCCTGGTCCAGCTGCGCAGCGCTGTGCGGCCTGCGCGATGACCCGCTGCTGACTCTGCACCCCACCCAGGGCGCGCTGGGCGCCACCGACAAGGAACGAGGCGACGCTTACCGTAACCTCCTCGCCGAAACCATCAGCGACGGGGACCTCGCCGCCATCCGCGCATACCTGCAGCAACAACGCGCGTACGGACGCGACACCTTCCAGGCGATGGTCCAAGCCAAGACGGACCGCTTCGCCGAGGTACGGCCGGCACATCGGCCGCCCCGTACGCGCATTGAACTTGAGTAAGTGAACCTGACCCCGTTTTTGCTTCAGTGAACCTGACCCCGTTTTTGCTTCCCGTTTTTGCTTCGTGCTTTACAGCGCTCCCCCCTGCGCTGCCTTCATCTTTTCAAACCGGCGCTGATAGAGGTTCTCCATCGGCGAGTCCGGATCAAGGGCGCGGATAGCCGCAGGCATCGCGGCCATGGCGCGTTCCGGCGGCGCATTGAAGAAGATCAGCAGCCCGTCGCGTGACCCGGTGTGGAAATACGCGAGGGCAAGTTCCGCCCAGTCGCTGCCGCCGTGCGACAACAGCTTGCTGTCGCCGTAGTCCAGCACTTCCCAGCCCAGCCCGAAGCCCTGCACCTGGGGACACTGGTCCTCTGGAACATGGCTGCAATCGACGTTGGCCTGCGAGCCCTTTTCGGTGTGCACGTGATTACGTTCGGCAGCGAGATGTTCGCTGTAGCCATCGGCGTTCATTACCGCAAGCATGAACTTCGCGTAGCTTTCGACACTGACCATCATGTCGTCAGCCGCGGAATAGGTCCCCGGCTTGCGGCACCAGCCGTTGGGACGGCAGTAGTGGCCGGCGAACTCGCCTTGCTCGTTGAGCGGTTGTGCAAGGTCGCCGAAAGCTGATTCGTCAATGCTGAATGCAGCGTGCGACATGCCGATGGGTTCAATCACGACGTCGTTGACAACGTCGCCGAAATCGCGGTCCAGCTTTTCTTCTACGTAACGGGCAAGGTATTCGAACCCTTCACCCGAGTAGCCGTAGGTGGTACCGGGGTCGTGCAGGAATTTGAGCTTGCGATCTTCAAGCAGGAAACGCCAGTTCGGAAAGCCTGTCGTGTGCGTCAGCACCATGCGCGGCGTCAGCAGCTCGTGCCGCGGATCGTCCGCCAGATCAGGATCGACCCAGTGTGCCGCCATGGGTTCGTCCAGCGACAGCCTGCCTTCGCCGACCAGCCGCAGGACGGCTTCAGTGGTGATGACTTTTGAAATCGACGCGACATTGAACAGCGTTTCGCGAGACGCGGGAACACCCGTGCTCTGCTCACCGTAGTACCCCGTCCAGACCAGTTCCCCGTTCCTGATCACGCCGACGCCGGCAGTCCGAATGCCGTGCTCGGCGACAAGCCTGGCCAGTTGTTGATCGAGCTGTTCGTCAGCAGCGACGGCGGGAACATCCTCTTGCGAGGCCCGGCTCGCCGTCGACTGGCACCCAATCAGCAATGATCCAAGCAACAGCGTGGTAAACGTCGCGAGCAATTTCATCTGGTTCTCCCGGAGTTCGGATTCGGCATAGTCAAAGACCGCAGTGCTACAAGGCCGATGCGCCAACGCGGCAAAAGGTTTAAACGGCACGCTGGTAGTTGAACAGGAAAACAGTGGGTGTCGGGATTTTCCGCTTGGCGCTTGTTGCCCGCAGTTTTGAGCCGGCCCTGCCCATCCTGTCTACCGCGACGAAACATCCGGTTTATCTAATGGTTTTCTCGTGCACGCGACGCGGCCGTATCCACATCGCCGGGCTCCCGCCACGGCATCCTCAGCATCTCCCAGAGCGTCGGTTGGCGAGGGCCGATGCCGGTCTGTTCCACGTCATCAGCGCTGTAGGTGCGAACAGCCGATCCCAGAGGATTGCGTTGCAGGCGTAGTTGGAGTTGCTGTCCTCGAACACCTGCGAGTGATGGCGCCGGTGCTGGTTGCTGGAGGTAAAGAGCCAGTTCACCACCGGCGTGTCCATGCGCAGGTTGGCGTGGGCGAGCGTCCCATCGACCACCAGCAGCACCACCGCGCCGGCCACCGCCTCGGCCGGCGCGCCGAACAGGCCGGCCAGCAGCACCATCGGCAGCGTCAGGAATAACGTCTCCAGCGGATGCGTAGCGCTGACGCTCAGCGCGTGCAGATTGTGGAAGGCGTGATGCACCCCGTGCCCGCTCAACCGCCAGAACCAGCCGAAGCGGTGGATCGCGCGATGGATCCGCGCATACCTGCAGCAACAGCGCGCGTACGGACGCGCCGCCTTCCAGGCGATGGTCCAAGCCAAGACGCACCGCTTCGCCGGGGTACTGTCGGCACATCGGCCGCCCCACGCGTGCATTGAACTTGAGTAAGTGAACCTGACACCGTTCTTGGTTCTTGTGCCGCCCGCTGGCCATGGAAGCCGTCGATCCAGCCGAAACCGAAGCCATCCGCCTGCACTTGCAGCGACAGCACGCCTACGGCTGCGAGCGCTTCCGCCGCGCCATTGAGGCGCAGCTGGGACGAGCTGCAGGACCCCGCAAGATCGGGCGACCGCGCAAGACGCAGGCGGGTTGAGAAAGCCGACTCTGACCCCTCTTTCCCGCTAAGGCGATCCCAGCTTCTCGTTGCTATCGCTGTAGCGGGCGGAATGGAACACCTGGCCCGTGTTGGCGTGGCACCAGCCCGGCTCCCAATCGCCCGCCGGCGCCACACCGTAATTGGCCTGGCAGTTCCACCCCTTGTCGGTCATGAAGCACACGCGGACGTCGACCGGAGCGGCGCAGTTGTTGGTAACCCGTACCTTGTAGCCGCTCATCGATCCGCAACGGTGCGTGCTGGTCACCGGCGGGGAGACACAGGTCGAGGGGTGGTTGCGGGTGGAGGCTTGGCCGCCGGACGACGCGGCCCCTACCCCCGCGGATGCCCATGTGCCTGTACCCGGGCCGTCCAGCGCGGTGTAGCGGCTGGGGGAAGCCGAGGCTTGCGTCGCAGCGGGCGCACCGTATGCCTGCGCCTGGCCGGCAACAGATGCCGGGCTGGACACCTGCGTACCCCCCGACCCGTGGCGGCCTGCTTGTTGCGCACGTTCCGCCGCCGCCTGGCGCTCGAATCCTTCCACCGTTGCCGTCAGGCGCGCCTGTGCGCGCTGGTACGAGCCCACCGGACCGGAGGCATCGTAGGGGCCGTCCGCGTACCCCGACGACTCGGCCAGGCCCTGCGACAGGCCTTGCAGGATCGCTCCGAAAATCTGCTGACCATTCGATCCCGACGCCCGCTTGCGAGCCCGCTCCGCCTCGGCGTTGGCCCGGTTGACCAGCGTCTGCTGCCACAGCGGGCTGCTCTTCAGCGCCTGGTCCCGCTTCGTGATCTCCGCCATCAAGGCGTCGGTCGCGGCGCTGTTGGCCGCGATCTGCTTCATCAGCGCGTACGTGTCCTCGGCCGCCTTGACGTTGGCAGGCGTCGCCTCCACCCGATGCTGCACCCAGTGCATCTGCAGGCCTTGGCCTTGGTCGACCTCGGCGAGCAGCTCCATCGTCCCGTCGGGCAGCCCGCTGTAGGTCACGCGCGCGCCACCGATGTCCATGACGAAGGACCCGTCCGGTCGCCACGCGAGCAGTCCGCCAGGGGCGTCGGCGGGCATCGACGAATCGAGCAGGCCGCGGCGCTCACTGTCCCAGCGCATGGTCGATGCCTGCTCGAAGCTACCGTCCAGCTGCTTGACCGACACCGCCATGACCTCCCCTGGCACAACCCAGGTGTACTTGATCACCGCGGGTTCGAAGACCTGCATGTCCGCGCTGTCAACCAGGAAATCGACCAGCGGCACGTCGACGACCTCGCCGAACGGGCCCCAGCGAGCGGCGCCCTGCGGCTCCTCCATGGTCTCGCTGGCGACTTCAGGTGCGCCACCCGCCTCCTGGTACTTCGCCACCAGCGCCTGCGCCATGACCGTGCATGCCTCGCTCTTGGCCGCGGCCGGGTCCGAGCACAGCTCGGCGTAGGTCTTCTCCAGCGATTGCGCAGTTGCAACGCCGCCCGCCAGCAGCAAACAGGCGACTACGGCCATATTTCGGATAGGCATTGCTCATCCCCATGAATTCTGGCGCCGGAGGCGCTTCCCACTGCGATATTAACTGCAAAAAAAGGGGTCACAAAAAATGACAACAATGTGGGGTCAGTTTGGACTGCCTTTTACAGACACCTGAGAGTGGGGACAACCCGGGAGGTGCTGGATGGCAAGGCAGCGGTTCACTGCGGAGTTCAAGCGCGAGGCGGTTCGGCTGTTGGAGCGCGGCGACAAGCCGGTTTCGCCGTTGGCCTTGGAGCTGGGCGTGCCGCGCAACAGGCTCGACAAGTGGGGCGATGCGATCGCCGCGGACGGCGACCTGGCGTTTCGCGGTTCGGGACGCCGTTCGCCCCAACAGCAGGAGCTGGCCCAGTTGCGGCGGCAGGTGACTCGGCTGGAGCAGGAAAACACGATCCTAAAAAAGCGAAGGCGCCGAGCACACCCCAAAGCCCGGTCCAGACCATGGACGAGACGACTTGCGGAACACCGAACGGCTTGGTCGACACCATCGACCAGGTGCTGGCCTCGAGAACACCCGCCTGGATCAGCGCCCAGAAACCCCCCTGGTGGAAGACGAGGTAGGCAACCGCGCCAGCGATGAAACCGCACAGCGCCGTCCGACCGGGCGCGTTCGAATTCATGGGCCTGTCCTCAAGGAAGGGGGCAATGATGAGTAAAACCGGGGTCTAAAACCGGGGTCAGAGTCGACTTTCTCCGACATGGACCCAGTCGACTCTGACCCCTGTTTCTCCTACAGTTCCTGGCACTGGCCGAATCGAAGGTGGCACATGGGACGTTCTTGCGCTGGAGTGGTGTTGGCGATGGTGTTCTCGCTGGCTGCAGGCAATGCACTGGCACACAACAACAAACTCGTTGCGAGTGAGCGGTACCGGATGAGCGTCGGCTTGATTGCCGAACCCATCTACACGAACGAGCGGAATGGACTGGATCTCGCCATCCGCCGCGCGGGCCAAAAAGAGACGGTCCCGGATCTGGAAGCCGGGCTCAAGGCCGAGATCATCTCGCCGGACGGAAAGTCCCGCCGCGAAATGGCCGTGCGGCCGCGTTATGGACACCCGGGGCGCTACACGTTCGATGTCATGCTGACGCAGCCAGGCTCCTATTCGATCCGGGTGTGGGGCACGATTGATGGCACGGCCTTCGACGAGACCTTCGAACTCAGCGCGGCAAGGCCACTCACCGAGCTTCGATTCCCCGATTAGTCAGGGTGAGCGTGAAAGTGCACTCTGACCCCTGTTTTAAGGCAAGGCCAATCACCGAGCTTCGATTCCCCGATTAGTCAGGGTGAGCATGAAAGTGCACTCTGACCCCTGTTTTACGCCGCGAAATGGCCGTGCGGCCGCGTTATGGACACCCGGGGCGCTACACGTTCGATGTCATGCTGACGCAGCCAGGCTCCTATTCGATCCGGGTGTGGGGCACGATTGATGGCACTGCGTTCGACGAGACCTTCGAACTCAGCGAGGCAAGGCCACTCACCGAGCTTCGATTCCCCGATTAGTCAGGGTGAGCGTGAAAGTGCACTCTGACCCCTGTTTTACGGGTGTGGGGCACGATTGATGGCACGGCGTTCGACGACACCTTCGAACTCAGCGAGGCAAGGCCACTCACCGAGCTGCGATTCCCCGATTAGTCAGGGTGAGCGTGAAAGTGCACTCTGACCCCTGTTTTACGCCGCGAAGAGCTGGAGCTGATCCGGCTGCGCCTGCAACGCCAGCACGCCTTGGGCACCGACCGCTTCCGGACGATGATCGAAGAGCAGCTTCAACGGCGGGCGGGGCCGGCGAAGATCGGGCGGCCGGGTGAGAAGGCGGCTGCGGCGTCTCAAAGCACCCTCTTGTGAAAGTGCACTCTGACCCCTGTTTTTAATTATTGCGCCGTACGAGGCCTGAGCGTCAGGAAGTGAACCTGACCCCGTTTTGACCCTTTACTACCACCACTCCCTAGGATGAAGGGTTGCAGTTATAAATCCATGACCGCGCACGTCCGCGGCAGACACATTCAGCGACTTATCGTCGGGATCAACTTCTACTTCGAAACTAAAGGGAATCTTGTCTAGGTCGACCTCGGCCTCCCCAGACACGGATCCGAACGGGATCAAAACCTTATCTTCACTGTCGTATATAGCGGACTCCCAATCCGGATGACTGTAGTCCACCGTGGCCTTGCAACTCACTGTTCCGTAGACCAAGTAGGTATCTTCCCATGCGCCATAAACTCGGGAAATGTCCAACTCCACTTCGCCCACCTCCGAAACCTCCATTTCGCCATCCTCGACGTCATCGGCATGGATGATGTACTGTTTTAATGCCTCCCCAATGGGGATCTCAAAGGCGTTGGCGTTCGCCTCGACCAAATCGAATACCGATTCGTCGACCATCGAGATGCCGAGTTCGCTGAGAAGGCCTTCGAATGCGTCGACAAAAGAGACGTTAGGTAGGTGCTTCACCGCGGGGCCAAAATCCTTGTCCTGAGCGTGAATAATCAATTTCTCGTCCGCCTCAAGCGCACCCACGAGTGCGGCGAAAATAAACGCGTCAGGGAACTGATCTTTCTTTGAGGCGGCAGAGAACAAGCCGCGGGCGTGCGTGTAGTCGCCCAGGACTTGCGATGGTCGGACGTCATCTATAGAAAGCACCGATGCTTTAGTAGCTTTGACAAAGTCGTTAACACGCAAAAGCTGCTGATCAAAGATTTTTTTTCTAAGCGCATCGCGCTCGACACTGGGTAACTCGATGTCTAAGTAACGCTGTGCACGATCTCTAAAGTCTGGCCTGCAAATGTCCTGGACCTTCTCAAACTCTACTTTTGCGAACCGCTTCGCTACTTCCGCAACGGTAAGATCTGTGGTGACTAGCCGCACAAGCCCCAACTCGCAAAGTTCGACTATTGTCCGAGCCTCGGCGTTGTCTAGGCTATGGCCGAACTGGATTATTTTGCTTGCGTCAATGAATACTTTTCGCGGCATGTCAAAACATTTCCCTATTGTGAGCAGCTACCAGCGAGGTATCCGCGAAGATCGGATGCCGGAGCAAGCACCACACGCGGTGAGCGCGAAAGCGCACTCTGACCCCCGGTCGCCGGCACCTGGCGTTAGACCGTGTTCTCCTGCAGGAACTGCATCGTCTCTCCGGCGGTTCGCTGCGCAAATATCTCAAACATTCCATGGTGCGACTCGCCCGGCGCGACGCTCGAGAACCCCAGCGACTCGAGGTAACGCGGCACTTTCTTGTTCTTTTCGCCCGCGTCCCACAACTTCGAGCAGCGCTCCTTGGCCTTCTTCCACTGCGCTTGCGTGCCGGTGGTCACACACATCTCCACCAGGATCGATTCGCGCACCAATCGGTCCATATCGACTTGGGCAACCAGCTTCGCATCTATCTCTCGCACCACATGGTGCATGACGTTGATCAGGCCGGCAGCTTCCTTGAGCGTCGGTTCTTTCGAGCCGCCGAAGTTGTCCAGCATGGTCGCGACCGACAAACCCCGATACTCCGCCGCGATGTAGGTCCCAGATTTTTCGATCAGCATTCTGTCATCAGCCGTCAGCTCATTGTCCGCGAGTGAGTGCACGCGCCGGTTGCGCCAGTCGATGGCGAGTCTGCACAACGCTGCCAGTAGCGGCTCCGGCCCCAGATCGTGTCTGCAGACCGCGCGGAATTTCTTGGCCACGCTATGCCCTGCTTTGTCCATCTCACTGCGCAAGGAAGCCGCTTCGAATAGAGAAGGCTTCCGATAGGCGGTACTGAGGTAGGCATCAAGCGCGTCGACGGCCCTGACGAGGGCCATGTCGAGGACGAACGCACGACTGCGGCGCGCCGAGGCGACGACGCTACGTGGGTTCCATGACGCGGAGAGCGAGCTGCCGGGCTTGGCCGTATTGTTCTCGACGGCGTTGAGGCCAATCAACGTCGTGATCAAGAAATGATTCGCTTGGCCTAGCATGCCCTTGAACTGGATGCGTGCCCTTGTCGTCTTGATCATGCCGTCTCTTGAAATGGCGCGTATCGGCTGAGTCGAACAGCCACCACCGCTTTTAGGAAGTCCCGCACGCAGGACCTTTTGAAGGCGGCGCTCTACCTTCGCACTCCGGCCGAAACCAACGTGCTCTTAAGCTACATACGCGTGTTGAAGAAGCTAAATCCTGCAGGCTCAAGACTGCGTGCCGAATGAGCGGTGTCCGTTACGTATTCTACAAAGAGATCAGGTTCGACGGGGCAAATGGATACTGCCCCTCAAAGGGGATGCTTCTTCCGCTTAACATGCGAGACAGTGCAAAAGTTGGACCGTGCTTGGGGCAGAGGCTTACGTCGCCACACTGCCAACCGCGTTAAAGACGAAGCGCTTACACTTTTCCGCAAACTGCCGAACGTCCAGAGACGTCGGTGAAAACATTCCGGGATGCGCAGCGCTATTCCGCTGTCCCAGCAAGCGGTCGAGTTCCTCGAAAGCCTGTAGATCGTATTTCCAGATTTCCATTCCGACCGCGATCACATCAAAGTCGCGCCCGCGCTGAAGCTCTCCGAGGCTAGCCACGTTGAGCCCCTTAGTGATCCGGTTGAAGGGAGGCCCCTTTATAGCGGAGGCTGTCGCAGCGGCGGAATTGAACGCGGTAAACCCGATGCGCTGGATTTCGGCATGGAATCGAGCGATAGCCGCTGCCCAAAGAAGGATCATTGCAGCGCGATGGCAGTGAAGCGAGGAGCACCGCGCCGCCTCCGAAACATATTGCGCTTCCTCAGGCGTAACTGACTCGGAAAAAAGAGCCTCTAGTTGCCTAGCAGCAGTTTGTGCCGGACTACCTTCGTATCTCATTACCGGCACCACGATCTTGTCCATAAATCCATCACGGAAGGGCGCAAGCTTCGTTCGGAAAGCGGTAGCGCGAGAGCGTTGTTTTGTGGCGTTCAACACTTCCGTCATTGCTAGATCGTAAGGATCAAGTGCGGGCAAGAAGCCGTCCGTTCCGTTCTTCAGCCCAGTAGACAGTCGGAGCCACTCCCTTGCGTGTCGCGCTAGCTCCGCCTGCATGTCTGCCCGTACTTCCGTTGACCTCAGCTTGGCCAGGTCAGAGTCGAGCCGTTGGATACGGTCGTGGAATCCTTCCAGTTCGTCAGCACTAGGAGTCATTGGCTACTCCGACCCGCCACCGGCGAGGCTAGCAAAAAGAGCCTCGGCTGCCGTTACTCCCCGGGAAGAAAGTGTTATTCCTTCCGCTTGTGTGCAGGTCTTGAACAGCCCCCCCTTACCTAGAGTTGTGCCTGTATTCGCTCGGTCAAAGCAGTTTTGATCAATGCACGCAGCCCTGAACTCCATCCAGTCTGTGCTCCAGTTGCCGGTAGTCAGATAGTTCTTCAGCGAGAGCGCGAGCGCAACATTCCGGGTCTTCTCAGCCTTGTTTGCTCCTGGTGCCACGTGCGCATGAAACGTAAACGGATCAGTGTTGAAGTCGAAAAGCGCTGCGGCTTTGTCCAATGGAACCTTATTGCGCCCCGCCAGGCTCACCAGCTTCGACCGGATTGCTTCAGGAATAGGCGTCCCATTATTCCCATGCGAACTATCTACAGTCGCTCCGACGGCAGTGATAGGGATCGGAACCGCTGAGGGTAGCGGCGTCATGCCCTGAACATATGCGTTCAAGAGAATTTCAAAACACTTTTCTTGTAGCTTTTCCGGACACGCTGCCACCAAGGTCAGGATTCGTTCGAGCTGTGGCTGTGCATCTTCAAACATGCCGCTTCCCCTTTTATAGACCCAAGGACATTGGGGGCTGTTCATCTTTGGGTCAAGCTTCATCCCCGGAAGAATGGTCGCCGCCGAGTGGCTGCCGGTAACTGGTAGGGCGCCGGCGTGAAGCCCGCCAAAATAGATGCCTGCGATTGCTCGCAGGCCGATATTTTCTCTGCTGACAAGTGCTCGACCCTACATGCTCGCCAACATATATCCAGTTCAACGAGCTACATATTCCGCCGATACTCCCCACCCACCTCATACAACGCATGGCTGATCTGCCCCAGGCTATGGGTCTTCACCGCTTCCATCAGCGCGGCGAACACGTTCTGGCGGTCGCGGGCGGTTTTTTGGAGGTAGGCGAGGCCGCTGCCCTGCTCCACACCAGCGCCGGCGTCTGAGGTGTCGTTTGCCCTCACCCCAGCCCTCTCCCGCGAGCGGGAGAGGGAGCCAGCGGCCAGGTCGTTGCGGAGCTGCTGGTAGTTGGCGACGTTGTCGATCTGCTGGCCCTTCTCTTCCGGCGTGCTGCGGATCAGTTCGATCTCGGTGACGATGTCGCCGGCGTGTTCCTTAGGCAGGTAGGTGTTGACGCCGACCAGCGGCAGGCTGCCATCGTGCTTCTTGTGCTCGTAGTACATCGACTCTTCCTGGATCTTGCCGCGCTGGTACATGGTGTCCATGGCGCCGAGCACGCCGCCGCGCTCGCTGATGGCCTCGAACTCCTTGTAGACAGCCTCCTCGACGACGTCGGTGAGCTTGTCGACGATGAAGCTGCCCTGCCAGGGGTTCTCGCAGAAGTTCAGCCCCAGCTCCTTGTTGATGATCATCTGGATGGCGACGGCGCGGCGCACGGACTCTTCGGTCGGCGTGGTGATGGCCTCGTCGTAGGCGTTGGTGTGCAGGCTGTTGCAGTTGTCGAACAGCGCGTACAGGGCCTGCAGCGTGGTGCGGATGTCGTTGAACTGGATCTCCTGCGCGTGCAGGGAGCGGCCGCTGGTCTGGATGTGGTACTTCATCATCTGGCTGCGGGCGGACGCGCCGTAGCGCTCGCGCATGGCGCGGGCCCAGATGCGGCGGGCGACGCGGCCGATGACGGTGTACTCCGGGTCCATGCCGTTGCTGAAGAAGAACGACAGGTTGGGCGCGAAGTCGTCGATGTCCATGCCGCGCGCGAGGTAGTACTCGACGATCGTAAAACCATTCGACAGGGTGAAGGCGAGCTGGCTGATCGGGTTCGCCCCGGCCTCGGCGATGTGGTAGCCGGAGATCGACACTGAGTAGAAGTTGCGCACGGCGTTGTCGACGAAGTACTGCTGGATGTCGCCCATCATGCGCAGGGCGAACTCGGTGCTGAAGATGCAGGTGTTCTGGGCCTGGTCCTCCTTGAGGATGTCGGCCTGCACGGTGCCGCGCACGGTCTTGAGGGTGTGCGCCTTGATGCGCTCGTAGGTCTCGGCATCGACCACCTGGTCGCCGGTGACGCCGAGCAGGCCTAGGCCGAGGCCGTCGTGGGTGTCGGGCAGCATGCCGGTGTACTCGGGGCGTCTGCTCTTACCGGACGCGTCGCCTTCGAAGAGTTTCTCAATCTTCTCGTGGGCGGCGTCCCAGCGGGCCTGGTCCTCGCGCAGGTAGTTCTCGACCTGCTGGTCGATGGCGGTGTTCATGAACATCGCCAGGATCATCGGCGCCGGGCCGTTGATGGTCATCGATACCGAGGTGGTCGGCGCGCACAGGTCGAAGCCGGAGTACAGCTTCTTCATATCGTCCAGCGTGGGGATGTTGACCCCGGAGTTGCCGATCTTGCCGTAGATGTCCGGGCGCTTGGCCGGGTCCTCGCCGTACAGGGTGACCGAGTCGAACGCGGTGGACAGCCGCGCGGCGGGCTGGCCGACGCTGAGGTAATGGAAGCGCCGGTTGGTGCGCTCCGGCGTGCCCTCGCCGGCGAACATGCGGATCGGGTCCTCGCCGGTGCGGCGGTACGGGTAGACGCCGCCGGTGTAGGGATACGCGCCGGGCAGGTTTTCCTTCTGCAGGAAGGTCAGCAGCTCGCCCCAGGACTTGTAGGTGGGGGCGGCGATCTTGGGGATCTGCTGGTGGCTGAGCGACTCGCGGTAGTTCTCGACCTTGATGGTCTTGCCGCGGACCTGGTACTCGTTGACCTCGTCGGTGATCGAGGCGAGGCGTTGCGGCCAGTCGCGCAGGAGCTTGAGGGCGTCGCTGGTGAGGGATTGGACGGCGTCGTTGTAGCGCTGGCGGAGGGTTAGCAGGGTGCGGTCGACGGCGGGAGCGGAATCCCCTTCCTTTGTAGGAGCTGCTTCAGCCGCGACCTGTGCATCGTCCTCACCGTTCTGGGCGTTCTGCGCGTTCGCGGCTGAAGCCGCTCCTACAGCGGAGGAATCGCGGGAGTCAGAGGACTTCGCTGGGCTCTGGAGGTCGTCGACCTTATACAGCTCGAGCTGCTTGGGCAGCTTGTCGTCTTCCAGGTCATGCAGCGACTGCCAGTAGCTCTGCGCGCGGTCGGCGATCTCGGCCTGCGATTCGATCTTCTGGTTGATGGCACGGCCCTGCTCGGCGATCTCGGCCAGGTAGCGCGCGCGGTTGCCGGGGATCAGTACGGTGGCGCGGGGCTCCTTGAGCGAGGTGTCGAGCTCGGGTTGGAAGTCGCACCTCCCCGCTTTTGTAGGAGCAGCTTCACCCGCGATCGTGGAATCGGTTTCCCGGCGGGTTTCGCCGTTGGCGGATGTCGCGGTCGGGCCTGAAGACCCTCCTACAGGCGAAGCAAGCTTCTCGCGCAGCAGGCGGCACAGGTTGGCGAACATCCAGCTGATGCCGGGGTCGTTGAACTGGCTGGCGATCGTCGGGTAGACCGGCACGTCCTCGTCCTTGAGGTCGAACTTCACCCGGTTGCGCTTCCACTGCTTGCGGATGTCGCGCAGGGCATCCTCCGCGCCGCGCTTGTCGTACTTGTTGAGCACCACAAGCTCGGCGAAGTCGAGCATGTCGATCTTCTCCAGCTGGCTGGGCGCGCCGAAGTCGCTGGTCATGACGTACATCGGGAAGTCGACCAGGTCGACGATCTCCGAGTCGCTTTGACCAATACCCGCGGTCTCCACGATCACCAGGTCAAAGCCCAGCCCCTTGAGGAAGCCGATGGAGTCCTTGAGCACCGCGTTGGTCGCCGCGTGCTGGCGGCGGGTGGCCATCGAGCGCATGTAGACGCGCTCGCTGCGCAGGGAGTTCATGCGGATGCGGTCGCCCAGCAGCGCGCCACCGGTGCGGCGGCGGGTCGGGTCGACCGAGATCACCGCGATGCGCATCTCCGGGAAGCTGGCGAGGAAGCGGTTGAGCAGTTCGTCGGTGACCGAGGACTTGCCGGCGCCGCCGGTGCCGGTGATGCCGATGACGGGCGCTGCGCGCAATCGGGACTCGGGGCCCGGGACCACCGCGAGGCGGGACTCGGGAGAAGCCCAGCGCTTGCGGAGGCGTTGGAGTTCCGCTTCTGAATACTGGCCATCCTCGAGCGCCGAGAGAATCCGCCCGATGGCGATTTCATCATCCAGCGCAGGCATTACCTGCTTTCCCGAGTCCCGACGCTCGGAGCCCGAGTCCCGGCCTTCCGACGCCCTGCGCACCACATCCTCGATCATCGCCACCAGCCCCATGTGCATGCCGTCGTTGGGGTGGTAGATGCGCTCCACGCCGTAGGCCTGCAGCTCCTTGATCTCTTCCGGGGTGATGGTGCCGCCGCCGCCGGCGAAGACTTTGATGTGGCCGGCATCGCGTTCTTTCAGCATGTCGACCATGTACTTGAGGTATTCGACGTGACCGCCCTGGTAGCTCGACAGCGCGATGCCGTCGGCGTCCTCCTGCAATGCCGCGCGCACCACGTCCTCGACGCTGCGGTTGTGGCCCAGGTGGACGACCTCCGCGCCCTGGGCCTGGATCAGCCGGCGCATGATGTTGATCGCGGCGTCGTGGCCGTCGAACAGGCTGGCGGCGGTGACGAAGCGCAGCGGCGTGGCGCGCTCGGATTCGGGCTGTTCCGGGGTGCTGGAAAGGTGGGCGGCGGGGGTGCTCATGGCGCGCTCGACTGCGGAAACGGGGATGGGCCGATTGTAACGCGGCGCCTGGAATGGCCCGGGACAGCCGCGGCTCCGGTGTTTGCGCTTGCGGTCGGTCGCTCCATGGCGGGTGGCGAGCGCGGGTCGCCGAGCGCCGCGGCAATCCGTGCAGGGCAGCAGGCCCGTAGGGTGGGCACCGCTTCTGTGCCCACCATTGTTTCCGCCGCTCGGGACGGTAGGCACAAGAGCGGTGCCCACCCTACGGTCTGGACGGCTTTTCCGGGGCGGAGTGCCGCCGCCGGCGCCATTCCGCGTTTCCCTGGCTGACCCTACCGCTGCATTGACCCGACCCTTGCGGTGGTTTGCTTTAGACTGTCGCCCCTGCAGCGGCCGGCTTCCGCCCCCTGCGCAGGCAAATTCATTTCGATTCAACGACTTATCAACCTCAGTTGGCGTAAGCGCTATGCGCACTCCTGACGCCGACGCGGAGCACCCGATGATTTTTGAAACCCTCGACACCTACGGCCACGAGCAGGTCGTGTTCTGCCACAACAAGGACGCGGGCCTGAAAGCCATCATCGCGATCCACAACACGGTGCTCGGCCCGGCCTTGGGCGGCACCCGCATGTGGCCGTACAAGACCGAGCAGGACGCGCTCGACGACGTGCTGCGCCTGAGCCGCGGCATGACCTACAAGAACGCGGTCGCGGGCCTGAACATCGGTGGCGGCAAGGCGGTGATCATCGGCGACCCGGCCACCGACAAGTCCGAGGCGCTGTTCCGCGCGTTCGGCCACTTCGTCGAGTCGCTCGGCGGGCGCTACATCACCGCCGAGGACGTCGGCATCGATGTCAACGACATGGAGTTCGTCTACCGCGAGACCGAGTACGTCACCGGCGTGCACCAGGTCCACGGCGGTTCGGGCGACCCGTCGCCGTTCACCGCCTACGGCGCGCTGCAGGGCCTGATGGCCTCGCTCAACAAGCGCTTCGGCGACGAGGAAGTCGGCAAGTACGCCTACGCCGTGCAGGGCCTGGGCCACGTCGGCATGGAGTACGTGAAGCTGCTCAAGGAGCGCGGCGCGAAGATCTTCGTGACCGACATCAACAAGGGCCTGGTCGACAAGGCCGTGAACGAATACGGCGCCGAGGCCGTGGGCCTGGACGAGATCTACGACGTGCCGGCCGATGTCTATTCGCCCTGCGCGCTGGGCGGCACCATCAACGAGCAGACCCTGCCGCGGCTGAAGGCCAAGGTGATCTGCGGCGCGGCCAACAACCAGCTGGCCAACAACGCCATCGGCGACGAAGTACAGAAGCGCGGCGTGCTGTATGCGCCGGACTACGCGGTCAACGCCGGCGGCGTGATGAACGTGTCGCTGGAAATCGACGGCTACAACCGCGAGCGCGCGATGCGCATGATGCGCACCATCTACCACAACCTCGGGCGCATCTTCGAGATCGCCGAGCGCGACGGCATCCCGACCTACAAGGCCGCCGACCGCCTGGCCGAGGAGCGCATCGAGGCGATCGGCAAGCTCAAGCTGCCGCTGGGCCGCGCCGCGCCGCGCTTCCAGGGCCGCATCCGCGGGCACTGAGCGTTGGACAGTAAGTGACGACGACGGGGCCGAGTGCCCCGTCGTTGTTTGCGGACATCGATAGCCCTCCCCTTCAAGGGGAAGGAGAAGAGCCACCGGCGGAGCACTCCCGACCCGCCCGATCATTTTCGATAGGAGTCGCCATGCGTCCGTTCCCCCTCGGTGAAGAAATCGACGCCCTGCGCGACGCCGTGCGCCGTTTCGCCGACGCCGAAATCGCGCCGCGCGCCGAACAGATCGACCACGACAACGAGTTCCCGCAGGAGCTGTGGCCGAAGCTGGGCGAGATGGGGCTGCTCGGGCTGACGGTGCCGGGCGAATACGGCGGCAGCGAGCTGGGCTACCTGGCCCATCTGGTGGCGATGGAGGAGATCTCGCGCGCCTCCGGCTCGGTCGGGCTGAGCTATGGCGCGCACTCCAACCTGTGCGTCAACAACCTCTACGCCAACGGCAACGAGGACCAGCGCAACCAGTACCTGCCGAAGCTCTGCAGCGGCGAGTGGAAGGGCGCGCTGGCGATGAGCGAGCCGGGCGCCGGCTCGGACGTGGTCGGCTCGATGAGCTGCCGCGCCGAGCTTCGTGGCGAGGTCTGGGTCGCCAACGGCAACAAGATGTGGATCACCAACGGCCCCGAGGCCGACGTGCTGATCGTCTACATGCGCACCGCCGGCAAGGACGCGGGCAGCCAGTGCATGACCGCCTTCATCGTCGAGAAGGGCATGCCGGGTTTCTCCACCGCGCAGAAGCTCGACAAGCTCGGCATGCGAGGCTCCAACACCTGCGAGCTGGTGTTCGAGGACTGCGAGATCCCGGCCGCGAACGTGCTGGGCGAGGTCCACGGCGGCGTCAAGGTGCTGATGTCGGGCCTCAACACCGAGCGGCTGGTGCTGACGGGCGGGCCGATCGGGCTGATGCAGGCGGCCATGGACATCACCTTGCCCTACGTGCGCGAGCGCAAGCAGTTCGACCAGGCGATCGGGTGCTTCGGGATCATGCAGGCCAAGATCGCCGACATGTACACGTCGCTGCAGTCGAGCCGCGCCTTCGGCTACCAGGTCGCGCGCGATTACGACGCCGGCCACAAGAGCCGCGTCGATGCCGCGTCATGCCTGCTGCAGGCCAGCGAGGCGGCGGTGCAGGTCGGCCTGGAAGCGATCCAGGCGCTGGGCGGCAATGGCTATATCAACGAGTATCCGGCCGGGCGGATCCTGCGCGACGCCAAGCTCTACGCGATCGGTGCCGGCACCAACGAGATCCGCCGGATGCTGATCGGCCGCGAGTTGTTCGACGGCAAGTCCTGACGGGAACGCCGTGCTGCACCGCCGCCTTGGTTTCGGCCCTCCCCCTTTGGAAAAGGGGATCCAGGGGGATTTGCTGTTGCTCCCGCTTGCGGCCAATGGCGGGACGCAGTCCAGGCCATTGCACTAGCCCTGCGGTGGCCACACCTCGTTCCTGCCGCCCTTGAGTCGAAACGGAGCGGTTTGCCGCAGTGCAGCATGCCGCCGCATAATCGAACGGTCCGGCCGTGCGCCGAGCTCTCTCAATCAGGAGTCCCCCATGAGCGATGTTGTCATCGTCGGTGCCAAGCGCACCGCCATCGGTTCCTTCCTCGGCCAGTTCACCGGCGTGCCAACCCCGACACTGGGCACCGCCGCGATCGCCGGCGCGCTCGAGCATGCCGGACTCGCGCCGGACCAGGTCGACGAGGTCGTCATGGGTTGCGTGCTGCCGGCCGGTCTCGGCCAGGCGCCGGCCCGCCAGGCCGCGCTCGGCGCGGGGCTGCCCGACTCCACGCCGTGCACCACCATCAACAAGGTCTGCGGCTCGGGCATGAAGGCGATCATGTTCGGCTTCGATGCGATCAAGGCCGGCTCGGCCAGCATCGTCGTCGCCGGCGGCATGGAGTCCATGACCAACGCCCCGCACCTGCTCAACGGCGCGCGTACCGGCGTGCGCTACGGCAATGCCGAGTTCCTCGACCACATGGCCTTCGACGGGTTGACCAATCCTTACGACGGCAAGGCCATGGGCGTGTTCGGCGACATGGCGTGCAACAAATACGAGTTCGATCGTGCGGCGCTGGATGCGTTCTCCGAGGAGAGCGTGAAGCGTGCGCAGGCAGCGCAGGCCGACGGCACATTCAAGGACGAGATCGTCCCGGTCACGGTCAAGAGCCGCAAGGGCGAGGTCGTGGTCGACACCGACGAGGAGCCCGGCAAGATCGACACCGCGAAGATGCCGGGCCTGCGTGCCGCGTTCGGCAAGGAGGGCGTGCTGACCGCCGCGTCGTCCTCGAAGATCTCCGACGGCGCCGCCGCCACGGTATTGATGAGCATCGAGGAGGCCAACAAGCGCGGGCTCAAGCCGATCGCGCGGATCGTCGCCCACGCCGGCCACGCGCAGGCGCCGGAGTGGTTCACCACCGCGCCGGTGCAAGCGATCTCCAAGGTGCTCGACAAAGCCGGCTGGAAGGTCGCGGACGTCGACCTGTTCGAGATCAACGAGGCCTTTGCGTGCGTCGCGATGGCGCCGATCAAGGACCTGGGCATCCCGCACGAGAAGGTCAACGTGCACGGTGGCGCGGTGGCGCTGGGCCACCCGATCGGCGCCAGCGGTGCGCGCCTGGTGGTGACTTTGCTCAACGCGCTGCACAAGCGCGGTGGGAAGCGCGGTGTAGCCTCGCTGTGCATCGGCGGCGGGGAGGCTACCGCGGTGGCGGTGGAACTGCTCTGAAGCCCGCCACGGCGGGCGATGAACCGGCGCGACGCCGTTAACGACGTCTTAACCAAAATTACACCTGAACCCGCTTGACAGCCGTCGCCGGCTTGTCATGATGCGACCGGCGCGCAGCTGCGCGTTGCCTAACTATAACGACGAGGAATTAAACCATGACCATGAATAAGGCACTGCTTGCCCTGGCTGTCGCGTTTGCCATGACCGCTTGCTCGAACGCCGACCGCGCCGCCGATTCGGCCGCCGAAGCATCCGAGTCCGCTGCCGAGGCCCAGGCCGAGGCTTCGATGGCCGGCACCGGCGACGCTGCCGACGCTGCCCAGGCCGCTGCCGACGCTGCTGCGATGGCTGCCGATTCGGCCGCGATGGCCGCTGGCAACGCCGCAGGCGAAGGCGTCGAGGGCACCGGTGACGCCGCCGACGCTGCCGCCGACGCCGCCGACGCTGCCGAGCAGGCTGCGCAGGCTGCCGAGAACGCGGCTGATGCGGGCGAGAACGATCCGGCCAACTGATCCTGGCGGGAAACCTGACGGTTTCCGGATACCTCGCAGCAATGAAGACCGCCGGCAGATCGCCGGCGGTTTTTTTTTGCGTGCAGTTCGTACCTGCGACTATTTGGCTGCTGGCTCACGCCCGCTGCGCTGCGCCGGTGGACGCCGTCGTCACACCGGGCAAATGCCTGAAGCGGAATATTGCGTCGGCGACAGCGCTCCGGCCTTCAGCACTGCCGACCTACAGGGGATTTTTCCATGAACATCCAGCTCTACGTCCTGCTCGCCGCCAGTACCCTGGCGCTCGCTTCGTGCAACTCGCCTACCGCCGATCAGGAGGCGGAAGAGGCCGCCGCCCAAGCCGAGATCGCCGGCGAACGCGTCGCCTCCGCGGCCAGCTCGGCCAGTGACGCCGCGGTGGCAGGCGCCGAAGCCGCAGCGACCAGTGCGGCCGCTGGCGCCGGTGCGCTCGCCGCCGCCATGGATGAAGCCGCCGACCCGGTCCAGCAGGCCTACGAGGAAGGCAAGGCCAGTGCGGCCCGCGCGATCGGCGAGGCCGCCGATGAGGTGTCGGCCGAAATGCACGAGGAACAGGCCGAAGCCGAGGCCGAAGCGGCGACGCAACGACACGACTGATGGCCACCACGTCCCTGTAGGAGCGGCTTCAGCCGCGAACCCCAACCGATGTGCCGACGCGATCCACACCGCGTCGAAACCGCCTCTGCCTGGAGCCTCCTGCAGCGCACCGCGGCTTACCGGCATGCTTTGGAATTTCTGGTTCGGTCGACAGGTATGGTTTCATTCCCGCTTTAACGATGGCGCCGCGCATGTCCGCACTGACTTCCCAGCTCGACCCCCGTTCGCAGGAGTTCCAGGACAACGTCGCCTATCACCGCGCGCTGGTCGATGAACTCGATGCGCGCCTGGCGCGTGCGGCCGGCGGTGGTGGCGAGAAGGCGCGCGACCGCCACACCGAGCGCGGCAAGCTGCTCGCGCGCGACCGCATCACCGCCCTGCTCGACCCGGGTTCGCCGTTCCTGGAGATCGCGCCGCTGGCCGCGGAGGGCATGTACGACGATGCCGCGCCAGCCGCGGGCATGGTCTGCGGCATCGGGCGGGTAATGGGCCAGGAAGTCGTCGTGGTCGCCAACGACGCGACGGTCAAGGGCGGCACCTATTTCCCGATGACGGTCAAGAAGCACCTGCGCGCGCAGGAAGTCGCACGCGACAACCACCTGCCGTGCGTCTATCTGGTCGACTCGGGCGGCGCATTCCTGCCGCTGCAGGACGAGGTGTTCCCCGACCGGGAGCACTTCGGCCGCATCTTCTACAACCAGGCGCGCATGAGCGCGGAGAACATCCCGCAGATCGCGGTAGTCATGGGCTCGTGCACCGCCGGCGGCGCCTACGTGCCGGCGATGTGCGACGAGAGCATCATCGTCAGGGACCAGGGCACGATCTTCCTCGGCGGCCCGCCGCTGGTGAAGGCCGCCACCGGCGAGGTGGTCGATGCCGAGGCGCTCGGCGGCGCCGACGTGCACACCAGCGTCTCCGGCGTGGCCGATCACTACGCCGAGGACGACCGCCACGCGCTGCAGATCGCGCGCGACATCGTCGGCCACCTCAATCGAAGCAAGACACTGCCGGTCGCGGTTCAGCCGGCACGCGAGCCTCTGTACGCAGCCGAGGAGCTGTACGGCATCGTGCCGAAGGACACGCGCCGGCCATTCGACATCCGCGAAGTGATCGCGCGCATCGTCGACGGCAGCGAGCTGCACGAGTTCAAGGCGCGTTACGCGAAAACCCTGATCACCGGCTTCGCGCACGTGCACGGCTATCCGGTCGGCATCGTCGCCAACAACGGCATCCTGTTCGCCGAGAGCGCACTCAAGGGCGCGCACTTCATCGAGCTGTGCAACCAGCGCGGCATCCCGCTGGTGTTCCTGCAGAACATCACCGGCTTCATGGTCGGCAAGAAGTACGAGAACGCCGGCATCGCCAAGGACGGCGCCAAGATGGTGACCGCCGTGGCGTGCTCGCACGTGCCCAAGTTCACCGTGGTGATCGGCGGCAGCTTCGGCGCCGGCAACTACGCGATGTGCGGCCGCGCCTACGGTGCGCGATTCCTGTGGATGTGGCCGAATGCGCGGATCAGCGTAATGGGCGGCGAACAGGCCGCGAGCGTGCTGGCGACGGTCAGGCGCGACGGCATCGAGGGCCGCGGGGGCGAGTGGACGGCCGAGGAGGAAGAGGCGTTCAAGGCGCCGATCCGTGACCAGTACGAGTCGCAGGGCAATCCCTACTACGCGACCGCACGGCTGTGGGACGACGGCATCATCGACCCGGCCGACACCCGCCGCGTGCTCGGCCTGGGCTTGGCCGCGAGCCTCAATGCGCCGATCGACGAGCGCACGCGTTTCGGCGTGTTCCGGATGTAGCCAGCCCTGTACGAGCGGCTTCAGCCGCGAGCCTTTCGCCCAGGCCGCGCAGGAGCCACCCTCGATGCCACGCTCAGCGCCGATCACCCACGTGATCGCCACATGAACGCCGGCGACAGGCGTCGTTTTTTTGACGCAGCGCATGAACCGGCGACCCGCGGCGCTGCTAGCCTCGGGATCCCCCGCCTGCACATCGGGCCCAACTCGAGGACATACCGCACATGGCGATCTTCAACCAATCCAGCTCTTCCAAGCGCGAGACCGCTCCGCCGCCGTCGCCGCCTTCCGCCGATTCGGCGCTCAAGAAAGAGGCCACTCCCGAATCGGAGTTCTCGTACAACCCGGCCGCGACGCCGGCGGCGAGCGCCAAGCCTGTAGCGGCCAGCCGCCCGGCCGAGCGCGAGGCCAAGGAGTCGCTGATCGCCTCCGACCTGACGATCGAGGGCAAGATCGAGGGCGCCGGCCACATCCGCATCGCCGGCCGCTTCAAGGGCGACGTGCACGTGCAGGGCGACCTGACCATCGAGCACGGCGCCAAGCTGACCGGCGGCGTGCGCGCACGCAAGGTCACCATCGCCGGCGAACTCGACGGCAACATCGAGGCCGCCGAGAGGGTCGAACTGCTCGACGCCGGCGTGATGGTCGGTGACGTCAAGGCCGGCGTTTTGATTGTCGCGGCGGGCTCGAAGATGCGCGGCCAAGTCGAGTTCGGCTGGGACGAGAAGGACGCCGGTGGCAGGTCGCAGGGCAGCCGGAAAACCGAAGGCAGCACCGCGGAGTCCGGCGCCAGCGCATGAGCACACTGCGTCCAGGCGCCGCGCGCCCGGGCGCGGCGCGTCCGGGCAGCCCGGGCGCGACCCGCCCCTGCCCGCATTGCAAGACCACGATCCTGGAAAGCGCCAGCGTCTGCCCGGCCTGCAAGCATCACCTGCGGTTCGACTCGGCCCCGACGCAGGCCCGCGCGAGCGTGCCGCTGCAGGTCGAGGGCACGATCCGGCATCCGCCGAACGAGGCGGCGTGGGAATATTCGATGGTGTTGTCGATCCGCAACGAACGCGGTGAAGAGATCGACCGCAAGGTGATCGGCGTCGGCGCGCTGCAGGCGGGCCAGTCGCGCACGTTCAGCCTCGCGGTCGAGGTGACCGAAGCCCGCGGCGCGAAGCCGGCCAAGGGATTGCTGAAGAGGTAAGTTCGTCGCGGCGGCCCCTGGTGCTCCCTCACAGGCGGCACGACCGCCGACTCACTATCATCGACGGTCCCCGCAACCGACGGACCGCCCATGACCCACCCGCTGCTGAACCTGCGCGACGGCCCGATCGCGCGGCTGCGCCTGACCCGCCCCGAGGTCCACAACGCCTTCGACGCGATGCTGATCGCGGCGCTGACTGGCGCGCTGGAGGCGCTTGCCGGCGACGACGACATCCGCGTGGTGGTGCTGGAGGGCGACGGCGCCTCGTTCTCCGCCGGCGCCGACCTCAACTGGATGCGCGGCATGGCCGCCGCCAGCGAAGCGGACAACCGCGACGACGCCCTCGCCCTGGCCCGGCTGATGCGCACGCTCGACGAGCTGCCCAAGCCGACCATCGCCCGCGTGCACGGCGCGGCGTTCGGCGGCGGCGTCGGGCTGGTGGCGTGCTGCGACATCGCCATCGGCACCCCGCAGGCGAAGTTCGGACTGACCGAAAGCAAGCTCGGGCTGCTGCCGGCGGTGATTTCGCCGTACGTGATCGACGCCATCGGCGCCCGCCAGGCGCGACGCTGGTTCGCCAGCGCCGAGATCTTCGATGCCGCCGAGGCGCAGCGCATCGGGCTGCTGCACGAAGTGGTGGAGGCCGACGCGCTGGACGCCACGATCCAGCGCCAGATCGCCCTGCTGCTCAAGGCCGGCCCGCACGCGGCCGCGCAGGCGAAATCACTGGTGCGCCAGGTCGCCGCACACAGCGACCGCGACCGCCACGATGCCGACAACGCCGCGTTGATCGCGCAATTACGAGTCTCCGCAGAAGGCCAGGAAGGACTTAGCGCGTTTCTGGACAAGCGCAAACCGGGCTGGTGCAGTTGAGCCTCACCACAGCCCACGGCAAACGCAGGACGCGGATCAACACGGATGGACACGGATAAAAGCAGAATCATCGAGAAGGCGCTGACCGACAAGGTCATCGGCGGTTTTTACGCGGTCTACAATGAGCTGGGTGCCGGTTACCTGGAAAGCGTCTATGAAAACGCGTTGGTGATTGCGCTCGCGGAAGCGGGACTGGCGGTGGCGCAGCAGGCGGCGCTCAAAGTCCGGTTCCGCAGCCACGTCGTTGGCGAGTTCAGAGTGGATCTATTGGTCGAGGGCAGATTGATCGTTGAGGTCAAGGCGGTATCGCAGTTGGCCCCTGCCCACGAAGTGCAATTGGTCAATTACCTGAAGAGCTCAGGCATAGCCCTAGGACTGCTGCTGAATTTCGGCCCACGCCCAAATTTCAAACGTCGAATCCTGAGTCCAGCACTCCCAACCTCAGACAGCCGGCAAGCAAGTCCCTCCACGCCGACGTATACCCACCACTTGCCCTAGGCTGTTCCTGCTTTATCCGCCCTTTTTCGCTCTGATCCGCGTCAAAAAAATGTTCAATAAAATCCTCATAGCCAATCGCGGCGAGATCGCCTGCCGGATCATCCGCACCTGTCGCGAGCTCGGCATCCGCACCGTCGCGGTGTATTCGGAAGCCGACGCGGATGCGCAGCACGTGCGCCTGGCCGACGAGGCCCATTGCATCGGCGGGCCGCGTCCGGCCGACAGCTATCTGCGGGGTGAGGCGATCATCGAGGTCGCGCGCAACACCGGCGCGCAGGCGGTCCATCCCGGCTATGGGTTTCTCAGCGAGAACGCCGACTTCGCCGAGGCGGTCGAGGCCGCCGGTATCGTGTTCATCGGCCCCAGTGCCGCGTCGATGCGCAAGATGGGCAGCAAGGCCGGGGCCAAGGAGCTGATGCAGGCTGCCGGCGTGCCGGTGGTGCCGGGTTACACCGGCGAGGACCAGGACCCCGCGCACCTGCAGGCGCAGGCCGACCGCATCGGCTATCCGCTGATGATCAAGGCCGCGCACGGCGGCGGCGGCAAGGGCATGCGCATCGTGCGCGCCGCGGATGAATTCATCGCCAGTCTTGAGAGCTGCCAGCGCGAGGCACGCAATGCGTTCGGCCGCGACCGGGTGCTGCTGGAGCGCTACGTCGAGCAGCCGCGGCACATCGAGATACAGGTGTTCGGCGACGGCCACGGCAACGTGATCCACCTCAACGAGCGCGAGTGCTCGGCGCAGCGCCGTTACCAGAAGGTGCTGGAGGAGGCGCCCTCCCCCGCCCTGACGCCCGAGATGCGCCAGGCGATGGGTGAAGCGGCAGTGCTGGCTGCGCGCGCGATCGACTACGTCAACGCCGGCACGGTGGAGTTCATCGTCGGCCAGGACGCGGACGGCAGGCCCGGCGCGTTCTACTTCATGGAGATCAACACGCGCCTGCAGGTAGAGCACCCGGTAACCGAGCTGGTCACCGGCCTGGATCTGGTCGCGCTGCAGTTGCAGGTGGCCGCCGGTGCGCCGTTGCCGCTGGCCCAGCACGAGGTGCGCCAGCACGGCCATGCGATCGAGGTGCGGCTGTACGCGGAGGACCCGGAGGCCGGCTTCCTGCCGGGCTCGGGCCGGCTGGAGCGGCTGCGCCTGCCGGAGCCCTCGGCCCATGTGCGGATCGACTCGGGCGTGGTCGAGGGCGACAGCGTGACGATCTTCTACGATCCGATGATCGCCAAGCTCATCGTGCACGACCTCGACCGGCCGCGTGCGCTAGCCCGGCTGCGCGAGGCGCTGGCGCAATGCGCGATCGCCGGGCCGAAATCGAATATCGAATTCCTCGAACGGCTGGTGCGCCACCCGCGCGTGGTCGAAGGCACGATCGACACCGGCTATCTCGATCGCCACCTCGATCAGTTCCTGCCATCCGACAGCGCCCCCGACACCGACCTGCTGCTGGCCGCGGCGGTCACGCGCCTGCTCGCCCAGGAGCGCATAATGCGCGAACGGGCGGCCGCCTCGGGCGATCCGACCTCGCCCTGGGCGATCGCAGACGGCTTCCGCCTCGGCCACGGCAGCCGGCGCAGCCTGGCGTTCCTGCACCGCGGGGAGCGTATCGAGCTGCACGCCCAGGGCAGCGATGGCGACTACCGGATCGAACACGACGGCCAGTCCCACACGATCGGCGGTGCGCGGCTGGCCGGTGGCGTCCTCACTTTGCGTAATGGCGGGAGGGGGAAACGATTTTCGGTGCTCGGATCTGCTGTGCTCGACGGGGACACGCTCGATCCGGGCGGTTCCGGCGGCGGCGGTGACCTGCTCGTGCACGATGGCCAGCAGCGCCTGCGCCTGCAGGCGGTCGCGATGTACCGGCCCGAACACGGTGCCGATGGCAGCAGCGCCGACCGCCTCACCGCACCGATGCCGGGGCGGGTGGTGGTGGTCAAGGCCGCCGCCGGCGACGCGGTCGAGTCCGGACAGGAAGTGATGGTGATCGAAGCGATGAAGATGGAACTGAGCCTCAAGGCACCGCGCGCGGGCACGGTCCAAGAGGTGCGTGCGTCCGCCGGCGATTTCGTCGACGCCGACGCGGTGTTGGTGACGCTGGAGCCATGAACATGCGTGCCACGCCCGCGAACCGTGGAACCGAGCTTGCTCGGCTGCATTGTCGCGGAGAAGAGCAGCCGAGCAAGCCCGGCGTCGCGGGTGCGCGGTGATGGGCAACCACGTCCGCATCGTCGAAGTCGGCCCGCGCGACGGGCTGCAGAACGAGAAGACGCTGGTCGCCTCCGCCGACAAGATAGAGCTGATCGACCGGCTCTCGGCGACCGGGCTGAAAAGCATCGAGGCGACCAGCTTCGTCAGTCCCAAGTGGGTGCCGCAGCTGGCCGACGCCGCCGAGGTGTTCGCCGGCATCACGCGCAGGCCCGGCGTGCAGTACCCGGTGCTGGTGCCCAACGAGCGCGGCTACGAGCGCGCGCGCAGCGTCGGGGTCGAGGAGATCGCGGTGTTCACCGCCGCCTCGGAGGCGTTCAACAAGACCAACATCAACGCCTCCATCGACGAGTCGCTGGCGCGGTTTGCGCCGGTGCTCCAGCGTGCTCGCCAGGACGGGGTGCGGGTGCGCGGCTACGTCTCCACCGTGCTCGGCTGCCCGTACCAGGGCGAGGTGCCGCTGGCCGACGTGGTGCGCGTGGCAAGTTCGCTGCACGCGATGGGCTGCTATGAGGTCTCGCTCGGCGACACCATCGGCATCGGCACGCCGCACCAGGCGCGCGCAATGCTGCGGGCGGTCGCCGCGGAACTGCCGATATCGGCGCTGGCGGTCCACTTCCACGACACTTACGGGCAGGCGCTGTCGAATATCCTGGCGTGCCTGGAGGACGGCGTGGCGGTGATCGACTCGGCGGTGTCCGGCGCCGGTGGCTGCCCGTACGCCAAGGGCGCCAGCGGCAACGTCGCCAGCGAAGACGTGGTGTACATGCTGCACGGCCTCGGCCTGGACACCGGCATCGACCTGGACGCGCTGGCCGAAACCGGCCGCTGGCTCGCCGCCAGGCTTGGCCGCGAGACCGGCAGCAAGGTCGGCAGGGCGCTGGCGGCGGCATGAACATGCGGCCGCACACGACCGACCCGTCCTCATCGCGCGACGCGCTGAGCGCGCTGAACGTGGTGAATGCATTGGGCGCCTTCAGCCACCTCGACGCGACGGATGCTGCGGACACGGCAGGCACACTGGCGGCGCTTGAGCGTATCGCCGACGACCCATCGCAACCGGCCGCAAACCGCCTGCTGCTGCAGCAGGCCTGCGAAGCGCTACGCGCGAACCGCGATGCCGCCGAAGCCGCGCACCTGCGCTACCGCGCGCTGTTCGACGCGGTGCCCGACCCGGTCAGCATCCTTGACGAAACCGGCCGCGTGCTGGACCTCAACAAGGCCGGCATGGCCGCCTACCAGCGTCCGCGCGAGCAGATCGTCGGCCAGTCGATCCACGCACTTAATCCGGAACTGCCGCACGACCATCTGAAGCCGATCCTGGACACGCTCAGCCGTGGCGAGACCTGCGTCATGGAGGTCACCAACATGCGTAGCGACGGCAGCCGTTTCCCGGTCGAGGTGCATTTCGCCGGGTTCGTCCACGAGGGGCGCAACTGCATCGTCGCGGTCGCACGCGACCTCACCGGCCGCCGCCAGGCCGAACTGCGCTACCGCGAACTGATTGAGACCATCGACAGCGGCGTGATCGTGCAACAGGCCGACGGCCGCGTGATCCACGCCAACGTCGCCGCCTTGCGGATCTTCGGCATCGGCGAGGGGCAGCATGTCGACGAGGAACTCCAGCCGCAGCACTGGATGATCGTCGACGAACACGGCCGCGAGCTGCCACCGGCGCAGCTGCCACCGCAGCGCGCGATGCGGTGGGGCCGCATCATCGAGAGCACCGTACTGGGCTACTTCCACCGGCAGCGGCGGCAACTGATCTGGTTGTCGGTGACCTCGGTGCCGCAGTACCCCGCCGGCGCGGACCACCCCGAGCAGGTGCTAACCCTGTTTTCCGACGTCACCGAACTCAAGCGCGACAGTGCGCTGTTCGACCGGGCGCAGTCGCTGGCGCACATCGGCGGTTGGGAGTGGGACACCGGCCGCGACAGGCTGTACCTGACCGACGAGGCCCAGCGCATCCTCGGCCGCTATCCCGCGCCGGACACCATGGAGGGCATGCTGGACTGCCTGCGCGATGCCGACCGGGAGACCTTGCGCGACGGCTTCGAGCGCGCGATCGCCACCGGCCGCGCGATCGACCTGGAGCTGCAGGGCGCGCGCGGCAGCGGGCAGCCGTTCTGGGTGCGGGTGATCGGCGAGGCCGAGTCCAGCGACCCGGTCAGCTCGCGTCTGACCGGCACGCTGCAGGAGGTCACCGAGCGCAAGCAGACCGAGGAGACGCTGCGCGTGCAGGCGCGCACCGACCCGCTGACCGGGCTGCTCAACCGCGACGCGGTGCTGCTTGAACTGGACGCGAGGCTGCAGGACGCGGTGCAGGCCGAACTGGCGGTGCTGTACATCGACCTGGACCGCTTCAAGATCGTCAACGACGTGCTCGGCCACGCCGCCGGCGACCGCCTGCTGGCCACCGCCGCGCGCCGCATCCGCCAGGCGGTCGGCACCGAAGGCCTGATCGCGCGTTTCGGCGGCGACGAGTTCCTGGTGATCTGCTCCACCGGCGACGACCCCGGCTGCCCGCAACGACTCGCCACGGCGATCCTGCAGGTGTTCGGCGACAGCTTCCGGCTCGATGGCGAGGAATTCAGCATCACCGCCAGCATCGGCATCGCTCAGGCCCCAGCCGATGGCGTGCGTTCGCAACAACTGATCCAGAGCGCCGACGTCGCGATGTACGACAGCAAGCGGCGCGGCCGCAATGGCTTGCAGGCGTTCACCCACCAACTGGCCGAGCAGCAGCTGCACCGCCTGCAGATGGAAACCCACCTGCGCCGCGCGGTGCAGAACGACGAGTTCCGTCTGGTCTACCAGCCGCAGGTGGCGCTCGCCAGCGGCCGACTGGTCGCGGCCGAATCACTGATCCGCTGGCGCAACCAGTCGCTCGGCGAGATGCGCCCGGACCGTTTCATCGACCATGCCGAGAGCACCGGCGACATCGTCGGCATCGGCACCTGGGTGCTCAACGAATCCTGCCGGCAGCTGCGGCGCTGGCGCGACGACGGGCTGGCGATCGAACGCATCGCGGTCAACGTCTCGTACCGGCAGTTCCTGGGCCAGGACCTGGCCAGCAACGTGCGACGGGCGCTGGCCGAATCGGGCCTGCCCGGCAGCTCGCTGGAACTGGAGTTCACCGAGCGGGTGCTGATCGAGGACGAGCCCGACACCCTGCGCACCTTCGCCGAGCTGCGCGCGCTCGGCGTGACCCTGTCGATAGACGATTTCGGCGAGGGCTACAGCGCGCTTAACTACCTGCGTCGCCTGCCGATCCACGGCCTCAAGCTCAGCCAGTTGTTCGTGCAGGGCGTGCCGGACAACCATTCCGACATCGCGGTATGCCAGGCGATCACCGGCATCGCCACCAGCCTCGGCCTCGGCCTGGTCGCCGAGGGCATCGAAACCGAGGCCCAGCGCGAATTCCTGATGAAGCTCGGCGTGCCGATCGGCCAGGGCTACCTGTTCGCCAGCGGGCTGCCGGGCGATGAGTTTCTCGAGCGCTACCTGGCAGGTGCCCCCGCTCCCACGCCGCGGCCGACCAGTGCGGGACCGGCCGCCCACCACCCGTCGTAGAGCGGAGCCTGCTCCGCTGCCTTGCTCCCGTCGCGCCTAAAGCCAGCCGAGCAAGCTCGGCTCTACGGGCTGCGTGAAAGCGGCGCCGCCGTTAAAATCAGCGCTTTCCGCCCGCAGGACCTCCCTCATGCAGCTATCCGATACCCGCGCCATCATCACCGGCGGCGTCTCCGGCCTCGGCCTCGCGGTCGCCCGGCACCTGGTCAGGCACGGCGGCAAGGTCGCGCTGTTCGATGTCAACGATGAAAAGGGCGAGGCCGCGGTGGCCGAACTCGGCGACACGCACGCGCGCTACTTCAAGACCGATGTCACCGACGAGGCCGGCGTGGAGGGCAACGTTGCGGCGGCCAGCGAATTCCTCGGCGGACTCAACGCGACCATCAACTGCGCCGGCATCCTCGGCGCCGGCCGCGTGCTCGGCCGCGAGGGCGCGATGAAACTGTCGCAGTTCCAGACCACGGTGATGGTCAACCTGGTCGGCAGCTTCAACGTGGCCAAGGCCGCCGCCGAGCTAATGCAGCACAACGAGCCCGGCAACGATGGCGAGCGCGGCGTGATCGTCAACACTGCGTCGGTCGCCGCCTACGAGGGCCAGATCGGCCAGGCCGCGTATTCGGCGTCCAAGGGCGGCGTGGTCGGCATGACCCTGCCGATGGCGCGCGAGCTGGCGCGCTTCGGCATCCGCGTGATGACGGTGGCGCCGGGTGTGTTCTGGACGCCGATGGTCGACGGCATGCCCGAGGAGGTGCAGAAGTCCCTCGCCGCGACCATCCCCTACCCGTCGCGCCTGGGCCGGCCGGAGGAGTTCGCCGACCTGGTCGGGTACATCCTGGGCAACACGTATCTCAACGGCGAGACGATCCGGCTGGACGGGGCGACGCGGCTGGCGCCGAAATAAGCCGCTCTGACAGGCACGACACCTGTAGGAGCGCCCCATGGGCGCGATGCTCTTCGATCCGGCCATGCGCGGAAGCATCGCGCCCATGGGGCGCTCCTACAAAGGCAACCAACGTTCTCTGGAAAACGCATGAAAGCCTACGACATCAAGAAAGGCAACGTGGTCGAGCACAACAACACCGTCTACCAGGTGCGCGACATCGAACGCAGCTCGCCGCAGGGACGCGGCGGCAACGTCAAGTTCCGCTTCACGATGTATTCGGTGCCCGGCGGCAGCAAGTTCGACCTGAGCCTCGGTGGCGACGACGAGCTCAAGGAAGTCGAGCTCAGCCGCCGCCAGGCCACGTTCTCGTACAAGGACGGCGAGGCGTTCGTGTTCCTCGACGACGAGGACTACACCCCGTACACGCTGGATGCCGACGTTGTCGGCGACGCCGCCGGCTACATCGTGCCGGACCTGTCGGGCTGCTATGTGCAGATCATCGACGACGCCCCTGTCGCGCTGCAGTTGCCCGCCAGCGTCTCCCTGGAGGTGGTCGAGACCCCGCCCGAACTCAAGGGCGGCACCGCGACCAAGCGGCCGAAGCCGGCGCGGCTGTCGACCGGCATCGAGATCATGGTCCCGGAGTACATCGGCACCGGCGAGCGGGTCCTGGTCAGCACCAGCACCGGCGAGTTCGCCGGCCGCGCCGATTGAAACGCCCCCCTGTACCGGCCGCGCCGATTGAAACACCCCCCTGTAGGAGCGGCTTCAGCCGCGATGCTTTTCGGCCCGGTCGCGAAGAAGCCCACCCCGGTGTAGGAGCGACGTAAGTCGCGACAAGCCGAACGCGGCGATGATGTACAGGTCGCGGCTGAGAGCCGCTCCTACAAAAACTCGCATCCCTGTAGGAGCGACGTAAGTCGCGACCCGCCAAACGCGGCGACGATGTACAGGTCGTGGCTGAAGCCGCTCCTACGCGAGGGCGCCCTCCAGCCATTTCACCGCCATCCGCCGCAGCGAGAGGTCGGCATCGGGATCGCTCGCGATTCCGGCGATGTCGCGCCACGCCAGGTCGTGCGACTCCTCGCCGATCACGTAACGCTCGTCCTCGCCGGCACGCACGACATAGCGGACGTCGTAGTGCCAGTGCCCCGGCACCTCGCCGCGCTCGGGAATCCAGTGCCGGTCGAGGTCGAACGGTTCCGACTCGACCCGCAGGCCCGGCAGTCCGGATTCCTCCCCGGCCTCGCGCAAGGCGACCCGCGCCAGGTCGCGATCGCCATCGGCGTGGCCGCCCAGCTGCAGCCAGCGTTCGAGCTTGCGGTGATGAGTCAGCAGCACGCGGGTACCGCTGCGGTCGACCAGCCACGCCGAAGCGGTGAAATGCCCCGCCAGCCGCGCCCTCTCGAACGGGTCCTGCGGGTCGGCCAGCAATGCCTCGAATCCAGTCACAATCGCCGCTTCGGCCGGCCAGCGCTGGCGGTATCGCGCCAGTGCCTGCAGCAGGCGGTGGGCGCTTTCGGTGGTCGGAACGCACATACGCGGGTCTGTCGGCAGGCGCGGCAGGGGGCGCGATTATGCGCGCAAAACCACGCGACGCATGCGGCTTGCCGCTGGTTTCCGCACTGGGTTAAGGTGGCGCGCCGCCTCTCCGCATCATGCCGCGCAAGTGGATCGGCCGCAGACACTCACCGGGGATCGGGATGCTCGATAAATTGTTCGCCGCCACGCGCGGCGTGGCCAGTGGCGCTATCCGCCGTTCACGTGCAGGCCGCGCCGCCCGATGGTTGCTGGCCGCCGCGGCGATGTTCGGCGGGCACGCCCACGCCTCCCCCGGCGGTGGCCTGGACGACGCGATCAACACCGCCTTCAAGCCGCTCGCCGATGCGGTGTCGTGGTTGGTGTTTTATCCGATACCCATCGGCTTTGGCGCGACCCTGCCGTTCGTGGTGCTGTGGCTGATCGTCGCTGCGCTGTTTTGCACCGTCTATTTCGGCTTCATCAACCTGCGCGGCTTCGCCCAGGGCTTCCGCGTGATCCGCGGCGACTACGCCCATGCAGGCCACGCCGGCGAGGTCACCCAGTTCCAGGCGCTGGCCACCGCGCTGTCGGGGACGGTGGGGCTGGGCAACATTGCCGGCGTCGCGATCGCGATCAGCATCGGCGGGCCCGGCGCGACGTTCTGGATGATCGTCGCCGGCCTGCTCGGCATGAGTTCCAAGTTCGCCGAATGCACGCTGGGCGTGAAGTACCGCCGCATCAATGCCGACGGCAGCATATCCGGCGGCCCGATGCACTACCTCAGTCGTGGGATCGCCGAGCAATACCCGCGCCTGAAGCCACTCGGCAAGGGCCTTGCGGTGCTTTTCGCGCTGTTCTGCATCGGCGGCTCGCTCGGCGCCGGCAATATGTTCCAGTCGAACCAGACCTTCCAGCAGATGCTCAACGTATCGGGCGGGGCGGACAGCTGGCTGGCCGGCAAGGGCTGGATGTTCGGGCTGGTGATGGCCGCACTGGTCGCGGTGGTGATCATCGGCGGGCTGCGCTCGATCGCGCGGGTCACCGGCAAGCTGGTGCCGGTGATGGCGGTGATCTATTTCGTCTGCAGCATCTACATCATCGGCGCCAATCTGGGCAGCGTCGGGCCGGCGTTCACCGCGATCATCAGCGGCGCGTTCACCCCGGAAGCCGGCTATGGCGGCTTCATCGGCGTGCTGATCCAGGGCTTCCGCCGCGCGGCGTTCTCCAACGAGGCCGGCGTGGGCTCGGCGGCGATTGCGCATTCCGCGGCGCGCACCCGCGAGCCGGCCTCCGAAGGGCTGGTCGCGCTGTGGGAACCGTTCATCGATACGGTGGTGATCTGCACCCTGACCGCGCTGGTGATCGTCATCACCGGCATGTACCAGGTCGACGGCATCGGCGATGGCGTGGCGCTGACCTCAATGGCGTATGCCTCGGTGCTCACCTGGTTCCCCTATCTGCTCGCGGTGTCGGTGTTCCTGTTCGCGTTCTCGACCATGCTGGCGTGGTCGTATTACGGCGAGAAGTCGGCCTGCTACCTGTTCGGTGAGTCGCGCACGGTCAGCCTGGGTTACAAGCTGCTGTTCTGCGTGTTCGTGGTGATCGGTGCGTCCAGCAACCTCGGCGTGGTGATGAACTTCTCCGATGCGATGATCCTGGTGATGTCGGTGCCCAACCTGATCGGCGTGTACCTGCTGGCCCCGGTGATCCGGCGTGAACTCGGCGACTACCTGCGTCGGCTGAACAGCGGCGAGATCCGCAATTACCGCACCCACCCTGAAGGCAGCACCGCATGAGCAGTACGTCCACGCGGGAGCCATCGCTGCTGCAGGCGCTGGTCCCGCTGCTGTTTTTGAGCGCGGCGCTCGCCGGCGCGGTGTATTTGTACGGCGACAACGCCTCCTACGGCGCCAACCAGATCGCGCTGCTGCTGGCCGGCGGCATCGCCGCGCTGGTCGGGCTGCGCAACGGGATGCGCTGGGCGGACCTGCAGGAGAGCCTGGTGCAGGGCGTGTCGCTGGCGGTCGTGCCGATCTTCATCCTGCTGGCGGTGGGTGCGCTGATCGGCACCTGGATCCTCAGCGGCACCGTGCCGACCTTGATCATCTACGGCATGCAGCTGCTGCACCCCTCGTTCTTCTATCCCGCCGCCTGCCTGATCTGCGCGATCGTGGCCCTGGCCATCGGCAGTTCGTGGACCGTCGCGGGCACCCTGGGCGTGGCGCTGATCGGGGTCGCCCAGGGCTTGGACATGTCGCCGGCGATCACCGCCGGCGCGGTGATTTCCGGGGCCTATTTCGGCGACAAGATGTCGCCGCTGTCGGACACCACCAACATCGCCCCGGCGGCCGCCGGCAGCGAACTGTTCGAGCACATCCGGCACATGATCTGGACCACCGGGCCCAGCATCGTGATCGCGCTGATCGCGTTCACCGTGATCGGGCTGGGCGGCGGCGGACGGATGGACGGCGGCGATGCCTTCGGTGACCTGCCGGTCCTGCTGGATGCGCAGTTCGACCTCGGCCTGCACCTGCTGATCCCGATGCTGGTGGTGTTCGTGCTGGCGATGCGCCGGTTCCCGGCCTATCCGACGATCCTGATCGGGGCACTGCTGGGCGCGGTGTTTGCGGTGGTGTTCCAGCCCGACGTGGTGGTCCGCCTAGCCGGCAACGAGGCCTTGTCTCGGCCGATGGCGCTGCTGTCGGGCGCGTGGACGGCGCTGTTCGACGGGTTCAAGGCCGACACCGGCAACGCCGCGGTGGACGATCTGCTCAGCCGCGGCGGCATGATCAGCATGCTCAACACGATCTGGCTGATCGTCTGCGCGATGGCGTTCGGCGCGATGATGGAAAAGGCCGGACTGCTCGAGCGCATGATCCGCAGCGTGCTCAAGGCCGCCCGCTCGACCGGTTCGCTGATCGCCGCGACGCTGGGCACCGCGGTCGGCGCCAATGCCATCGCCGCCGACCAGTACATGGCCATCGTGCTCACCGGCCGGCTGTACCGGCCCGAATACGAACAGCGCGGCCTGGCGCCGGTCAACCTGTCGCGCGCGCTCGAGGACGGCGGCACCATCACCTCGCCGCTGGTGCCCTGGAACACCTGCGGCGCCTACATGGCCGGCACCCTGGGTGTGGCCACGCTGGACTACCTGCCCTACGCGTTCTTCAACCTGGTAAGCCCGCTGGTGGCACTGGTGCTGGCCTACGCCGGCTTCAAGATCCTCCGGCTGCGGCCGGCCGAACCCGTCACCGCCCCGCGCGCCTGACCGGCGCCATCACTGAAAACACCGAGCCGAAACAGACCTATGGAAAAGACCTCGATCCACGGCATGTGGTCCTCGCGCCTTGCCTTCATCCTCGCCGCCACCGGTTCTGCGGTCGGCCTGGGCAATATCTGGCGCTTCCCATACCTGGCCTCTGACAACGGCGGCGGCGCATTCGTGCTGGTCTACCTGGCATGCATCTTCGTGGTCGGCCTGCCGGTGCTGATCGCCGAAATCCTGCTCGGCCGGCATGGCCGCCGCAGTCCGATCAACACCCTGCTCGACCTGACCCGCGAAACCGGTGCGGCCAAGGCCTGGGCGGGTATCGGCTGGATCGGGATCATTGCCGGCGTGCTGATCCTGAGCTTCTACAGCGTGGTCGGCGGCTGGACCCTGCACTACGCGTGGCTGTACCTGATGCAGTTGTTCGGCGGTGCGCCGATCTCCGATCCGGGCGCCACCTTCAGCGCGCTGCTGGCGGATCCGGTTGAGCTCAGCCTATGGCACGCGGCGTTCATGCTGGTGACCGTCGGCGTGGTGGCACTGGGCGTCGAGAAAGGCCTGGAGCGCGCGGTCAGCTTCCTGATGCCGGCGCTGTTTCTGATGCTGCTGCTGCTGGTCGGCTACGGCGCCACCACCGGCTACCTCGGGCAGGCGGCGGCCTTCCTGTTCCAGCCGGACTGGTCGAAGGTCTCCGGCGGGGTGTTCGTCGCCGCGCTGGGCCAGGCTTTCTTCACCCTCAGCCTGGGCATGTGCACGATGATGACCTACGGCGCCTACCTGCCCAAGAACGTCTCGATCCCCAAGACCGGCGCGGTGGTCGCGGTGGCCGACACCGGCGTCGCGCTGCTGGCGGGCCTGGCGATCTTCCCGATCGTGATCGCCTTTGGCATCGACCCCGCCGGCGGCGGCCCGGGGCTGATCTTCACCTCGCTGCCGCTGGCCTTCAACGCGATGTCGATGGGTGTGGTCTACGGCCTGCTGTTCTTTGGCCTGCTGTTCGTCGCTGCCTGGACGTCCTCGATCTCGCTGCTGGAGCCGGCCACCGCCTACATGGTGGAGCGTGGACGCACCAGCCGCCGCAAGGCCGCACTGACCATGGCCGGTGTGTGCTGGCTGCTCGGCCTGGCCTCGGTGCTGTCGCTCAACCTGCTGTCGCACGTTCGCCTGCTCGACCGCGACATCATGGGATTGATCGAGCTGGTCGCGAACGAACTGATGCTGCCGCTGGGCGGGCTGCTGATCGCGCTGTTCACCGGCTGGGCGCTGAAGGAGTCGATCCTGCGCGAGCAGCTCAAGGGCATGTCGCCGGTGCTGTTCACGCTGTGGCGCTGGCTGGTGCGGGTGATCGCACCGCTGCTGGTGCTGGCGGTGCTGCTGAACGTGCTGCTCTGACCCGGCCGAGGGGACGCAGCGGCCGGCTCCGCGATAAACTGATCGCATGGATGACCGGCCCTACGACCCGCGGCAACTGTCCCACTGCGCTGGCGAAATCATCACCCACGTGCGCGAGCTGGCCGCGCGCGGCTGGACCCCGGCGACCAGCAGCAACTTCTCGCAGCGCCTGGACGAGCGGCATGTCGCGATCACCGTGTCCGGCCGCGACAAGGGCCGGCTGACCGAGGCCGACATCATGGTCGTCGACCTCGACGGCCAGCCGGTCGCCACCGGGCACCGGCCGTCGGCCGAGACCCTGCTGCACACCCAGCTGTACTCGCGTTTCGCCGAGGTCGGCTGCGTGCTGCATACCCATTCGCAGACGCAGACGGTGGCCTCGCGGCTGTACTCGGGCGCCGGGCGCGTGCACCTGGAGGGCTACGAGCTGCTGAAGGCGTTCACCGGCAATACCACCCACGAGACCACCGTCGAGCTGCCGGTACTGCCCAACAGCCAGGACATGCACACCCTCGCTGCCCAGGTCGACGCGCTGCTGGACCGGCAATGCATGTGGGGGTATCTGATCGACGGCCACGGCCTGTACGCCTGGGGCCGCGACATGCACGAGGCACGCCGCCACCTGGAGGCGTTCGAATTCCTGCTCGGTTGTGAACTTGAATTGAGGAGACTGCAGCGATGAGCCGGCTACGCGTATTTTCCGATGCCGCCCCCGACACCATGCAGCTCAGCACCCGCGACCACGCCGAAATGGCGCGCGAGCTGGCCCGCATCGGCGTCGGCTTCGAGCAATGGCAGGCCACCCAAGCGGTCGCGCCGGGCGATGCGCCGGAAAAGATCATGGCCGCCTACCGCGCCGACATCGACCGCCTGGTCGAGCAGCGCGGCTTCAAGAGCGTCGACGTGGTCAGCATCGCGCCGGACCACCCGCAGCGCGGGGACATGCGCGCCAAGTTCCTCGACGAGCACTTCCACAAGGAAGACGAGGTGCGCTTCTTCGTGGCCGGCTCGGGGCTGTTCACCCTGCACGTGGACGACAAGGTCTACGAGATCCTGTGCGAGGCCGGCGACCTGGTGTCCGTGCCCGATGGCACCACGCACTGGTTCGACATGGGCCCGGAGCCGAGCTTCGTCGCGATCCGCTTCTTCACCGAGCCCGACGGCTGGGTCGGCCATTTCACCGGCACCGATATTGCGCAGCAGTTCCCGCGCTACGAGCCGGAATAAGGTTCTCCCGTAGGAGCGGCTTCAGCCGCGATCCGAAACCGGCGCGCAATCGGGCACCCGATCGCGGCTTAAGCCGCTCCTACAAAAAATACAGAGAGGACCGACAGCCACATGCCCAAAGCCATCCTCACCGACATCGAAGGCACCACCAGCAGCATCTGCTTCGTCAAGGACGTGCTGTTTCCGTATGCGCGCCGCGCGCTGCCGGGCTACATCGACGCACGCGGCCGCGAGCCGGCGGTGCGCAAGTGGCTGGATGCGGTGGCGACCGAGTGCGGCGGCATGTGCGACGACGCGATGATCGTCGAGGTGCTGCAGGGCTGGATCGACCAGGACCGCAAGCACACCGCGCTCAAGGCGCTGCAGGGCATGGTCTGGGCCGAGGGGTACCGCAACGCCGACTTCACCGCGCACCTGTACCCCGACGCCGCCGCCGCGCTGCGCGCGTGGCACGGCGCCGGCCTGCCGCTGTACGTCTACTCCTCCGGCAGCGTGCCGGCGCAGCGCCTGTTCTTCGGCCACAGCGACGACGGTGACCTGAGCACGCTGTTTTCCGGCTGGTTCGACACCGAGGTCGGCGGCAAGCGCGAGGCCGCCAGCTACCGGCACATCGCCGAGGCGATCGGTCGAGCGCCGGGGGACGTGCTGTTCCTCTCGGATGTGGTCGCGGAACTGGACGCCGCGCGCGAGGCCGGCATGCAGACCGCGCTGGTCGATCGCCGCGAGGACTACCCGCAACCCCGCTCCGGCAGCGATGCGGGCGGGCATCCGCGGGTGGAGTCCTTCGCCGAACTCGACGTCAACGCCTGATGACCGGAACCACGGTGTTCCGAGCAGCCGAGCGCAGCGATCTGGCCGCGATCGTGCGGATGCTCGCCGACGATCCGCTCGGCGCCCGGCGCGAGCGCTACGAGCTGCCACTGCCCCCGGCCTACCAGGCCGCGTTCGACGCCATCGCCCCGGATCCGAACAACGAGCTGATCGTCGCGGAGTCCGGCGAAGGCGGCGTCATCGGCGTGATGCAGATCACCTTCATTCCCTATCTCACCTATCAGGGCGGCTGGCGCGCGCTGGTCGAAGGCGTGCGCATCGACGCCAGCGCGCGTTCGCTCGGCCTGGGCCGGCGCATGCTGGAGTGGGCGATCCAGCGCGCGCGCGAACGCGGCTGCCATGTCGTGCAGCTCACCACCGACAAGGCCCGACCTGACGCCCTGCGGTTCTATGAAAGCCTCGGGTTCGCCGCTACGCACGAAGGCATGAAACTGCATCTGCAGGATTGAACCGCGGCTCTCAGCCGAGTCAGTGAAGCTCCAATACTCACTGCCGACGATTTTTTTCCTCGTCATTCCTGCGAACGCGGGAACCCAGCGACTTTGCTGCCACCGATCAGTCGGCAGCGCGCCACGCCATGATGCTGTGATGGCCGGCCTTCGGGCGAACGGTCGCAGGCGATGTTAGTGTTGAGAAAGGCGGTAGTTCCTGGGACCACAAGCACACACGCGGGGAGGCGGTGATGGGCGATACCTCAGTGACTGACGGGCTCGACAGTTCCACCATTGCGCAATTTGCGGCATCACTTCGCGGCACGCTCATCGTCCCCGTTGACCCTGGCTATGATGAAGCCCGTGCCGTCTGGAACGGGATGGTCGACCGGCGACCATTGATGATCGTGCGATGCAAGGGTGCAGCCGACGTCCTTTGCTCGATCAACTTCGCACGCGAGCACGGCTTGCCGTGCACAGCGAAAGCCGGCGGGCACGGCGTCGCGGGGAAATCCATCTGCGATGACGGGCTGGTGATAGACCTCTCGCTGATGAGCGGCGTCCGAGTCGATGCGGACGCCAGGACGGTACGGGTCGGGCCCGGCGCCAGGCTCGGCGATCTCGACCATGAAACACAAGCCTTCGGGCTCGCCACCACCGCCGGCACGGACTCCAGGACGGGCGTCGCCGGGCTCACGCTCGGCGGGGGGATCGGCGTGCTTGCCCGCACCCATGGACTGGCGGCCGACAACCTGATTGGTGCGGACGTGGCGTTGGCCGATGGCACCCTCGTGCGCGCCAGCAAAGATGAGAATCCCGATATCTTCTGGGCACTTCGAGGTGGCGGCGGCAATGTCGGCATCGTCACGTCATTCGAGTTCCAGCTCCACCGCGTCGGTCCGCAACTGCAGGTGGTGCAGGTCTTCCATCGGCTCGAGGATGCCGCGCAGGTTCTGAGGTTCTATCGGGACTTCAGCGCGCAGGCGCCGGATGAAGTCGCCTGCTACGCGCTGTTCGCCAACATTCCACCTGCGGCGCCCTTTCCGGAGGAACTGCACGGAAAGACCACCCTGGTCCTGTTCGCCTGCTATTCGGGCGATCCAGCCCAGGGGGCTGCGCTGTTGAAGCCGGTCGAGGATTTCGGCATGCCCATCGTGAAGTCGGCCCAGCCGATCCCGTACACGACGCTGCAGAAAACATTCGATGCGGGCACGCCCGATGGCCTCCGCTACTACTGGAAATCGCAGTTCCTCCACGACCTTCCCGACGGTGCCATCGAAACCATTGTCAGCCGTATACAGACGCTGCCGGGCGCGCTCACCATGGGCGGCTTCGAGCCAATGGGCGGTGCGATCAACCGCGTGAATCCGGCCGCCACCGCTTATCCGCACCGCGATGCCGCATTCAATTTCAGTATCTTTGCCGGCTGGAACGATGGCGCTGACGACGACGCCATCATCGGCTGGACCCGCGAGTTCCACGACGCAATGAGGCCCTACTCCAGCGGAGGCGCGTATTACAACTATCTCGACGCCGACGAAGGCGGCCGGGCCAGCGAAGCGTACGGTGAGAACCACCAGCGCCTGTGTGAAATCAAGGCGAAGTACGATCCGGGCAACCTGTTCCGGTTGACCCGGACATGAAGATTTGCGCCTGAAGCGATCGCGTCATTTGCAGCCACGACGCGGATAACTTCGACTACAGCGGCTTGTGTCGGGCGCGGAGCACGGCGACCGCGTCCTCCAGCGACAGGCCGCGCGCGCGCAGCAGGACCTGCAGGTGGAACAGCAGGTCGGCCGCTTCACCCGCCAGCGCCGCATCATCCTGCGCCACCGCGGCCAGTGCCACCTCCACGCCCTCCTCGCCAACCTTCTGCGCGATGCCGCGCACGCCATCATCGAACAGCCCGGTGGTGTAGCTGCCGGCGGGGCGCTCGCGTTCGCGCTCGGCGATCAACGCGTCCAGTTCGGCGAGGAAGCTGCCCGGCGCCTCGGCAAAGCAGCTCGCGCGTCCCAAATGGCAGGTCGGGCCGTGCGGCCGCGCCTGGACCAGCAGGGTGTCGCGGTCGCAGTCGGTCCGCATCGAAACCAGCTGGAGCACATGGCCGGAGGATTCGCCCTTCATCCACAGCCGCCGCTTGCTGCGACTGAAGAAGGTCACGCGGCCGCTGTCGAGCGTCGCCTGCAGCGCCGCGCGGTCCATGTAACCGAGCATCAGCACCCGCAGCGTCGATGCGTCCTGCACGATCGCCGGCAGCAGGCCGTCCTGTTTTTCCCAGGCCAGGGACTCGATCGAGAAGTCCGCACAGAGAACTGCGGGCTGTTGCGAAGGACTCGCATCACTGGACATCGCGCACCTCGACACCTTGGGCGCGCAACTCGCGCTTGAGCTCCGGGATCTGCACCGTGCCGGCATGGAACACGCTGGCAGCCAGCGCGGCGTCGACGTCGACCTCGGCGAACACGTCCACGAAGTGCTGCGCGCCGCCGGCCCCGCCCGAGGCCACCAGCGGCACCGCGCACACGGCGCGCACCGCACGCAGCTGTTCCAGATCGAAGCCGTCGCGGACGCCATCGCTGCCCATGCAATTGAGCACGATCTCGCCGGCACCACGCTGCTGGGCCTCGACCACCCAGTCCAGCGTGCGCCTGGCCAGCGCCTGGGTGCGCGCCGGATCGCCGGTGTACTGGCGCACGCGCCACTGGCCGTCAGCGTCGCGCAGGCTGTCGATGCCGACCACCACGCATTGCACGCCGAACGCCAGCGCCAGTTCGTCGATCAGCGGCGGCCGCTCCAGCGCCGGCGTGTTGACCGAGATCTTGTCGGCACCGGCCTGCAACACCTCGCGCGCGTCCGAGACGCTGCGGATGCCGCCGGCGACGCAGAACGGGATGTCGATCACCCGCGCCACCCGCTCGACCCAGTCGCGCCCGACACGCCGCCCCTCCGGACTGGCGGTGATGTCGTAGAACACCAGCTCGTCGGCGCCGGCATCGCGGTAGCGCAGCGCGAGCTCGACGATGTCGCCCATGTCGACGTGGTCGCGGAAGCGCACGCCCTTGACCACGCGGCCGGCGCGCACGTCCAGGCACGGCACGATGCGGCGGCTCAACACGACGCCTCCAGCGCATCGGCCAGTTCGAAACGGCGCTCGAGCAGCGCCTTTCCGAGCACCGCCCCGGCGCAGCCACTGCGGCGCGCGGCGATGATGTCGGCGACGTCGCGCACCCCGCCCGACGCCTGCAGTGCAACGACCGGCGCCAGGCGGCTGAGCATGGCGTAGAGCTCGAGGTTGGGGCCGGACAGCATGCCGTCGCGGTCGATGTCGGTGCACAGCAGGTGGCGCAGGCCGACGTCGACGTAGCGCGCGAGGACCGCGGGCAGTTCGACCTCGCCGGTTTCGGTCCAGCCGGCCACCGGCAACAGCCAGCGGCCGTCGGCGGAGCGCCGTGCATCGAGTGCGACTGTGATCGCCTGCGCACCGAAGCGCGACAACCAGCCGATCACACGCTCGGGCTCGCGCACCGCCAGTGAACCGACCACGACGCGATCGGCACCAGCCTGCAGCATTGCGGCGACGTCATCCTCGCTGCGCACGCCGCCACCGGTCTGGATGCGCAGCGGCGTGGCCGACTTGATCTCGCGCAGCAGCGGCGCCAGCGAATACCCGCCGGCGCGTGCGGCGTCGAGGTCGACCAGGTGCAGCCATTCGGCGCCGGCTTTCGCATAACGTTCCGCGACCGCGAGCGGCGTGTCGTCGTAACGCGTCTCCTGTGCGTAGTCGCCCTGGCGCAGGCGCACCACGCGCCCTGCACGCACGTCGATCGCCGGGTAGACGGTAAATGGAGCATTGGGCTTGTTCATGCCGGCACCTCACGCAGGAAATTCTCCAGCAGCCGCGCGCCGGCGACGCCCGAGCGCTCGGGGTGGAACTGCGCGCCGTGGCAATGCCTGCGCCGGACCACCGCCGAGAACAGATCGCCGTGGCTGCACGCTGCGAGCGTGTCGGCGGTGACCGGCGCGGCATAGCTGTGGACGAAATACGCCTGCGCACCGTCGTCGATACCAGTCAGCAGCGGGTCCTCGCGGCGGATCTGCAGACGGTTCCAGCCCATGTGCGGCACCCGCACGCCGCCTCGGGGGTAGAGCCGAGCTTGCTCGGCTGGCGTGGTGGCCGACGAATTCGCGCAGCCGATCAGGCTCGGCTCTACCGGAAGCAGTTTGCGCACGCGGCCGGGGATCAGGCCGAGGCATTCGACATCGCCCTCCTCGGACGAATCGAACAGCAACTGCATGCCCAGGCAGATGCCCAGCAGGGGCTGCTGCAGCTCGCGGATCAGCTTGACCAGTCCCAGCGCGTGCAAGCGGGCCATCGCCGCCGCCGCCGCGCCCACGCCCGGCAGGATCACCCGGTCGGCGCCGGCAATGGTCGCGGCATCACCGCTCAGTTGGGCCTGGATGTCGAGCCGCTCCAGCGCGTACAGCACCGAGCCGATGTTGGCGCCGCCCGAATCGATCAGCACCACCTTCATCGCGGCGCCCCGCTCACAGCGCACCCTTGGTGCTCGGCAGCTCGCTGCCCTCGCGCCTCACGGCCTGCCGCAGCGCGCGCGCGACGACCTTGAAGCAGGCCTCGACCTTGTGGTGGTCGTTATCGCCGGAGACCTTCAGGTTGAGGTTCAGCCCGGCGGCTTCACACAGCGAGCGGAAGAAATGCGGCACCAGCTCGGTCGGCAGTTCGCCGACCCGCTCGCGCGCGAACGTGCCATCGAACACAAAGTATGGGCGTCCGGAAAAATCCAGTGCCGCGCTCGCCAGCGCCTCGTCCATCGGCAAGGTGAAGCCGTAGCGTCCGAGGCCGCGCTTGCCGCCGACCGCCTCGCGCAGCGCCTGCCCGAGCGCCAGCGCGCTGTCCTCGATGGTGTGGTGTTCGTCGATATGCAGGTCGCCCTCGCAGCGCAGCTCCAGCGCGAAGCCGCCGTGCTTGCCGAGCTGCTCCAGCATGTGGTCGAAGAAGCCCAGGCCGGTGGAGACCTGCGGCTCGGCGCCGCGGTCCAGGTCGATGGTGACCGCGATGCGCGTCTCGCGGGTATTGCGCGTGACCCGGGCGGTACGCGGCGCATCGACCAGCGCGTGTGCGATCGCCGGCCAGTCCCAATCGCCGCCGAACTGCGGGGTGCGCAACTGGAATGCGCGGATGCCGAGATTGCGGGCAAAGCCGTTGTCGGTTTCGCGGTCGCCGACCACGGCCGAGCGGCCCCAATCGATGCCGCGATCCTTGAGGTAGGCCAGCGCCAGCCCGATGCCGGGCTTGCGCGTGGCGGCGTTGTCAGCCGGCAGGCTGACGTCGATCAGCACGTCGCGGAAGACGATGCCCTGGCTCTCGAACACCTGCATCATCAGGCGGTGCGGGCCGTCGAAGCTGGCCTGCGGGTAAGCCTCCGAGCCGAGCCCGTCCTGGTTGCTCACCATCACGAACTGCCAGCCGGCATCGCGCAGGCGCAGCAGCGCCGGGATCACGCCCTCGACCAGGCGCAGCTTCTCGTAGCTGTCGATCTGGAAATCGGCCGGCTCCTCGATCAGGGTGCCGTCGCGGTCCACGAACAGGATCGGCTGCAGGGCGGTGCTCATGCAGACACCCCGTCGCTGCCCAGCACCGCGGCGACCGCCCGGTTCTGCTCCGGCGTGCCGACGCTGATGCGCAGCGCATCGCCGAGGCGCTCGCTCGAACGCAGGTCGCGCACCACGATGCCGGCGGCCAGCAAGCGATCGAAGGCGTCCTGCGGCTCTTTGAGTCGCGCCAGCACGAAGTTCGCACGCGAGGGATAGGCGCAACGCACCAGCGGCGACGACGCCAGCATCGCGTGCAGGCGCTCGCGCTCATCGAGCGTGGTCTGAATGTGGGCCGCGGAACCTGCGCGCACCGGTTGCGCCAACGCCGCGACCGCCAGCTCGACGCACGGGCCCGGCAACGGATACGGCGCCTGGCAGCGCTGCAGGACTGCGATCAGTCCGGCATCGGCGATGACCGCGCCGATCCGCGCGGCCGCCAGCGCGTGCGCTTTTGACAGCGTGCGCAGCACCGCGATGTTGCGCTGCATGTCCAGCAGCGAGGTCGCCGAGGGCGCCTGCGCATAGTCGAGATAGGCCTCGTCGACCACGACCACCGCGCGGCCTTCCAGCCGCTGCGCGAGTGCCGCGATCGACTCGATCGGCAACAGCGTGCCGGAAGGGTTGCCCGGCGAGCACAGGAACACCAGCTTGACCGCGTTCGCTTCGGCCGCGTCCGCGACGGCGTCGAAGTCGCATTGGAAGCCCTGCGGCGTGTCATGCAACGGCACATCGACCACGCGGGCACCGTGCAGGCGCGCGCTGATGGCGTACATGCCAAAGGTCGGCGAGGTCACCAGCACCGCATCCTGCCCGGGCCGGCACAGTGCACGCACCAGCAGGTCGATGCCCTCGTCGCTGCCGCGACCGGCGAGCAGTTCCCCCGGACGGCAGCGGTACATATCCGAGAGCAGCGCGCGCAGCGCCTCCGGCTGCGGGTCGGGATAGCGCCGCAGCCGCGCATCGGGATCACTGGGGTTGCACCACGGCGACTCGTTGGCATTGAGCCAGATGCCCCCATCGAGTCGCTCGCTGCGAGCGGAGCGATAGCCGGCGAATTCGCGCAGGTCCTCGCGCACCAGGTCCAGCGGATCGGCGGTGGGTGATTGCATCGCAGCCGCGCTCATGAGCCGATCGCCTCCAGCCGCAGGGCGACCGCACGCCGGTGCGCGTCGAGGCCTTCGGCCGACGCCAGCTCCACCGCGCATGGGCCAATCCCGGCCAGCCCTTGCGGCTGCACCTCCTGCACGGTGATCGCGACCTGGAAACTCCCCACGTTCAGGCCGCCGCAGAAGCGCGCCGCACCACTGGTCGGCAGCACGTGGTTGGTGCCGCTGCAGTAGTCGCCGAGGGCTTCGGGCGCCCAGTCGCCGAGGAATACCGAGCCGGCCGCCTGCACCTGCGGCAGCCATGCCCGCGCGTCGCGCAGGGCCAGGATCAGGTGCTCGGGCGCATAGCGATTGCTGATAGCGAACGCCTGCTCGGTCGATTCGACCCGGACCAGCCTCGAGCAGGCCAGTGCGCGCCGTGCGATATCGGCGCGCGGCAGCTGCGCCAACTGCGCCTCGACCTGCGCCGCGACCGCATCGAGCAGTGCGGCGTCCTCGCTCAGCGCGATCACCTGCGAGTCGGGGCCGTGCTCGGCCTGCGACAGCAGATCGGCCGCGACGAAGACCGGATTGGCGCCGGCATCGGCGATCACCAGCACTTCCGACGGGCCGGCCGGCATGTCGATGCCGGGTCCGCCCTCGGCCATCGCAACCTGGCGCTTGGCCTCGGTGACCCAGCCATTGCCGGGGCCGAACAGCTTGTCGCAGCGGGGCACGCTGCCGGTGCCGAACGCCATTGCCGCTATCGCCTGCGCGCCGCCGAGCTTGAAGACCTGCCGCACGCCGCAGCGCATCGCGGCATACAGCACTGCCGGATCGGCGCTGCCATCGCTGCGCGGTGGGGTGCACAGCACCGCGCCGCGGCAGCCGGCCAGTTGCGCCGGCACCCCGAGCATCAGCGCAGTCGACGGCAGCGGCGCGGACCCGGCCGGCACGTACAGGCCAATCTGCCGGATCGGCCGCAGGATGCGCTCGCAGCGCACGCCCGGCGCGGTGTCCATGGCGTACGGCGCGCTCATGCCGCGCTCATGGAACAGTGCGATGCGCGCGGCGGCGTCGTCGATGGCACGACGCAACGGCGGCGCCAGGGCGGCCGGGGCCGCCGCGAGTTCAGCCTCGGATACGAGTAGCTGGTCGAGCGCGACGCGGTCGAATCGCAATGTCAGGGCCCGCAGTGCTTCATCGCCGTGTTCGCGGACTTCGGCGATCAGCTGAGCGACCGCCGCTGTGACGTCGGCGGAGTTCTGCTGGCTCGGGCGACGCAACAGTGACTCGCGTTGCGCCTCGTCCAGCGCGCTCCAGTCGATGCGGCGCAGGCCACTGCGGTCCGGCGCGACTACGTTGGTCTGGGGCACGCTCATGTCGGCACCCGCGCTCATGCCAGCATGCCCTCCACCGGCAATACCAGCAGCCCGCGGGCACCGGCGCGCTTGAGCTCCTCCAGTCGCTGCCAGGTCACCGCGCCATGGCACAGGGCCTGCAGCGCCAGTCCATCGCTGCCGTCGATGCGGGTGACCGTCGGCGCCTCGGCATCGGGAAGCAACGGCAGCAGGCCGGGCACCGCCTCGCGCGAGGCCTGGAACAGCAGCAGCTTGCTGTTGCGGATGCGCAACGCGCCGTCGAGCCGGCGCAGCAGCAGTTCGGCCAGTTCGGCGCGCGGATCGTCGAAGCTGCCGGTCGGCCCGGCCAGCACCGCTTCGCTTTCAAGCAACGTCAACACCGGCTTGAGCTGGTTGGCCGCCAAGGTGGCGCCGCTGGACACCAGGTCGCAGATCGCATCGGCCTGGCCGAGCCGGGGGGCGATCTCCACCGAGCCGGACAACTGCACCACGTCGGCGGCGAGGCCCTGCGCGGCCAGCCATTCCGACAACAGCGCCGGATAACTGGTCGCGATGCGCTTGCCTTCGAGCTGGCGGGCGTCCTGCCAGGTCCAGGTGTCGGGCACCGCCAGCGCCAGGCGGCAGGCCCCGAACCCGAGCGCACGCCATTCGCGGAAGGCCGGTGCGCGCTGCGCCGCGCGGCGCTCGCGGTCCTGCTCGAGCAGCACGTTGCGGCCGACGACGCCCAGATCGCAGACGCCGTCGGCGATCAAGCCTGGGATGTCGTCGTCGCGGACCAGCAGCAGGTCGACCGGCAGGCTTTCGCCGTAGCAGAACAGCCGGTCGCGGCTTTCGCGCCAGCTCAATCCGCACGAGGCCAGCAGGGCGCGCGCGGCGTCGGCGAGGCGGCCGGATTTCTGGATGGCGATGCGCAGACGGTCGCGCGCCGCCGCGGGGACGGGTGGGCTCATATGGGGTGCCTCAGCGGTGGCGCGAAGGTGGGGACGTGTCGCGCTGCAGCGCGGCGTCATAGCCGCCGGCGCCACGGTCGAGCGTGCGTGCGACCCGCCCGATCGTGGTGACGCTGACCTGGGTGCGCTCGTGGATTTCGCGATACGGCACGCCGGCGGCGACCAGCGGCACCACCCGCCAGCGGTCGGTCATCGCCTCCAGCTCGGCCGGAGTGCACAGGTCGTCCAGGAACGCGCACAGCTGCTCGACGCTGCGCAGCCCGAGCATCGCCGTGGCGAGGCCGGTGATCGCGTCGTGCTCCTGCTCGGCGGGGTTGGGGCGACGTTTCATGCTGTCTTCTTGTATTAATGCGCTGTCACGTTAATTGGTTGCGAGGCATCCGTCAACCCGCTGCCGGTATCCGGTTTGGAACCAAGGCAGTCCATCTGTGTTTGCCGTAGCGATCAGGCGGCGGCACGTCGCGTCATACCGGGCGTGATGCGTGCCGCGGGGTGATCCGTAGAGCCGAGCTTGCTCGGCTGCTCCTCCGCTGCGGTCGGGCAGCGGAGCAAGCTCCGCTCTACCAAGCGCCTGTGGGCGCGGGACGCAATCCGCGACACCAGCGATCGCGGCCATGGGCCGCTCCTACAAAAGCCCCGCCGCGCGCCGCGCGCTCGACCCGGAGTACACTCCGGCGGTCCCCGCCCGGGGATGTCGGCTGCGGTTGGCCAGTTCGTGGGGGACACGCATGGAGCATTTCAGGCGATCGCTGATTCTCGCGCTCGCGTCGTACCTGCTGCTGGCGAGCGGCTGGGCGCAGGCGCAAGGGGTGATGGAGCTGGAAGCCGGCACCTCGCAGGTGTCGCTGTCCACGCACCTGCAGTACTTCCACGATTCCGACGGCGATGCGGACCTCGCCACCGTGGTGCGCCGTGCGCGGCAGCAGCGGTTTCTGCCGCTGCCTTCGGACAATGCCGCCTTCGGCTTCCAGACCGGCGCATTCTGGTTCCATGCCGACCTGGTCAACCGGCGCGCGGACGAGCAGCGCTGGCTTCTCGTGCAGGAGTACGCGCTCAGCGACCGCCTCGACGTCTACCTGCGTTACGCCGACGGGCACGTCGTGCACCAGGCCGGTGGCGACCATCTTGCGTTCGCCGAGCGAAGCATTCGTTACCGGCACCCCAACTTCTGGCTGGAGCTGCCGGTCGGCGAGCCGGTCGACCTGTTCGTACGCGTGCGCAGCCAGAGCTCGATGCAGGTGCCGCTGACGCTGTTCACGCCGACCGCGTTTACCGAAAAATCGCGCGACGCGCAGCTCGGCATCGGGCTGTACTACGGCATCCTGCTGGCGTTGTTCATCTACAACCTGGTGCTGTGGCTGACGCTGCGCGATGCCAGTTATTTCTGGTACCTGTTCCACGTCACCGCGTTCGGGCTGGTGCTGTTCACCCTCAACGGGCTTGGCTTCGAGCACCTGTGGCCGGACTCGGCCTGGCTCGCCGACAAGTCGGTGCCGCTGTCGATCTGCCTGGCGCAGATCGGCATGCAACAGTTCACCCGCACCTTCCTCGGGCTGGGCGAGCGCTGGCGACTGGGCGATCGGGTCGGACTGGGCCTGATCGCGTTCTTCGTGATCTTCGGCATCGCCGCGACCCAGCTGCCCTACTCCATCGCCACCCCGATCGCCTCGCTGGCGGTGTTCGTCAACATCGTCTGGATCGCGGCGGCCACGGTGGTGGCGGTACGCCGCGGCTATCGCCCGGCGCGGATCTTCCTGCTGGCCTGGGCGATGTTCCTGCTCGGCACGGTGCTGTTCGTGGCGCTGGCGTTCGGCCTGCTGCCCAAGACCTTCGTCACCGAATACGGCGTACAGATCGGCTCGGCACTGGAAATGCTGCTGCTGTCGGTGGCGCTGGGCCATCGCTACGCGGCGCTGCGCAGCGCCAACGAGCGCATCGTGCGCGAAGCCAAGCAGCAACTCGAACACAAGGTCCAGCAACGCACCACCGAGCTGCGCAGCGCGCTGGGGCAACTGGAGGACGCGCATACCCGACTGCGTGAAACCAGCCAGCGCGACGGCCTCACCGGGCTGCATAACCGCACCCATTTCCACAACGCGCTCGAGGCGCTGGTGGCCAAGGCGCGCCGGGAACAGCAACCGCTATCGCTGCTGATGATCGATCTGGACTATTTCAAGATGATCAACGACCACTATGGCCACCTGGTCGGCGACGAGTGCCTGCGCTGGGCCGCGCATGCGATCGGCAAGGCCTTGCGGCCGCACGACGCCCTGCTGGCGCGCTTCGGCGGCGAGGAGTTCGTGGCCGCACTGCCCGGGCAGGACCTGCAGCGCGCCACCGGCGTGGCCGAGCAGTTGCGCCAGCAGCTGCGCGAGCGCACCTGCAGCAGCGGTGAGCACTCCATCGCGGTGTCGGCCAGCATCGGCGTGCATATGCTGGACACGCGCAGCCTGGACAGGAACGTCGAGGAGGTCATCGACGAGGCCCTGCAGGCGGCCGACCAGGCACTCTACGTGGCCAAGGCGCACGGGCGCGATTGCGTGAGGGCGGCGCCGCTGCCGGCCTGAGGGCAAGCCTCAGCGATCCGCGATCGCCGCCAGCACCAGGCCTTCGTGCACCAGCCGTACTGCGGTCGCGACCTCGGCATCGAGCGCACGATCGCGATCCAGGAACGGGATCTCGGTGCGGATCGCGGCATGCGCCGCGGCCACCTTGTCGCCGGGGCGGAACTCGTCGGCAGTCGCCAGTTCGTTACGCAGGCCTTCGACCTCCCGCAGAAACGCCTCACGGTCGCCGGCGTCGCCCAACCCGCACCGCACCTTGTCCGCGAACGTCGCCGCATCCACGCGGCCGGCCAGATCACGCGCGGCATTGATCATGTCGCGCCGCAGGTCCAGCGCCTGCGCGGCGGTGTACAGCTCCAGCGCGAGCACCTTGCCCAGGTCATCGGCCATCGCCAGTGCATGGCGCGCTTCGTTGGCGCCCATCGAGACGTGGTCCTCGGCATTGGCGCTGGTCGGGATCGAATACACCGACGCCGGATGCGCCCGGCTGGCCAGGTCGTTGACGATCGCCGCGGCGGTGTACTGCACGATCATGAAGCCCGACTCGGTCGCGTCCTCGTTGCCGATCAGGAAGCCCGGCAGCCCGTCGTTGGTCGCCGGGTCGACCAGCTTGTTGAGGCGGCGCTCGGAGATGCTCGCCAGCACCGGGATCGCCGCCTTGATGTAGCTCATCGCCAGCGCCAGCGGCATGCCGTGGAAGTGGCCGGCGGATATCACCTGTTGCTCGACATGATCGGCTTTGGCGTCGGGAAAGATGATCGGATTGTCGGTCAACGAGTTGAGCTCGATCTCCAGCACGCGCGCGGCCTGCGCGACCGCATCGCGCACCGCGCCGTGGACCTGCGGCGTGCAGCGCAGCGAGTAGCTGTCCTGTGGCTGGTGTTTCTTGCCGCCGCGGAACGGCCGGAAGCGGGTGTAGAACTTCTCGCGGCCGTGGCGCTGGTCCAACGGCACCCAGTCCCAACCGATGTCGAACCGCAGCTCCCGCGCCTCATTGGTGTCCCAGCACTGCGGATGCCACGGACGGAAGCGCGGCACCAGGTGATACGGGATGTCGGCCAGCGTGGAGCCAGCCAGCATCCGGCGCAGGTTGGCAGCGGCTTCGACCTGCCCCGGATGCGGACGCAGCGCGTGCACCTCCTCGGCGAACGCGCCGAGCCGGCCGGCAAACGCGTCAATGGTCATCGCCGCGGCAAGGTCGGCGGTTTCCAGCAGTGCCTCCAGCCTGTGCAGCGCGAGCACGCCGCAAGCCAGCATCTGCGCGGTGCCGTTGTTGAGCGCGAGCCCTTCCTTGTACGACAGGGTGACCGGCGTCAGGCCTGCGCGCTGCAGCGCCTCGGCCCCGGGCATGCGCTCGCCCTGGTAAAACGCCTGGCCGCCACCGAGCAGCACGATCGCCAGGTGCGACAACGGCGCCAGGTCGCCCGAGGCGCCGACCGAACCGAGCTGCGGCACCACCGGCACGATGCCGGCGTTGAGCATCGCCGCGAGCGCCTGCAGGGTCTGCACGCGGATGCCGGAATGCCCGCGCATCAGCGTGTTGATCCGTATGCACAACATCGCCCGCACGATCTCCGGGGCGAACGGCTCGCCCACGCAGACCGCGTGGGTCACGATCAGGTTGCGCTGCAGTTCGGCGTGCAGCGACTCGTGCGGGTTGACCGCGTCCACCCCGGCGCCGGAGCGCAGCCGGTGCGCGCCGAGCAGCCGGTCGGCATTGCTGCCGAAGCCGGTCGAGACACCGTAGATGGGCTCCTCGCGGCCGACCTGATCGGCCAGGAACTCGGCGGCGCGCGCGACCGCGGGCAGTTGCGCGGCGGCGAGCTCGACCTGCGCGCCATGCGCGACCATCACCAGCTGCGCGCGCGTCAGCGTGCGGCCGTCCAGCGAGATCGGCCTCATAACCGCGCCTCCGGCAAGACCGCCGCCTGTGCCAGCTCGACCCGCAAGGTCCTGGCCAGCTCGGTGCGTGGCACCTCGAACTGGTCGGCGCGGCGCAGGTCCTTGATCGTCACCGTGCCGCGGGCGATCTCGTCCTCGCCGAGCACGGCGACGAAGCGGATGCCGGCGCGATCGGCGTACTTGAACTGCTTGCTCAGCTTGGACGATTCCATCACCACCTCCGTGTTGAGCCCGCCCTGGCGCAGCTCGGCCGCCACCGCCAGACAGTGCGGCAGCGCGGCGGCGTCCATCTGCGTGACCAGCACCTGGACCGTGCTCTCGGCGGTATCGACCAGTCCGGCCTCGCGCAGTTGCCAGAACAGGCGGGTCAGGCCGATCGAGATGCCCACACCGGGCAGCTTCGACTTGCTGTACTGGCCGGCGAGATCGTCGTAGCGACCGCCCGAGCAGATCGAGCCGATCTGCGGGTAGTCATCCAGCGTGGTCTCGTAGACGGTGCCGGTGTAGTAGTCCAGGCCGCGCGCGATCGAGAAGTTCAGCGCGTAGTCGGACTCGGGCACGCCGAGCGCGCGGACCAGCTCGAGCACCTCGCGCAGCTCGTTTATGCCCTCGCGCAGGGCATCGTTGCCCTCCCCCAGCGCATCGAGCCGCGCCATCGCATCGGCGTGCGAGCTCGAGCGCACCCCGACGAACTCCAGGATCGTCGCAACCGCATCGTCGCCCAGCCCGAAATCCTCCCCGGTCAGCGTCTCGCGCACGTAGTCCGCACCGCGCTTGTCGAGCTTGTCGACCTCGCGCAACACCCGGGCCTGCAAGTCGGGCCCGGCGATGCCCTGGGCCTCGAAGAAGCCGCGCATCAGCTTGCGGTTGTTGAGCTGGATGGTGAACTTGCCAATTGCCAGTTCCGAGAACACAGCAAAGATCACCGCCGGGAACTCGGCATCGAAGCGCACGCTGAGCGCGTCCTTGCCCACCACGTCGATGTCGCACTGGTAGAACTCGCGGAACCGTCCGCGCTGCGCGCGCTCGCCGCGGTAGACGCGCTGCATCTGGTAGCGGCGGAACGGGAATGCGAGGTCATGCTCGTGCTCGGCGACGTAGCGCGCCAGCGGCACGGTGAGGTCGAAGCGCAGCGCCAGTTCGGGTGGGCCGTCGCTGTTGGATGCCTTGCCGAGCGCGCCGGTCGACTGCACGAAATACACCTGGCGCTCGGTCTCGCCACCGGACTTGGTCAGCAGCACCTCCGACAGCTCCATCACCGGGGTCTCCACCGGCAGGAAGCCGAAGCGCTCGAAATTGCGCCGGATCGTGTCCAGCATGCGCTGGAAGGCGATCTGGTCACGGGGCAGCAACTCCATGACCCCGGGCGGGGTACGCGGCTTGATCAAGCGGGACTCCAGTGCGGCCGCTCGAGGGCGGGCGCCGATACAGGTTGAGGGCAATGCGGTGAGGCGCAATCAGACCGCACAGTCTAGCGGCAGCGCCCGCGCGGCCCTACCCCGGCGAGGCCCGACGGCTGACGACGCAAGGGCGCGTCGCAATGCCCTCGCTCGTGGATGGATGGGCCTGCCTATTGCCTGCCCGATCCCGACTAGCTAAAATGCGCGGCTCTGCTGTCGGGGTGTAGCTCAGCCTGGTAGAGCGCTACGTTCGGGACGTAGAAGTCGCAGGTTCAAATCCTGTCTCCCCGACCATTCGGAATAAATTAGCCGAATCAAGCAGTTGATGAAAAGCCGGCTTAATGCCGGCTTTTTTGTTGGCCGCGACCAATGCGGCCGGCAGCGCTCGACATGTCAACGCTGGGCTGCCGGCCCAGCCTACTTCGGCCCGGATCGGCAGTTACGCCGCAGCGTCGACCTTGGCCACGTCCGGGTGCCGCACCTGGCCCTCGCCGCGCACCACGTAGCGTTCGATCGTCAGCGACTCCAGGCCCATCGGGCCGTAGGCGTGCAGGCGGGTGGTCGAGATGCCGATCTCGGCGCCGAGGCCGAGGGTGCCGCCGTCGTTGAAGCGCGAGGAGGCGTTGACAACCACCGCCGAGCTGCGGATCTCGCGGATGAAGCGCTCGGAGGTGGCGCTGTCGGCGGTGGCGATGACCTCTGTGTGGTCGGAGCCGTGGCGCTGGATGTGGGCGATGGCCTGGTCGATCGAGTCGACCACGCGCACGGCCAGGATCGGCGACAGGAACTCGGCCGCGAAGTCCTCCTCGGTGGCCGGCACCGCGCCGGGAAACAGCGCCCGGGTGCGGTCGCAGCCGCGGATCTCGGCGCCGCGCGCCTGCAGCTCGGCCAGCGCGTTGGGCAACCACGCCTCAGCGATGTCGGCATGCACCAGCATCGTTTCCAGCGAGTTGCACACGCCCGGCCGCGACAGCTTGCCGTCGATCGCCAGCTTCAGCGCAAGCGTCGGGTCGGCGGCGCGGTCCACGTACAGGTGGCACACGCCCTTGTAGTGCTTGATCACCGGCACCCGCGCGTTCTCGGCGACGAAGTGGATGAGCTTTTCGCCGCCGCGCGGGATCGCCAGGTCGACCAGATCGCTGAGCTGCAGCAGCTCCAGTACGTGCTCGCGCGCGGTGTCCTCGACCAGCGCCACCGCTTCGGGCGGCAGGCCCTGCTCGCGCAATGCACTGTGCAGGCACGCGGCGATCGCGATGTTGCTGTCGCGCGCCTCGGAGCCGCCGCGCAGCAGCACCGCGTTGCCGGCGCGCAGGCACAGCGCGGCGGCGTCGGCGGTCACGTTGGGGCGCGCTTCGTAGATCATCGCGATCAGGCCCAGCGGGATCCGGACCTTTTCCACCACCAGCCCGTTGGGGCGCACGTCCTTGCGGGTCACCTGGCCGACCGGGTCGGGCAATTCGCCGATCTCGCGGATCGCGGTCACGATGCCGGCCACGCGCTCCTCGTCCAGGCGCAGGCGGTCGAGCATCGCGCCGGTGGTGCCGGCCTGGTGCGCGCGGGCCATGTCGGCGGCGTTGGCCTTGAGGATGTCATCACGGCCGGCGGCCACGGCATCGGCCATGGCGCCCAGCAGCGCCGCGCGCTGCGCGCCGTCGAGGCTGGCGATCTGGTGGGAGGCGGCGCGGGCGCGCTCGGCAAGCTTGCGGACGTATCCGGTCATCGTTGGTTCTCCATGAACAGTTCGGGGGTGGCGGCGGCCGCCGCGGCGCTCAGCAGGACCATGTCCTCGCGCCGGATCACGCACTCGCAGTTGTTGAAGCCCAGCACGCTCTCGATCTCGCTGCTGTGGCGGCCTGCGATGCGCTGCAGGTCGCTGGACTGGTATTGCACCAGACCGCGCGCGAGGCGGCGGTGACCCTTGGCCGGCAGGATGTCGATCATGGCCGAGCGGCTGAAGTCGCCCTCCACCGACAGCACCCCGCCGGGCAGCAGCGACGCGCCCTGCAGGGTCAGCGCGTTGGCCGCGCCCTTGTCGATGCGTACCGCACCGCCGCTGGGCGGGGTATGCCGCAGCCACATCTTGCGCGCGCCCAGCCGGTCGCCGTGGGCCGGAATGAGAGTGCCGTGCAGCCGGTCCTCGGCCAGTGCCGAAATGGTCTCGGCGTTGTGGCCGCAGAACAGCACGGTGTCGATGCCCGCCGCCGCGGTCTTGGTCGCGGCCTCCAGCTTGGTGTACATGCCGCCGGTGCCGAGCAGGCCGGCCCCGCCCTGCGCCATGTGCATGATCTCGGGGGTGATCTCCTCGATCCGCGGCACCGGCCGCGCAGTCGGGTCATTGCCCGGATGGCCGGTGTAGAGGCCATCGGTGTCGGTGGCGATCAGCAGCACGTCGGCCTCGACCAGGGTCGCGACCACCGCGGCGAGGTTGTCGTTGTCGCCGAGCTTCAGCTCGTCGACCGCGACGGTGTCGTTCTCGTTGACGATCGGCAGCGCACCGATGCGCAGCAGTTCGCGCAACGTGCGCTGGGCGTTGAGATAGCGGCGGCGGTTACGCAGGTCGTCGTGGCTCAGCAGCACCTGCGCGACCGGCTGCTCGACCAGGCCCTGCCACAGCGCCAGCATCGGCGTCTGGCCGACCGCCGCCAGCGCCTGCCGCTGGACCAGCCCGATCCCGCTGCTCGCCATCAGCCCGCGGCCGGCCGACACCGCCCCGGACGACACCAGCAACACCTCGCGCCCCTCGTCATGGAAGCGCGCGATCATGTTGGCCAGGACCGCCGCATTGCGCTTGCCCAGACCGCCCTTGCCGTCGGTCAGCAGGCTGCTGCCGACCTTGAGCACGGCGCGCTGCCAGCGCGGCAGTTGTTGTTCGGGAAAGGGTGATGTCATTTTTGGAGATCCTCCAGGGAGTCGAGTCGGTCGAGTGCCCGCGATCGAGCGGTCGGAAACCGCCATGCCGCTGAAGCGCCTGGGAGCGGGCGGCTCACGCCTGCTGGCGAAGCGCCGAACCGCTTCGGCCGCCACGCGTCCACTGCTGGACGACGGAAAGTCGGCACGTCGGTGCCACCGCACGTGCGCTGGCAGGAATGCTGCCGACGACAAACGCGGCCGGACCTAACCAGTATCCGCGCAACGCGCCTAGGCGGGCCATGAGCCGCTGCCCAGCGGGTGCCCGGAAGCAGGTTTGCTCCCGGGCGGGAGGCACAGTGTGCAAGCCCGGCTCGAACCGCCCCAAGTGCGGCTACCGGACCCGAAGAACTGCTGCCATCAGCGGCTGATCATAACATCAGGCGGGTTGGCGCCGATTCTGCGATGCAGATGGACTGCGAGCGGGCCGCCCAGGCCGGCGCCCTCGTGCCGGCGCCTCGCAGACGATGGCCGTATCGGATCTGCCGGTCGTTGGCAAGCATCTTGCTACGTCCATACTGCGAACTGCGTCACAAAACTTTCGGCGCGTCTGGGGCAGGCACAAAAGCAGCCGCGCGCCAAATCAGGGGATAGGGATTTGAGTCGTCCGACCGCGCAACCTGTGGCGTCCAGCCTTGCTGCTGCGCTGATCCTGGCGATGTTTCTACCCGCCAAACTGACGGCCGCCGGGCTCGATGATGCGCAGGCCGAGTCGCGTTATGCGGCCGAAATGGCGCACGCCGCGGCACTTAGTGACCAAAAGCGCTGGGTGGATGCGCTGGCCATCTACGAGCGCCTGCACACACAGACCCCGCAGGAGCCGGACGTCTACCATCGCCGGGTCATGACGCTTGCCGACCTTGGCAGTGCCAGTCTTGCGTGGTCGTTGCACCAGGCGCGTCCGGAGCTCTTCAGCGACGCCGAGCGCGCCCGCCTGAGCGCCGACCGGATCGCCCGGCTGACGGTTTGGGGCGGTTTCAGGCCGCTGGACGAACCGCGGCGACTGCAGGACATGCAACGCGCCGCCGACGCCCGTGCGTCCGGCACCGGTGCGCTCGAGCCGGATCCGAGCGCGCCGCTGCGCCAGGGCTTCGACGATCTGGTCATCCTCAACGGACTGGAGCGCCACCAGGAAACCGCCAGCCGCTATCGACAGATGCGCGCCGATGGCGTCGACATCCCACCGTACGCCCTGGCCGCCGCCGGCGATTCGCTGCTGGCGCTGCGACAACCCGAAGCGTCCATCGAGGCGCTGGAGGATGCAGCGGCCGAGTTGCCCGACGACATCGACACCCAGGTGGTGCTGGCGTATGCCTACCTGGAAAGCGAACGGCACGCCGATGCGCTGCGCCACCTGCAGCAGATCGCGGCCAACGAGCCGGCCTGGCCACAGACCGAAGATGTCCGGGTCGGCTACCGAAACTGGAACCGCTATAGCGCCGACAGCAACCTGGCGATGATCCGGGCCTACTCCGAGGACCCCGCCGGTGCACAGGCAATGCTGGCGCCGATGACGCGGCTGGCGCCCAGCAATCCAGACCTGCAGGCCAAGCTCGGCATCGTGCTGCTGCAGCGCGGCTGGGAAGACCAGGCGCTGGAACGCTTCGACATCGCCCACACGCAGGACCCGCGCAACCTGGAAGCGCGCATCGGCCAGGTCAATGCCCTGGTCGCGCAGCAACGGATGGATCGCGCGGCCACGGTGCACGGCGCGCTGCTCGACACCTACCCCGACAACGTCCACGTGCAACGCCTTGATCGCCAGTGGCGCGCCGGCACCGGGGCCCAGGTCGAGATCGCCGCCACCCGCGGCCGCAGCGAAGGCCAGAACCGCACCGCCAGCACTTCTCCACTGGGCACCGACGACGGCGGCTACGCGGTCAGCGTCTACTCGCCGTTGCTGGGAGACCGCTGGCGCGTCGGTGCATTCCGCGAGGACCGCTGGGCCGAGTACGAGGGCCCCCGGGTGCACAACCGCCGCCATGGCGTCGGCCTGCGCTATGCCCACGATCGCCTCGACCTGGATGCACGCGTGGCGCGCAGCAATGATGGTTTCGACGACGCCACCAGTCTGGCGCTCGACGCCGGCTGGCGTTTCAGCGAAGTACTCGAAGGGCGGGCATCGATCGAACGCAACAGCGCCGATGCGTCGCTGCAGGCGCGTGCCAGCGGCATCGGCGCCGACACAATCGCGCTGGGGCTGGACTGGACGCCCGACGAGCGCACCGCGCTCAGCGGCGAGCTGCGCCAGTGGCGCTACGACGACGGCAACCGCCGCGAGGGCTTCGCATTGAGTGGCCAGCGTCGGCTGCGGGTCGAGCCCCGTTTTGCCGTGGCACTCGAGGGCGACTTGTATGCCAGCCGCAGCAGCCGTGACGATGCGCCGTACTTCAATCCAGGCCGCGATGCCGGCTGGAACCTGGCCGCCGCCGTCGATTCGATCCATTGGCGCCGCTACGACCACGCCTTCAGCCAGCGCTTCGCCGCCGGCGTTGGCCAGTACTGGCAGGAGGGCTTCGGCAGCGCGGTTATCCCCAACCTGCAGTACCGCCACAACTGGCAGCTCGGCACCGGCCGCCAGCTTGACTACGGATTGACCTGGTCGCGCCCGGTCTATGACGGTGCGCGCGAAACCCGCCTGTCATTCGACATCGCCTTGCGCTGGGGGGGGAACTGAGCATGCGCACCCGACTGCAATCAATCATTGCCCCCCTGCTGGTGGGCATCGCGCTGGTGCTGTGCTCCGTGCCGGCCGCGGCCAAGCTGCTGGTGCTGAGCTACCACGACATCCGCGACGACGTGGCGCGCAAGGGTGATCCCGATCTCTACGCGATCAGCACCCAGAATTTCGCGGCTCACCTGGACTGGCTCAAGGGCAACGGCTACACCGCGGTGAGCCTGGATGACCTGGTTGCCGCATCGCGTGGCGAGCGCACACTGCCGCAGCGTGCGGTGTTGCTCACCTTCGATGACGGCCTGCGCAGTACCTATACCCGCGCCTTTCCCCTGCTGCGCGCCTACGGGTTTCCGGCGGTGGTCGCCCCGGTGACCAGTTGGGTCGACCTGCCGCCCGGACGCACGATCAACTATGGCCCGCGCCCGTTCGACCACGACGATTTCCTGACCTGGGCGCAACTGCGAGAGATGCACGACAGCGGCCTTGTCGAGGTCGCCTCCCACACCCACGACCTGCACACGGGCGTGCTGGCCAACCCGCAGCGCAACGAAATCCCGTCCGCGGTCACCCGGCGCTTTGATCCCGACACCCGCAGCTACGAATCCCAGGAGCAGTACCTCGCCCGCATCCGTGCCGACCTGGCGACAAGCGCGCAGGAAATCGAAAGCGGCATCGGCATGCGTCCGCGCTCGGTGGTTTGGCCATATGCCGCCTACAGTTCCCGCACCAACGATATCGCCGACGATCTGGGCATGGAGATCTCGTTCGATCTTGAAGGCGTGGAGCAATCGATTTCCGCCGAGCGCGACGCCGGGCTGCACGGGCTCTCCCGGTTGCTGGTGTTCGACAACCCGACGGTGGAGGAACTGGTCCGCGCGCTGCGTGCACCCGGCGATGCCGAGGAGCGGCTGCGTGCGATCCAGGTCGATCTCGACTATGTCTACGACCCGGACCCCAAGCAGGTCGAGCGCAACCTCGACGTCTTGATCGAGCGGATCAGCCGGATACAGCCGAGCCACGTGTTCCTGCAGGCATTCGCCGACCCCGACGGCGACGGCGCCGCCGACGCGCTGTACTTCCCCAACCGGCACCTGCCGATGCGCGCCGACCTGTTCGCGCGCGTCGCCTGGCAGTTGCGCACCCGCGCGGAGGTCAAGGTCTATGCATGGCTGCCGGTGCTCGCATACAAGCCGGCCGACGCCACTTTGCGCTCGTCGCTGGCGCTGGCCGATGCCGAGCCCGGCGAGGTGTTCAGGCTCGATCCGACCGACCCGCGCGCGCGCCGTCTGGTCGGGGAGATCTACGAGGATCTCGCAATCGCCAGCCCGATCGACGGGCTGCATTTCCACGACGACGCATTGCTGCGCGAGACCGAACTGCCGGAACTCGCCGCCGGCGACCCGGTGGCCCGCACCCAGTACCTGATCGCCTTTACCGACGAACTGCGCCGTGCCGCCGAGCAATGGCGGCCCAAGCTCAGGACCTCGCGCAACCTGTTCGCACGGCCGGTGCTGGAGCCCGCCAGCGAGGCCTGGTTCGCCCAGAGCCTGCCGGCCTTCCTGCCCGCCTACGACCACACGGTGATCATGGCGATGCCGCATATGGAGGGCAGCGACAGGCCGCTGGCCTGGTTCGACCGGTTGGCCGCTGCGGTCGCGGCACAGCCGGGAGCGCTCGCGCGGACGGCCTTCCAGCTCCAGACCATCGATTGGCGCGACGACGATCGCACGCCGGGCGCGCTGCTGCCCGCCGATACCCGCCGGCTGCAGGCCGCCGGCGTGCGCCACCTGGCGTACTACCCCGATGACTTCATCGGCGACCGGCCCACCCTGGAAAACGCGCGCGAAGCGATCTCCGCGCGCAGCTTCCCCTATCTGAGGGACCAGCCGTGACCCCCACCGAAGTACTGCTCGCCTTCGCCTTCTACTACCCGGTGGTGATGTCGTTCTTCTGGATGACCGGGGGCATCTACTACTACGTCCGCCGCGAGCGCCGTGCTCGACCGCGCCACCAGCCGCCGCCGATGGACACCTATCCATTCGCATCGATACTGGTGCCCTGTCACAACGAGTCCGACAACGTCGACGAGACGATCGAGGCACTGCTGCAGCAGCAGTACCCCGACTTCGAGATAATCGCGATCAACGATGGCAGCACCGATGCGACCGGCGCGCATCTCGACGCGCTGGCAGCCGTGCATGAGCGGCTGCGGGTCATCCACCTCGACCACAACGTCGGCAAGGCCAACGCGATGCGCATGGGCGCGCTGGCAGCGCGTTCGGAATACCTGGTATGCATCGACGGCGACGCGCTGCTCGATGAGTACGCCACCCACTGGATGGTGTGGCACCTGTGCAGCGGTCCGCGCGTGGGTGCGGTCACGGGCAATCCGCGGATCCGCAACCGCTCGACCCTGCTGGGCAAGCTTCAGGTCGGTGAGTTCTCCTCGATCATCGGGATGATCAAACGCGCACAGCGCGTGTACGGCCGTCTGTTCACCGTATCGGGAGTGATCTCCGCATTCCGCAAGACCGCGCTGCACCAGGTCGGCTACTGGTCCAACGACATCGTCACCGAGGACATCGACATCAGCTGGCGGTTGCAGATTGACCGCTGGGACATCCGCTACGAACCCAATGCGCTGTGTTTCATCCTGATGCCGGAAACCCTGCGCGGCCTGTGGCGGCAGCGGCTGCGTTGGGCCCAGGGCGGTCTGGAGGTCCTGCTGCGGCACGGTTCGCGCCTGTTCGAATGGCGCCGCCGTCGCATGTGGATCGTGGTCGCCGAATACCTGCTCAGCGTCGGCTGGGGCGTTGCCATGCTCTCGCTGATCGTGCTGTGGGCACTGAGCCAGTTCCTGCCGCTGCCGGCCGAGCTGCATGTCGGCGGGCTGGTGCCGCGCTGGCATGGCGTCGTGCTGGCGATGGTCTGCCTGCTGCAGTTCGCGATCAGCCTCTGGATCGACCGCCGCTACGAGCCGACCACCGGCCGCACCTACTACTGGATGATCTGGTATCCGGCGGTCTACTGGCTGCTCAGCCTGACCACCACGCTGGCCGCCATCCCCAAGACCTTCCTCAGGCGCCGTGGGCAGCTCGCGGTGTGGATCAGTCCGGACAGGGGTTACCGATGAACGCCGAAACCATTCTGCACGATCGATTCATCTACCTTCCCACGCAGCAGAGTCGCGCCTCGCGCACGTTCTTCGGCTTGATCACCCTGCTTGCGTGGGCGATCTACATCTATCTGTGGTTGCCACTGACCACCCTGGCGCTGTGGCTGCTCGGCGTGCGCTCTGCCTATCTCGAAGTGTTTCTGCTGCATGAGCCGCTCAAGCCGCCGGCGATGCTGACGCAGTTGCCGCTGATCGCGCTGGCCTGCGCCGTGGTGCTGATCGTCTGGGCGGAATACAACCGCCGCCGCTTCCAGGGCAAGGAACGCCGCTTTGCCCAGGCCGACGTCCAATTGTCGGAAATGTCCGAAGCGATGCACACGACCTTGGCACTGGGCACTGCGCTGGTCGCAGCGAAGACCGCGACCTTGCGGATGGATCGCGGCATGCCGACGGCCATCGACGTCGCCCGGCCCCTCTCGCGCGGCGTCCCGGCGCCGGCCCCGGCGACGGACCTGCCAGCCATCAAGGCACCCACGGCCGATACCGTCTGACCTCGGGCACCGTTTAGCTTCCGCTTCGGGTTCAACGCAGTTTCGCCAGCCGCTCGCGCAACTGCGGCAGCCCCGGATCGGCCGCCGCGCCGGGTGACACGCGCGCCCTCAGGCTGGTTTCCGGATCACCCGCCCCCCACTGCGACGGATCGGCTGCCTGCCGATAGGCGTCGCGGAAAGGCACGCCCTGCCGGGCCAGATCGACAGCAAGGTCGGTCGCGTACATCGACGGCTCCAGCGCCTCACGCATGCGCCCGGGCTGCCATTCAAGCTCGCGCAGCAGGTCCGGCAGCAGCTCCAGCGCGCCCAGGCCGCGACCGAAAGCGTGGAAGATCGCGCCCTTGGAGAACTGCAGGTCGCGGTGGTAGCCCGAGGGCAGCGACAGCAGTTGCTCGATCTCGATGCGTGCCGCGGCGACGCTGGCATAACTGGCGCGCATAAGCTCGATCACGTCCGGGTTGCGCTTGTTCGGCATGATCGAGCTGCCGGTAGTGTATTGCGCCGGCAGGGCGACAAAGCCGAACTCGGCGCTGGTGAACAGACTCAGGTCCCAGGCCAGCCGGCGCAGGTCGAGCACGGCCGAGCCGAGTGCCTCGATCGCGGCCATCTCGAACTTGCCGCGCGAAAGCTGCGCATAGGCGGCGGAAACCTGCATGCGGCCGAAGCCCAGCGCCGCGGTGGTGTGTTCACGGTCCAGTGGCAGGTTGACGCCATAGCCGGCCGCGCTGCCGAGCGGGTTGGCGTCGATCCAGGCCAGCGTGTCGCGCGCGCGCGTCGCATCGTCGATGAACGACTCGGCCCACGCCGCCCACCACATGCCGGCCGAAGACACCACCGCGCGCTGCAGGTGGGTGTAGCCGGGCAACGGCAGCATAGCTTCGGCTTCGGCGCGCGCGAGTGCCACCCCGGCGGTTTCGCGGCACAGCGCCACCACGCGCGCGAGCCGGTCCTTGAGCCACAACCGGGTCGCGACCAGCACCTGGTCGTTGCGGCTGCGGCCGGTGTGGATCTTGCGGCCGGCATCGCCCAGGCGCTGGACCAGCCGCGCCTCAATCGCGGAGTGGCCGTCCTCGTGCGACGCATCCAGCATGAATGCGCCGCTGGTGAAGTCCTCGGCCAGCGCGCTCAGCTCGCGCTCGATGCCGGCCAGCTCCGCGTCGTCCAGGATGCCGATGCGCTGCAGCCCCTGCGCGTGCGCGCGGCTGGCCTGGATGTCGAACACGAAGAACTCGCGATCCAGGATCACGTCGTCGCCGGCGCAGAACCGCTGGATGCGCGCATCGATCCTGATGCCGGGTTTTTGCCAGAGAAGATCGCTCATGTCGGGGTCCTGTGGATGCCTGGTCGCGGGTACTGATGTCGATGCCGTTTTTGCCGACAGGCTTTTGTCGGCGGTAGGAGCGGCTTTAGCCGCGATCTGGTACCACGCGCTCGTCTGCTTTCCGATCGCGGCTGAAGCCGCTCCTACCGGTCGTGCGGGATGCCGGTCAGCTCCGGCAACCCGAACGCGCGATTGAGGTTCTGCAACGCCTGCGTCGCTGCGCCCTTGAGCAGGTTGTCCTCGGTCGCCACGACCACCAGCCGGCGGCCATCGCCGGACAGCCCGAAACCACCGAGCTCGACATGGTGGGTGTGGGCGATTCGGCTGACCCACGGTGCCTTGTCCCCGACCCGCACCAGCGGCTCGGCGGCGTAGCGCTGGCGGTAGCGCTCGATTATTTCCTCGCGATCGAACACGCGCGCCAGGTGCAGGTTGGCGGTGATGGTCAGGCCGCGGAAATGCGGCGCGACGTGCGGCATGAACTCGACCGGGTGGCCGAGCCGGTGGCTGACCTCGCGCTCGTGGACATGCCCGGTCAGCGCGTAGGGCATCAAATTGTCGCGCAGCAGGTCCGGACTGTTGCTGTCCGAGGGCATGGTGCCTGCTCCGGAATACCCAGACACACCGAAGCACTGCACCGGCCCGTCCAGCACGTCGAGCATCGGCGCCAGTGCGAGCTGCATCGCGGTGGCATAGCAACCGGGATTGCTGATCCGGCGCTGTCCGGTGTAGCCGTCGCGGGCGAGCTCCGGCAGGCCGTAGTACCAGGCGTCATCGAAGCGGTAATCGGCCGAGAGATCCACCACGACCGGCTCGCGCCCGGCGGCATCGAGCGCGGCGACCAGTCCGGCCGCCTTGCCGTTGGGCAGCGCCAGCACCACCGCGTCGAGCGCCTGCGCCGCCACCTGTTCGTGCGAGGGCGCGCTGTAGCGCAGTGCACGGCCGCGCTGGTCGACATGGCCGGGGATGCGATCGGCCACGCGTTGGCCCTCGAGCTCGCGCGAGGATACGAACGCCAGCTCGAACCGCGGATGCTCGCCTAGCAGACGGATCAGTTCCGCGCCGACGTGGCCACGCGCGCCGACAACTCCGATTGCGATGGGCGTGTTCATGCGGCCGCGCTCGCGCTCTCGAGCAGCGTCGGCGTGCGGGTGCGGCAGTGCTCCAGACAGCGCCCGATCTGGTCGAAGTCGTCCAGCCCGTACCAGAACACGTTCCAGCGCTCCCGCCTGATGAAGCCATCGGCCTGGTCACAATAGAAGCCGTTGATGCCGTTGCCATGGCGCGAGCGCCAGAACAGCCGCGGGTTATGCTCCCGCATCAACAGCCAAACCGCGCGACCCAGCCCCTCGCCCTGGGCATCGTCGAGCACCGCGAACTTGTCTAGATAGTGCACGCCCTGCTCGCAGGTCAGGATGATCGCGGCGCGGTAGTGCTCGCTGACGTAGGCGCGCTGCAGCCGCGTGCGTTCGAAATACTCCGGCAGCAGCGGCCGGCCGAAGGCCGACTCGATCAGGCCGCGCAACCGTGGCAGGTCGAGCTGGTCCCAGCGCTCGGCCTGCAGCACGCACTCGCCGCGCCGTACCAGCGTGCCGGAGCCGCGATGGGTGAACAGCTCCTTGGCCAGTTCACCGGGCCGGGTGATCGATACCGACGAGGCCGGCGGCAGCGCCATCAACAGATGGTGGATCTGCTTGATCTTGAGGCGCATGCCCGAGTGCAGCCACGGTTGCGCGATCAGCTCGTCGTACTCGGTGCTCAGGTTGATCGAGTCGATGATCCTGCCCTCGCCATCGAGCAGCCCGCCGGTGCCGGTCAGGAACACGATCTTGTACGGCTGCAGGGTCTTGATCAGCTCGTTGGCCGCCCAGTCGGCATTGACGTTGACGATCTGGCCTTCGTCGGTCTCGGCCAGCGAGGCGATCACCGGGATCGAGCCGACATTGATCGCCGCCTGGATGCCGTCGGTATCGACCCGGGTGACCCTGCCGACCAGGCCGTAGACGTCGCGGTCGAGCACGGCGGCCTCGAACACGCCGGACTGGATCGAAGTCGCGCGCACGCCCTGCGCCTGCAGTGCCTCTACCAGCCTCAGGTTCTCCTGCCGCATCACCTGTCGCACCACGGCGAGCACCGCCGGGTCGGTCACGCGCAGGTCATCGACGGTGCGTTTTTCGATCCCGGCAATTTTCATCTGCTCGTCGAGCTGCGGGCCCGCGCCGTGCACCACGATCGGGGTCAGCCCGACCTGCTGCAGGAACGCGAGCGAGGAGACCAGCGCATCGAGTTCGTCGCGCAGCACCGCGCCGCCGACCTTGACCACGGCAAACCGCGCCGCGTCGAGCTGCGAGAAGCGCTTGAGGTACTGCTGGATCTCCTTCGCGCTGGCCATGCTGGAGAGCAGGCGAACGATGGTCTGGCGGGTCTGGATGTCGTAGGCGGTGTGCATTGCGGTCGTTTGCGTCTTTTTGTAGGAGCGGCTTCAGCCGCGATCGGTTACTCGGGTACTCGTGCCGGATCCGGATCGCGGCTGAAGCCGCTCCTACGGAACCGGTGGGGCATCGATGATGCGGGCGACCGACTCGGCATAGCGCTGCAACTGCTCCAGCGCGACCCACTCGTCGGCGGTGTGCGCCTGGGCGATGTCACCCGGGCCGTAGACGATTGCAGTCAGGCCGGCGGCGGAGAACAGCGACGCCTCGGTCCAGAAATCGACCGCGTTGCCGATCGGCAGCTCGAGCGCTTCGGCCAGGTCGCGCGCCTGCAGGCGACGATCCTCCGCCGATGCGATGTCGCCCAGTGGCAACGGCGGCCCGCGGAAGGTTTCTTCGTAGTGCTCGATCGCATCGGCCTCGACCAGCGTGCCGAAACGCTGGTGCAGCGCATCGATCGACATCGACGGCAGCGGCCGGAAGCCGAAGCGCAGCTGCGCATCGGGCGCGATCATGTTGGCCTTGATCCCACCTTCGAGCCTGCCGATGTTGAAGCGCAGCCCGGTCAGGCCGCCGAAGCGCTGGTGCGATTCGGCCTCGACCAGGTCCAGCGCGCGGCTGCCCCAGCGAATCGCCTGGTGCAGCGCGCTGGCCTGCAGCGCGTCGGCGCCGGAGGCATGCCCGGCGTGGCCGCGGAACCGCATCAGCACCGAGCTGATCCCGCGATGGGTCAGCACCGCTTCGCACCGGGTCGGCTCGGCGATGATCGCCTCACTGAAGCCATGGTCGCGCGCGAGGAAGGCCTTGATGCAGCGCGCGTCGTTGGCTTCCTCATCGGTGCTGAACAGGAACGCGGCAGCGCCGGTGGTCACCGCGGCCGCGGCCAGCAATCCGGCCGCCGCACCCTTGATGTCGCACGCGCCAAGCCCGACCGCGCGCTCGCCGGCCACGCGCAGCAGGTGCGGATCGGCGCTCCAGGCCTTTGATGCCGGCACCGTGTCCAGGTGCACGTTGAACACCCGGGCCGCCTGGCCACGCGCCGCCAGCATCGACACCGCCCCGTCGCCGTGGTCGAGCACCTCGACGCGGAAGCCGGGCAGGTGCTCGCGCAGGTAGTCGAAAATGCCGCCGGTATCGATCGCGCGCGGCGGATTGCGGGTGTCGAAGGAGACCAGGGCTTCAAGGTGATGGAGCACGTCGGCAAGCATGTCGTTGTCCCGGGCACGGTAGGAGCGGCTTCAGCCGCGAATTTTGCTGTTGCTGTTGCTGTTGTAGGAGCGGCTTCAGCCGCGATCGCTGGATCGGTACGTGCGCACAGGTATCGATCGCGGCTGAAGCCGCTCCTACAAGAACGCTGGGGCTATCTGCGGTTGACCTCAGCCCACAGGGTGCTGCTCATGCCGAACAGCTTGATGAAGCCCTCGGCCTCGGCCACGCCCCAGTCGGCGGTCTGCGCGTAGGTCGCACCCTTGGCGCTGAGGATGTGCTTTGATTCGACCGCGACCGCGTCGACCGCGCCACCGTGCGTCTCCAGCACCACCGTGCCGTTGACCATCGACTGGCTGGACGCCAGGAACGCCTCCAGGTCGCGTTTGAGCGGGTCGTGGAAAAAGCCCTCGTAGACCAGCTCGACCCACTTGCGCGCGACCTCTGGCTTGAACCGGTTCTGCTGCTTGCTCAGCACCGCCTCCTCGAGCGCACGGTGGGCAGTGAGCAGCGCAGCCAGGCCCGGCGCCTCGAAGATGATCCGACCCTTAAGCCCGATGGTGGTGTCGCCGGTGTACAGCCCGCGGCCGACGCCGTACTGCGCGAACAATGCATTGAGCCTGGCGAGCATGACGTGCCCGGCGAGCCTCTCGCCGTCCAGCGCGACCGCCTCGCCGTGCTCGAAGCGCACCGACACGCGCAGGGCTTCGCCCGGCCACTCGCTGCGCGGCTTGCACCAGCCCGCTGCCCCAGCACCAGGGGCTTGCCAGCGATCGATCTCGCCGCCGGACAGCGTCAGCCCGAGCAGGTTCTCGTTGATCGTGTAGGCCTGCTGCTTGGCGCGCACGCCGAAGCCGCGCGCCTCCAGGTACTGCTGCTCGTAGGCGCGGACCTGGCTGTGCTGCTTCTGGATTTCGCGGATTGGCGCGAGGATCTCGTAGTCGCCCAGCGCCTTCACCGTCAGGTCGAACCGCACCTGGTCGTTGCCCATGCCGGTGCAGCCATGCGCGATGGCCCTCGTGCCGAGCTCCGCGCAACGTTGCAGCGCCGCCTCGACGATCAGGTAACGGTCCGACACCAGCAGCGGGTATTGACCCTGGTAGCCCTCGCCCGCCCAGACGAACGGCTTGACGAAGCTCTCCCAGAGCGCCGGACCGCCGTCGACGGTCACATGCGAGCTCACCCCCAGTTCGGCCGCGCGCTGCTCGATGAAGGCGCGTTCGTCGGCATCGACGCCGCCGGTGTCGGCAAACACGGTGTGCACGTCCCAGCCGCGCTCCTGCAGGTACGGCACGCAGAAGCTGGTGTCGAGGCCGCCGGAGAAGGCGAGGACGATGTTGTTGGAGCCGGGACCGGGGACCGGGGACCGGGGACTGGGAAAAGCGATCTGGGACGACATGGAAGCTCCGAGCAGATTGAAGAAAAAAAGATGAGCAAGCGCACAAGCCGACGCGGCTACTTCTATCCGGGTCCCTGGTCCCCGGTCCCGGGTCCCACCACTTGCGCAGCAAGCGCCACCATCACCGCCTTCTGCACGTGCAGCCGGTTCTCGGCCTCGTCGATCGCGATGCAGCGCGGCGAGTCCATCACCGCATCGGTCGCCTTGACGTTGCGGCGCAGCGGCAGGCAGTGGCTGAAGACGGCATCACGGGTCAGTGCCATCTTGGCTTCGTCGACGATGAAGTGCCGGTAGCGGTCGCGGATGGATTTTTCCGGCGCGAAGTTGCCGAAGTACGGCAGCGCGCCCCAGCTTTTGGCGTAGACCACGTCGGCGCCACGATAGGCGCTGTCGATGTCGTGGCTGACCACGAGCGAGCCGCCGCTCTCGGCCACGTTCTGCTCGGCCCAGCCCATGTAGCGCTCGTCGAGCACGTACTCGGGCGTGGGGCACAGCAGGGTCACGTCCATGCCGAGGCGCGTGGCGATCGTCAGTGCCGAGTTGGCGACCGCGGTGTTGAGCGGCCGGGGGTGGTAGGTCCAGGTCAGCACGAACTTCCTGCCCGCAAGATCAGCGGTGCCGAAGTGCTCCCGCAACGCCAGCGCGTGCGCCAGCTCCTGGCACGGGTGGGTGATCGTCTCCATGTTGATCACCGGCACCGGTGAATACTTCGCGAAGCTGCGCAGGACCCGGTCCTGGCGGTCAACCGACCAGTCGACGAACTTGGGAAACGCCCGCACGCCGATCAGGTCGACATAGCGGCCGAGCACGCGTGCGACTTCGGCGATGTGCTCTTCGGTGTCGCCGTCCATCACGCTGCCCAGGTCGAACTCGATCGGCCACGCGTCCTTGCCCGGTTGCAGCACCACCGCGTGGCCGCCGAGCTGGAACGCGCCGACCTCGAAGCTGGTGCGGGTGCGCATCGAAGGGTTGAAGAACACCAGCGCGATCGACTTGCCCTTCAATGCCGATCCGCTGCCGTCGTGGTCCGGCGCGCGGTGCTTGAACGCGGCCGCTCGCGCGAGCAGCGCGTCGAGTTCGCTGCGCGACCAGTCCTGGGTGTTGAGAAAGTGCTTGAGGGCCATGGAAGTCGTGTCCGCGGGGTTCTGTTGGACAGTCCGGCCAGGGAAGGCCGGGGTTTTGCGCATGGATGCGCGAGAAGTTACGCAAACAAAAAAGCCCAGCGCGGAGGCTGGGCTTTTCGTGTGTCACGCATGAATCGCGTGCGTGCGCGTCGCTACCCGGCCGGATTGGGGGGCAGCGGTCGGCGCGCGCGCGAGGTCATGCCCGCCGCCATGTAGGCGGAGGTCAGGATGTCGGCGTCGGCGCGCAGGGCCTGGGTGGCGGAGGTGTTCATGAGGGGGCGAATGCTCGCATGCGGCCGGAGGCGGCGCAAGCGCTCAATCGGTCGTGCCCAGGGGCGCACGGGCACCGGCTACCGCCGGCGTGATCGCAACGCGGATGCGAAGCCGGTTGCCCGGGTCCTCCGGCAGGCGCGAGCGGTACTTGCCGCCCTTGTAAACGTAGTCGACGTCATAGGCGATCGGCCGGCGGAACTGGCGCTCCACCGGTACCGAGCGGCAGTTGGCGACGGACTCCTCGAGCGGCTGTCCGTCGCGGCTCAGTGCCTCGCGGACCACACCGACGACCCGTGACAGCCGCGAGTCGTCCTCGCTGCGCGGACGCGGCGACTGGTCGCACTGTTCTTCCATGCGGGTCGCGGTCAGGGTCTGGTACACCGGCGACACGCGCAGCACCTGCGCATAATCGAAACGAACGTTCTCGACCTGCAGCACAGTGGTGTCCTGCGCCCACGCCGGCCCGGTCGCAATGGCCAACAGCAAGCTCGGCAGTAGCAGGGCAATGCGGGACATGGGATCCGCAGTCGGGTCGGTCCCGGGATTGTAGGGGCAGTGCGGCCGCCCGGGCCTGAATCTTGCCTGTCATGCCCGGTGGACGGCGATAGAATGGCGTGAACCCTCGCCGTGCCGCCCATGAGCCTGCAGCTTTTCAACAGCCTGACCCGCCGGGTCGAAGCCTTTACGCCTGCCGACCCGGCCCGCGCCACGATGTACTTGTGCGGCCCCACGGTCTACAACTACGTGCACATTGGCAATGCGCGCGGCCCGGTGGTGTTCGGGGTGTTGGCCGAGCTGCTGCGTCGCCGGTTCGGCACGGTGAGCTACGCCCGCAACGTCACCGACGTCGATGACAAGATCAACGCCGCCGCGCGCGAGCAGGGCGTGCCGATTTCGACCATCACTGACCGCTTTGCCGCCGCCTATCGCGAGGACATGGCCGCGCTCGGCGCTTCGCCGCCGGACCTCGAGCCCGAGGCGACCGGCCATATCGCCCAGATCGTGGCGATGATCGAGCGGCTGATCGCATCCGGCCACGCCTACGCCGCACAAGGCCATGTGCTGTTCGCGGTCGCCAGCTTCGCCGACTACGGCAAGCTTTCGCGGCGCGATACCGACGAGATGCTGGCCGGCGCGCGGGTCGAGGTGGCGCCGTACAAGCGCGACCCGGGTGATTTCGTGCTGTGGAAACCCTCGACCGACGATCTCCCCGGCTGGGACTCGCCGTGGGGCCGCGGCCGGCCGGGCTGGCATATCGAGTGCTCGGCGATGGCCGCCGCGCACCTGGGCGAGACCATCGACATCCATGCCGGCGGGGTCGACCTGCAGTTCCCGCACCACGAAAACGAGATCGCGCAGAGCGAGTGCGCCCACGGCGGTCGGCCGTTCGCGCGCTTCTGGCTGCACAACGGCATGCTCAACTTCGGCGGCGCCAAGATGTCCAAGTCGGTAGGCAACATCGAGAAGGTGCACGACCTGGTGCGTGCCCACCCGCCGGAGGCCCTGCGCTACGCCCTGCTGTCGGCGCACTACCGGCAGCCATTGGAGTGGTCCGATAGCCTGATCGAACAGAGCGTGCGCACCCTGGACCGGTTGTACGGCACGCTGCGGGACCTGGCCGATGTCGAGGCCACCGCTTCCATCCCGGCCGGCATCGAGGCGACGCTCGATGACGACCTCAACACGCCGCAGGCACTGGCCGAGATCGCGCGTATTGCCGGCGAGGCGCGCAAGGCCGGCTCGCCCGGCGACCGTACCGGGCTGAAGTCCGAACTGCTCGGTGCGGGCCTCGCACTGGGCCTGCTGCAGCAGGACCCGGCGGCCTGGTTCGCACGCGGTGCGGACGCGGGCGACGGTGGCCGCATCCAGGCGCTGGTCGATGAACGTGCCGCCGCGAAGCAGGCCCGCGATTTCGCGCGCGCCGATGCGATCCGTGCGCAGCTCGCCGGCGAAGGCATTCTGCTGGAAGACACGGCGCAGGGAGTACGCTGGCGTCGCGCCTCGGCGTGAGCGCCGCTGTCCAGTCGTAGGGTGGGCACGTTTTCTGTGCCCACCACCCGCGGCGGCGACAGGCACGAAAAGCGTACCCATGCATCGACAAGATCCTGAAAGGATGGAAGTGACCGACACCCCGTTCCCGCTCGAACCCACCCCGCTCGAGGCACAGGCCGCGATCCGCGAAGAGTTCGCCTTCTTCGGCGACTGGTCCGAGCGCTACCAGTACCTGATCGACCTCGGTCGCAAGCTGCCCGACCTGCCGGGCGAATGGAAGACCGACGAGCACCGCCTGCACGGTTGCCAGTCGATGGTGTGGATCGTCGTGCAGGGCGATGCCGACCGACTCGACTTCCACGCGATCAGCGACTCGGCGATCGTATCGGGCCTGATCTATCTTGCGCTGCGGGTGTACTCGGGCCGTAGCGCGGCCGAGATCGTACAGACGCAGGCCGACTACATCGCCGAGATCGGCTTGGCCAAGCACCTGTCGCCGACGCGCAGCAACGGCCTGACCGCCCTGCTCGGCTTTATCCAGGACCAGGCGCGGCAGCGGTCATGACGATCGCGGCGGCCCCGCGCACGGCCCTCGTAGGGCGGGCACGTCGTTTGCGCCCACCGGCCGGTGGCAGCAGCTGACGGGCCCACAAAGCGCGTCCCGCCTGTGAGTACCCCACGAAAAAGCCCCGCGATGCGGGGCCTGTTCCTAGCAGAGACGACTTAGCGGAGACTACGTAGCGAAGACGGCTTGATCGATCAGTCGCCCATCTGCTTCTGCAAGTGCTCCCAACGCTCCTGCGCGTCAATCGAGCGCTCAGCGGTGAGGCGGGCTTCGAGGCGGTCCAGGCCGATCTCCTCGCCGGTCTCGGCGCAGAACCCGTAGTCGCCGCTGTCCACCCGCTTGAGCGTGCTGTCGATCTTGCTGATCAGCTTGCGATAGCGGTCGCGGGTGCGCAGCTCCAGCGAGTTCTCGGTTTCGCGCGTGGCGCGCTCGGCTTCGTCCCCGACATCACGCACTTCGTCCTTGAGGTTCTCGATGGTCTGCTTGGATTCCTCGACCAGATCGGCCCGCCACTTCAGCAAACGCTGGCGGAAGTACTCCAACTGCAAGGGGCTCATGTATTCCTCGTCCGGGCTCGGCTTGTAGCCGGCGGGGAGGATCGGACGCCCGGTGGCGTCGTCGGTCTTGTAGGGCACGACTTTCACCTTGCCTTTCGGCGCAGGTGCCTGCGATTTTGCGGCAACCGCCACCGCCACCTTGCCGACCGGACGCTTGACCGGGGCGAGGGGCGAGGCTGCTACGGGTTTCTGGGCCGACTGCGCCCGGCTTTCGGACTTGGCCGAAGCGGACCTGGCGGCAGCGGAGGTTTTTTTCGATCCCGAAGCAACCGGCTCGGCCTTGCTGGCCGGACGTGCGGCCGGCTTCTTTACCGCTTGCGGTTTGGAAGCGGACTTTTCGGCCTTGGACGCTGGCTTGCTGCCCGGTTTGCTGTTGGGTTTGGAGGGCGATTTCGACACAGCGCTGGACTTGCGGGCTGCAGCCTTGGCTGGCACGGCCTTCCTGGCGGGCGATCTGGTGGCGGCGGCCTTTTTTGCGGCGCTGGAGTTCTTTGCAGCCGGCGCCTTGGTGGCCGTCTTGACCGGCGCCCGGGTGGCCTGCTTGTTCGCGGCCTTGGCTGGAGACGACTTGCCGGCCGGCTTTTTTGCCGCGATCTTCTTGGCTGCCGGCTTTTTCGCAGTGGCTTTCTTGGCGGGCGCGGCTTTCCTGGCCGCGGCCTTTTTGGTCGCTGGCTTCTTCGCCGCGACTGCCTTCGTCGAGGCTGCCTTCGTCAAGGATTTCTTCGCCGGCGCAGCCTTCTTGGTCGCGACTTTCTTGGCCACCGGCTTGCTGGCCGCCGATTTCCCGGCCGCAGGCTTCCTGGCGGCGCTCTTGCTGGCCGACTGGATGATTTTCTTGGCGGCCTTGGCGGCCTTCTTTGCAAGTTTCTTCACTGCCACGGGCGGCATGTCCTTTTTGTTCCCTTGTGAGGGGAAAGCGCGCTGTTATACCCTGCCCCGGCACTCGCGGCAACCGCGCCGGACCCCTCGTGGGGTTTACCGCCCCGCGTCGGTCCCGCCCCTGAGGCGCGCCATGCGCCCGGCGGATCGGTGATCGACCGGACACCCGGCCGCGCATGATGGGCCGCACGCATGAAGGTATCGTGATCGATCGACTGCTCATCGCCGTACTGCGCGCCTACAAGCGCTGGATTAGCCCGCTGCTGGGGCCGCGCTGCCGTTTCCATCCGAGCTGTTCGGAGTACGCCATGCAGGCGATCGCGCGTTTCGGCGCGCCCAAGGGCGCCTGGCTGGCCTTGCGGCGGATCCTGCGTTGCCATCCACTGCACCCTGGCGGACACGATCCGGTGCCGTCACCAGAATCGTCTCCACGATCGCCGCCGCGCTAATCCCTTCCCCCGCCCCCATCCCACAACGAGGCCCGACGCCGATGTCCCATACCCTGATCGTCAATGCCCGCCTGGTCAACGAAGGCCGTGAATTCGACGGCGACCTGCGCATCGAGAACGGCCGCATCGCGCAGATCGGGAGCGGCCTGTCGGCGCGTGCCAACGAGGCGGTGGTCGATGCCGCCGGCCGCCGCCTGCTGCCGGGCATGATCGATGACCAGGTGCATTTCCGCGAGCCGGGCATGGAGCACAAGGCCGACATGGCGACCGAATCGGCCGCCGCGGTGGCCGGCGGGCTGACCACCTTCATGGACATGCCCAATACCAGCCCGCCGACGCTCGATGCGCAGGCGCTGGAAGACAAGTACCGCCGCGCCGCCGGGCGCGTCTGGGGCAACCATGGGTTCTACCTGGGCACCAGCACCGGCAACCTGGAGGCGATCCAGCGGCTGGATCCGCGCAGCGCGCCGGGGGTCAAGGTGTTCATGGGCGCTTCGACCGGCAACATGCTGGTCGACGACCCGGAGGTGCTCGATGCGGTGTTCCGCGACGTGCCGACGCCGATCATCACCCATTGCGAAGACACCCCGATGATCGAGGCCGAAACCGCCCGCTACAAGGCAAAGTACGGCGACGACATCCCGGCCGAATGCCATCCCGACATCCGCTCGCGGCAGGCTTGCCTGAAGTCTACCGAGCTGGCGCTGTCGCTGGCGCGCCGGCACGGCACCCGCCTGCACGTGCTGCACATCTCCACCGCCGACGAGCTCGCCCTGTTCGAGACCGGCCCGCTGATCCGCGCCGACGGCAGCCGCAAGCAGATCACCGCCGAGACCTGCATCCACTTCCTGCGCTTCGACCGCGGCGACTACGCTTCGCTCGGCCATCTCATCAAATGCAATCCGGCCATCAAGGATCCGGCCGATCGCGAAGCGTTGATCCGCGCCGTGGCCGAAGACACCATCGACGTGCTCGCAACCGACCACGCGCCGCATCTGCTGGAGGAGAAGGAGCGTCCATACACGTCGGCGCCCAGCGGTCTGCCGCTGGTGCAATACGCGCTCAATGCCGCGCTGGAGCTGGTGCACGAGGGCCGGCTGACGACCGCGCAGGTGGTGCAGAAGTTCGCGCACGCACCAGCGCAGCTGTTCGATGTCGAGGGGCGGGGCTTCCTGCGCGAGGGCTATGCGGCCGACCTGGTGCTGATCGACGATGCGCCGTTCACGGTGCGGCGCGAGGACGTGCTCTCCAAGTGCGGCTGGTCGCCCTTCGAGGGCCGCACGTTCCACTCGCGGATCGCCTCGACCTGGGTCAACGGCGTGCTGGCCTGGGACGGCAGCCAGCTGGTCGGCGGGCCGGGCGGGCAGCGCCTGGTGTTCGCACGATGAGCCAGGGATGGGCCGGGCCACTCCGGCTTGCCGCCTGCTCGATGGTGCTTGCGATGGCGACCGCATGCGCCGCCGGTGCGCAGGCGCGCCCGCCAGTGCTGCCGGAGGCCGCGCGGCCCATCGCGGCACCGGTAGAGACCAGCGTGGTGCCGGAATCGGTCCCGCAGGGCGGATTGGTGATCGGCCGGACCACGCCGGATGCGATCGTCGAATACGGCGGCCGGCGGCTGCATGTTACGCCGTACGGCAGCTTCGTGTTCGGCGCCGGCCGCGATGCCAGCGGACCGCTGCTGCTCCGCATCACACCTCCCGGCGGTAGCGCCCTCACCCACCGCGTGGCCGTGACGCCGCGCGACTGGCCGATCGAACGCGTCGATGGGGTGCCGCCGAAAACGGTCGATCCGCCGCCGGCGATCGCCGCACGGATCGCACGCGAGCAGGCCGAGGTCACCGCCGCGCGCGAGCGCGACGACCCCCGCACCGACTTCGCGCAGGCCTTCATCTGGCCGGTGGAAGGTCGCATCAGCGGCCGCTTCGGCAACCAGCGCATCTACAACGGCACGCCGGGTTCGGCGCACTCGGGCATGGACATCGCCGCCCCAGCCGGCGCCGAGGTCAAGGCGCCGGCCGCGGGCGTGATCACGTTCGCCCGGCCGGACCTGTACCTGACCGGCGGCACGGTGCTGCTCGACCACGGCCACGGCATCAGCTCGAACTTCCTGCACCTGTCGCGGCTGGACGTGCAGGTCGGCGAGCGCATCGAGCAGGGCCAGGTGATCGGCGCGGTCGGCGCCACCGGCCGCGCGACCGGGCCGCACCTGCACTGGGGCATGAACTGGCTGGCGACCCGCATCGACCCGCTGCTGGTGCTGGAACGCACCCGCTGAGGTAGAGCCGGGCTTGCTCGGCTGTCTTCACCCGTCGAAAGCACCGTAGCAACTGTGTTGATCAGGCAACCACAGGCGGTTGTCTCTTCGAGTCGCACAGGCGGGCATTCAGGATGACCAGCAGTTTGCGCATCACCGCGACGATGGCGACTTTGGCGGGCTTCCCGCGGGTACGCAGGCCTTGGTAGAAGTCGCGTAACCGGGGTTGGTAGCGCATCGCCGACAACGCCGCCATGTACAGCGCAGTGCGTACGCTGTCGCGGCCACCCCAGATCATTCGCTTGCCGCTCATCGTGCCGCTGTCGCGGGACATCGGGGCAACGCCGACCAGCTTGGCAATGGCCTTGCCGTCGACGTGCCCCAGTTCGGGCAATTGACAGGTCAAGGTCGCCAGCAACACCGGGCCTACGCCCTTGACGGCCCGCAACGTGGACAGGGCCGGCTGGGTATCAAGCTGCTGCCGGATCTGCGCGTCCAATGTGGCCAGGGTGCGCGTCAGTGCGTCGATATGGCGCTGCGTCAGGCGACGCAACGTGGGGTCGGTCAGCGCCTCCAGCCGCTGGCGTTCGCTGACCCGCATCTGCACCACGTGGCTGCGTCGCAGTATCCATTCGGCCAACCGGCGCTGCGCCGCGCTGCGGGGCTGGTAGCGCCAGTGGCAGGGCCTGGGCCATGTGCGCCAGCACCCGCGCATCCAGGCGGTCGGTCTTGGCCAGTTGGCCGGTGGCCTTGGCGAAGTCCCGAGCCTGACGTGGGTTGATCCGGACCATCGGCAGTCCGACCTGAAACAACGCATCCAGGGCCGCCTGCTCGTAGCCGCCGGTCGCTTCCAGCACCACCTGCTGCGGCTGCAGGGTCAACAGCCACTTCGCCAGACCCCGCCATGGCGGCGATATTGGCCACGCTGCGGGTTTCCCCGGTTTCATGAACCACCACATCCAACGTGGCCTTGCTGACATCGATTCCGATTCCGCCGTGCATGGGCATGCTCCGTTACGCTAAAGGGGTCGAGAGCAACTCCCTGGCTAGCCCAGCCTTATCGATACGAGCGGTTGTTCCAGCAACTGTTCGGGCGTATCAGGGAGATTCCGGCGTGGGGACCCTGCTACGGCACGGTCGCAAGACCAAGAGCGGATCGGCGCCCACGCCGGCTCTCGACACCTACGGTCGCAGAAGTCGAACAGATAAGAGCGGAGCTTGCTGGGCTGCCTTTCACCCGTCAGAACCCACTGTAGAGCCGAGCTTAAATGCAGCGGAGCAAGCTCCGCTCTACGCGGCGCGGCCTAGGACGACACGTGCTGCGGCATGGCGGCATGCACGCCGGTGGCGCGGGTGCCGGTGACCCGGTCGCGGCCGGCGGCCTTGCTCGCGTACAACGCGGCGTCGGCGCGTTCGAGCAGGCTTTCGGGCGACTCGCCCGGCATCAGCTGCGCCACGCCCAGGCTTAGCGAAGCGTCCAGCAACTCGCTGTCGATCGACAGCGGCCGGCAGTTCACCGCCGAACGCAGGTTCTCGGCCATGCCTACCGCTTCGGCCAGGTCGGTGTCGGGCAGGACCACGATCATCTCGTCGCCGCCGAAACGCCCCATCTGGTCGTAGGTGCGCAGCCGGTTGCGGGTGCGCATCGCGATGATGCGCAGGCACTGGTCGCCGACCCGGTGACCGTACACATCGTTGATCTGCTTGAACCGGTCGATGTCGAAGAACACCACCGACAGCGGCCGGTCCAGCCGGTGAGCGTCGGCGACCGCGCCCTTGAGGTGTTCCTCGATCACGCTGCGCGAGGTCGCCCCGGTCAGCGTGTCGTAGGACGCCATCCGGCTGGCCTGGTCGCGGTCGCGTCGCAGCTGCTGCATCTTGTCGGCCAGGCCGACGGTCAGCACCAGCGCGGCGATCGCCAGGCCCGACGGGAACGCGTAATCGACCCATGCCGGGTTGAGCCACAGTTCCAGCCGCTCACCGAGGCGCAGGCTCACCAGCGCCAGCAGTGGCAGCCAGGCCACCACCACGAACCAGGCGGCGCGCTGGCCGCGCAGCGCCCCGTGCACGCCGCCGGCGAACAGCAGGCCACCGACCAGCAGGATCAACAGGTTGCACAGCAGCGGCACGACGCCGGACACCGAGATCAGTGTCAGCACCACCAGCACCGCGGCGGCGATGTTGCAGCGCTTGAGCAGCTTGTGCAGCCGCGGCTGACGGTCGCCCAGTTCCAGGTAATGACCGAGGAACGCCACGCTGGTGATCAACGCGCCCAGCGCGAACAATTGGCTGATCCGCGGATCGCTGCCGAGCAGTTCGGCCACCCAGGGCAGCCCGCGCAGTTCGCCGCCGATGCTGACCATGTAACAGAGCTGCGACAACAGGGTCAGCATCAGGAAACCGTAGCTGCGCTCGCCGATGGCGACCCAGAACCCGAACGCGAGGACCGCCAGCACCAGCAGCGTGGTCAGCACCGCGGCGCGCAGGGCGACATACCTCAGGTCCTCGCGATGCACCTGGGCCAACGGGTCGATCGAGACGCGGATCGGCCGGGGCGTACTGGTGGCGATGCGGAGGTGGACGTGCTCGCCTGCCGCCAGCCCGTCCAGCGGCGTCAGCAGCGCGCGCGTGGAGAAGCGGTCGTCGGCATCCGCCCCCATCAGTGCGCTGCTCCGGGGAATGACCTCGCCCGGCGGCCACACCTCTACCCGCGCCAGGTGCGGCGAATGCAGGACCAGATGCGGCATGGCCTCCGCTGGCACCGGTTGCAGCGCCGTCAGGCGCCACCAGCGCGCGGTGCGGCCCGCCCCGTCGATCGTGTTGGCAGGCGTGGCGGTCGCGACGAACTGTTGGTCGAATTCGCCCGCCAGCACGCGCGCGGGCACCGGATCGGCATCGAGCCGGGCGATGCTGAACGCCTGCTCCACGTTGGCCGATCTGCTGGTCGGTCCGCTTGCCGACACGTCCGCCGACAAGCCCGCCACTCCGAGCGGCAACGACATCACGGCCAGCAGTGCGAACGCCCGCCACCACCGACGCAAGGGTCTCCCCATAACCCGATCCGGTTTCCGTGCCCGTCCAGAGCATAGCTGAACGCCGCCTGGGTGTGACCCGCAGCACAGAACTCCCAATCAACCGTCCGTCGGGCCAGATCCGCGGCCAGCCGGGTGCGATCAGCCGTGGGCGGGGCCGGTGCCGCTGACCGTCGCCACCGCATCGTGCGGGTGCAGGCTTTCGTAGTGCTCGACGTCGGCGGCGAAGCGTTCGATCCGCGGATCGCTCGACAGCACCGCGGCGACACGCCGCGCGGCGTCCTCGCAGAACATCAGGTTGGCGGCGTTGAGGCGGGCGAAAGCCTGCTCGTCCTCGCGCTTGACCGCGGTCTGCACCGGGGTCCCGAGAGCGTGCTCGAGGGCGTCGATCAGCGCCGTCAGCGGCAATTCGTCGAACTGCGGCCGCAGTTCGACGCGTACATCGGCGCGGCTGCGCTGCGCATGCGGCGTCGCGGCCAGGCCACGCTCGGAGGCGAGCCAGTCGCTGACCACGCCGGTCGACAGCGGCCGCGCGGCGGCGAAGTCCTCGCTGAAGCGCTCGGCATTGATCTGCCGCGACAGCGCGGCGGAGGCCGGGCAGGTGCTGGAATATTCGACCGAAAACCGCAGCGCCAGCCGCAGGTGGCCGTCCGCGAGGCTCGCATCGATCTCGACCGGGTAGCGCTTCCAGCCCGCGTTGCCGCTGGCCAGGGCCGGGCGCAGCAGCATCTGGTCGTAGCGCAGCGCCAGGCGGGCCTGCGAGGAGAGCCCGGCCTGCGAATCGATCAGCGACTGCAGTACCCGGCGCAGGCCGGCTGGGCTCACCACTTCGCTGACGAAGGCGTCCTGCAAGCGCAGGTACAGGCGTGACATGTGGATGCCACGGGCGTCGGCATCGGCCAGGTCGACCGACACGTCGACCGAGGCCGCCACCTGCAGCGATTCGCCGCCAGCCGATGCGATCCGCAGCGGCAGCGCGATGTTGGCCATGCCGACCCAGTCGAGCGGGCGTGCCGCGGCGGCGGCGTCGGAAGCCACGTCGGGCAGTTGGCGGGGGGCGGTGGGTTGGGTCACGGCAATAGAGATAAGGGCAGCGCGGGCGATCGCAATATGGCCATTCTACCGGGCCGCGCTTTGGGCCCTTCGACAGCAGGCGAAACGCTGCGTTACGTGGCCCCGTGTTGGCTGGCACGTCGTTTTGGGCCCACCTTTCCGGCCACGAGCATGAGGGCACAAGACGTGGGCAGACATGCTTTCTCGTGTCCAGCTTCCTCGGTCGCCGGGCCTGGACATCGTGGGCACAGAAGACGAGCCAGCCCTACACGGGGCTCGCGCGATCCCTGCCTACCCCCGTGCGGCGCGCCACGCCACCCGCAATGCGGTCCAGTGCGATAACGGCCGTGCCGCGTCGCTCCGCTCCAGTCGCCCACGCGCCAGCGCCGCCCAGATCCGGCGCACCCGTGGCGCGCCGGTCGCATCCGGCCAACGCTGACGCAGTTGCGCCGCCCACAGCGCGCGCGGATCGCCCTCGGCGGTTTGCACGGTCGCGCTGAGCGGCAGATGCGCATCCCCGCCCAGCATGCAGCGCGATTGCAGCAGCACCGCGCTGACCAGCGCGGCATCGCCGCTCGACGCGTCGGGGCGGCCCGCGCCGAACAATGCGGCATCGACCGCGGCAACGGCTTCTGCGAAAGCTCGCAGGGTCGCGAGTACCTCGTCGTCATCGCTGGCGCGCTCGCGACTGGCCTGCAAGGCGGGCAGGCTCATCGCCAGCGCCGCCCACGGCGCGGGTTGCCGATGCAACGCCAGGCCCAGCGGATGACGACGCGCGCCGCGCGCCCAGCCGCGCAATTCCTCCTGCCACCACGCCAGCTTGGCCGCGCCCGGTTGCGGATCGCTGCCGCCCCAGGCCGCATCGGTGAGTTCCTGCTGCAACGCGGCCCAGGCCAGCGCGAGCTCGCGCTGCGCGCGCGGCACGAACACCTCGGCCACCATCCACTCAGGCCAGCGCGCGCGCCACTTGTCGATGAAACTCGCCAGCGCCTCGAAGTCGCTCATCAATCCCACCTCGGTAGGGCGGGTTTCAACCCGCCGCTTCTGCACGTGACGCCGACGCCGCTATTGGGCGGGTTGAAACCCGCCCTACGGCTGCGGCCCGATGGCGAGACCGAGCAGCTCCTGCGGCGTGTCGATCAGCACGTCGCCGCGCCACGCGAACGGGTCGTCCTCGCTCAACCGGTATCCCCACAGCGCGACCACCGAGCGCATGCCGGCACCGCGCGCAGCGACGATATCGCGCTCGTCGTCGCCGACATAGATGCAGTCGGCCGGCGCGATGCCGATACGCTCGGCCGCCACCGTCAACGGCAGCGGGTCTGGCTTGCGAACCGCCAGGGTGTCGCCGCCGATCAGCACCGCGCAGCGGCTCTGCCAGCCCAGCAGGGGCAGCAGCTGGCTGGCCAGGTATTCGGGCTTGTTGGTGACGATGCCCCAGACGCAACCGGCCGCTTCCAACCGCGCCAGCAGGGGTTCGACGCCCTCGAACGGCCCACCGTGACGGCCCAGTTCACGCTCATAGCAGTCCAGGAACGCCGGCACCCAGGTCTCGCGCTCGGCCGCATCGGCCTTTGGAAACGCCGCACCGAGCATCGCCCGCGCGCCCTTGGACACGTGGGGCCGCAATTCGGCCAGGATCATCGGCGGCGTGCCACGGTCGGCGCGCATGCAATTGATCGCGGCGAGCATGTCGGGCGCGCTGTCGAGCAGGGTGCCGTCGAGGTCGAACAGCACCGCTTTGGGGAAGGTCATGCGCTGGGGTTCGCTCATTGGTGCGGGGTGCGGGGTGCGGGGTGCGTGACTCGGGTAAGGCTAAGTTTCCTGTTCCCTGTTCCCTGTTCCCTGTTCCCTGTTCCCTGTTCCCTGTTTCCTATTCCCTACTCTCCATTTCCGGCTTCACCGCACACGCTAGGTAGTTCACCTCGGTCCGTGAGGTCAGCCGCGCGGCATTGCGCCAGGGCTCGTACATCAGGCCGCTGACGTCCTCGAGCCGTAGACCCGCCGCGCGCAGCCACGCGGCAAGCTCGGACGGCTTGATGAAATCGCGGTACTGGTGGGTGCCCTTGGGCAGCAGGCGGGCGATGTACTCGGCGCCGACGATCGCCAGGGCGAAGGCCGCCGGAGTGCGGTTGAGGGTCGACAGGAACAGCTTGCCGCCTGGCTTCAGCAACGTGGCGCAGGCATCGATGATCGCGCCGGGGTCGGGCACGTGTTCGAGCATCTCCATGCAGGTGATCGCGTCGAAGGCCGCCGGCATCTCCGCAGCCAACGATTCCACCGACTGCAGCCGGTAGTCGACCTCGACACCGGTCTCCAGCCCGTGCAGACGGGCGACCTTGACCAGTTCCGGCGCCAGGTCGATCGCGCTGACCTGCGCGCCCTCGCCCGCCAGCGCCTCGCTGAGCAGCCCACCGCCGCAGCCGACGTCCAGCACCCGCGCACCTTGCAACGGCATGCGCTGGGCGACGTAAGCCAGCCGCGGCGGGTTCAGCGCGTGCAGCGCCTTTTGCGGCCCTTGCGGATCCCACCAGCGGTGGGCGAGCGCGCCGAACTTGTCGAGCTCGGCCTGGGTGAAGTTGTCGGTCATGCCGCAAGTCTACCGCGCTGCAGGAGCGGCTTTAGCCGCGATGCGTGGGCCGCTCGGGTTCGCGGCTGGAGCCGCTCCTGCAGGCCTGCGGGGGTTACAGGCGGACGGTTGCGATGCGCTCGCGCCACTGCCGCGCATTGGCGATCACGGCGGCCGCGTCCATGTCGACCAGTTCGCGCTCGCGCAGCTTCGCCTGGCCGGCGATCCACACATCGCTGACCTGGTGCCGACCGGTCGCGTAGACCAGTTGCGAGATCACGTGATGCAGCGGCTGGGTTTCGAGCTGACCCAGGTCGACGCAGGCAAGGTCGGCGGCCTTGCCGACCTCGATCGAGCCGATCCGTGCATCCAGGCCCATCGCCCGGGCGCCGCCCAGCGTGGCCGCGCGCAGTGCACTGGCGCTGTCGAGCGCGGTGGTGTCCTGCGCCACCGCTTTGGCCAGCAACGCCGCGGTGCGGGTCTCGCCGAACATGTCCAGGTCGTTGTTGCTGGCGCAGCCATCGGTCCCGATCGCCAGGTTCACCCCGGCGCGCTGCAGGGCACCGGCGCGGCAGAAACCCGAGCCGAGCTTGAGGTTGGACTCGGGGCAATGCACCACGCTGACGCCGCGCTGCGCGCACAGCTCGATCTCCGCGTCGGTGAGCTGGGTCATGTGCACCGCGATCAGGCGGTCGTTGACCAGTCCGAGCCGGTCCAGCCGCGCCAGCGGGCGCTGGCCGTGGTCGCGCAGCGAGTCGGCGACCTCCCCCGCGGTCTCGTGCGTATGCAGGTGCACCGGCACATCGAGCTGGTCGGCCAGCATGCGGATGCGCTCGAAGCTCGCATCCGACACCGTGTACGGCGCATGCGGCACGAACGCGGTGGCCACCAGCGCATCGTCACGCCACTGGTCGTGGACCTCGGCGGCGCGGTCGAAATACTCGTCGTCGGTCTTGGCCCACGCGGTCGGGAAATCGATCACCGGCAGGCCGACCCGCGCGCGGAAACCGTGGCGCTTGTAGACCGCCGCCTGCACGTCGGGAAAAAAGTAGTTCTCGTTGGCGCAGGTGGTGCCGCCGCGCAGCATCTCGGCGATCGCCAGTACCACACCGTCGGCGACGAACTCCGGGCCCATCATTGCGCCCTCGACCGGCCAGATGTGGCCCTGCAGCCACTCCATCAGCGGCAGGTCGTCGGCAATGCCGCGCAGCAGCGTCATCGGGTTGTGCGTGTGGGCGTTGACCAGGCCCGGGATCAATGCCGCCTCGGGCCGCGCGACCAGATCCTTCGGGCGGAACCGGGCATGCGCCTGCTTGGTCGGCAGTACCGCCACGATCACCCCGTCGGTCACCATGACTGCGTGATCGGCCAGGACCACGCCATGCGGCTCGACCGGCACCACCCAGCCCGCTTCGATCATCAGGTCGCAGGGCTGGAGTGGCGTGTCGGTGGTCATGGGGCTCTCTGGGTTGTGGTCCGGTCAGGTGCTGATCATGCAAATTCTGCCGTCATTCCGGTGTAGGCGGAGGTCAGACGCCAAGTGGCCATCGCCACGGGCCAATGTACTCGGCCCTGGATCCCCGCCTTCGCGGGGATGACGGAATGGCAAAGCCGTGCGCGAGGCGCACGGGGCATTCCGTCACTTCACGCGGCTGACGTATTCGCCGGAACGGGTGTCGACCTTGACGACCTCGTCCTGGTTGACGAACAGCGGCACGCGCACGACCGCACCGGTTTCCAGGGTGGCCGGCTTGCCGCCGCCGCCGGAGGTGTCGCCACGCACGCCCGGGTCGGTCTCGGTGATCTTCAGCTCGACGAAATTGGGCGGCTGGACCGCGATCGGGGTGCCGTTCCACAGCGTGACCACGCAGTCCTCTTCCCCTTTCAGGAACTTGTGGGCATCGCCGACGCCGGCCTTGTCGGCCTGCACCTGCTCGAAGTTGTCCGGATCCATGAAGTGCCAGTACTCGCCATCGGCGTACAGGAAGCGCATGTCGGTGTCGACCACATCGGCCACTTCCAGCGAATCGGTGGCTTTCATGGTCAGCTCGACCACGCGGCCGGACTTGATGAAGCGGTACTTGATGCGGGTGAACGCCTGGCCCTTGCCCGGCTTGACGTACTCGGTATCGGTGATGACGCACGGCTCGCCATTGACGATGATTTTCATCCCGTTCTTGACGTCGTTCATGCCATAGCTGGCCATTGTGGAACTCCTGCAGATAAAAGCGGTGGATCGCCGGTGCCTGTACGGTGGGGCGCGCAGCGGTGAAGGCTAGAATGTCGGCCCGCACCGCGCCGGAAGATCGCAACGCGAGCGGAACCGCAGCCAGGCAGATCAGTCGCGCATGATACCCGCAGCCCCCATTGCCACGCAGCACGCTCCGGCGCAGCACGCCCCTGTACAGCCGCGCTGGCAGCAATTGTGGCGGGACGCCGTGCGCGACCCGCGCGAGTTGCTGGCGCTGCTGGGCTTGGGCCAGGTCGCGATGGGGATATCCGATGCCGCCGCCGCGCAGTTCCCGCTACGGGTGCCCCGCGGGTTCGTCGCGCGCATGCGCCGCAGCGATCCGGCCGACCCGCTACTGCGACAAGTGCTGCCGCTGGACGACGAACTGCGTCCGATCCCGGGTTTCAGCCTGGACGCGGTCGGCGACAGCGCCGCCAAGGCCGCCGACGGAGTGATCCGCAAGTACCACGGCCGCGCGCTGCTGGTGAGCACCGGCAGCTGCGCGGTGCATTGCCGCTACTGTTTCCGGCGTCACTTCCCGTATGCCGAGGAAAGCGCCGCGGCGGCCGGCTGGCGCGGCGCGATCGACCTGATCGGCGCCGATGCGAGCATCGAGGAGGTGATCCTGTCCGGCGGCGACCCCTGGTCCCTGGCGACGGCCAAGCTGGCCGAGCTGACCGATGCACTGGCGGCGGTGCCGCATCTGAAGCGGCTGCGCATCCATACCCGGCTGCCGGTGGTGCTGCCCGAGCGCATCGACCGGGCGCTGCTGGACTGGCTGGCGCATCTGCCGTGGCCGGTCACCGTGGTGCTGCACGCCAATCACGCGGCCGAATTCGACGCATCGGTCGATGCCGCCCTGGCGCAGCTGCGCGCCGCGGGGGCCACCCTGCTCAACCAGGCCGTGCTGCTGGCGGGCGTCAACGACTCGGTCGATGCGCTGGCCGCGCTCAGCGAGCGCGGCTTCGAGGCCGGGGTGCTGCCCTACTACCTGCATCAGCTCGATCGCGTGCAGGGCGCCGCGCATTTCGAGGTACCCGATGAGCAGGCCCGGCGCCTGCACGCCGGGTTGGCCGCGCGCCTGTCGGGCTATCTGGTGCCGAAACTGGTGCGCGAGGTCGCCGGCGACAGCGGCAAGCGTCCGCTGTGAAACCGCTGCGGCCGGCGTTGGAGAACCGCTGAAAAGCTGACGCAGACCTCTGCCGTGCGTGGCGCTTGTCGCAAGTCGCCAGACGCCGCATGGACGAACAGCGCCGCTTCGTGTCATAACCCCGGCCACGGGAGGTGGCCATGCAATTCGGCAAAGACAAGGTGCTGCGGCTGATGATCGTCGACGACAGCGTCGAGGCGGCGGAAGCCATCGTCAGCGGCCTGCGCAACCACGGCATCGCCGTGCGTCCGACGCGCCCGGAAAGCGAGGACGCGCTGGCCGAGCAGCTCGGCCAGCAGCCGCCGGACCTGGTGCTGGTCGCGCACGACGCCACCACGGTGCCGCTGGCCCAGGTCATGGCGCGCATCGATGCCAGCGGCAAGGACCTGCCGGTGCTGCTGCTGCATGACAGCATCGACGATGCCCGCCTGCTGCAGGCCCAGGAGCTGGGCGCGCGCGGGGTGCTGCTGCGTGCCCACATGGAGCACCTGCACGACGCGATCCGTGCCGAATGGACCGACCTGGAGGCCCGCCGTGCGCTGCGCCGGCTGGAGAGCCAGGTGCGCGAGACCGAGCGCCGCTGCGACGCATTGATCGAGTCCTCGCGCGACCCGATCGCCTACGTCCACGAAGGCATGCACATCCGCGCCAATCCTGCTTACCTGGAGATGTTCGGGTTCGATTCGTTCGAGGACATCGAGGGCATGTCGCTGCTCGACCTGGTGTCACCGCAGCATGTCGACGGCTTCAAGCGGCTGCTCAAGCAGATGTCCAAGGGCGAGCCGGTGGCGCCGCGCCACGAACTGGAGGCGCGCAAGCTCGACGGCCACACCTTTCCGGCCTTCATGGAATTCACCGGCGCCAGCTACGAGGGCGAGGCCTGCCAGCAGGTGGTGCTGCGTCGCCAGGAGTACGACCCGGACCTGGAGCGCGAGGTCGAGGAGCTGCGTCAGCGCGACCAGGTGACCGGCCTGCTCAACCGCGCGACCTTCCTGCGCGCGCTCGAGGACACCGTCGCCGATGCCGCGCAGAACGCCACTCATCACGCGCTGCTGCTGATGGAGCCGGACCACTACCTGCGCCTGCTGCAGGACATCGGCCTGGACGCCGGCGACGAGCTGATCGCGGCATTCGCCGAGCGCCTGCGCAGCGTGCTCTCACCCGAGGATGTCGCCGCGCGCTTCGGTGAGCACCAGTTCGCGGTGCTGCGGCGCGCCAGCGACCACAGCGGAACCGCGGCGCTGGCGGAGGCGGTGCGCGCAGCGTTCGCCGACGGCGTGCTCGAGGTCGGCGAACGCTCGCTGAACGCCACCGTCAGCATCGGCGGCGTGCAGATCGGCCAGAAGATCGCCAGCGTCAGCGCGGTGCTGGCCAAGGCCAGCCAGGGCGTGCAGTCCACCATCGGTGTCGGCGGCAACCGCACCGAGCTGTTCGACCCCGGTGCGGTCGACCGGGCCGAGGAGGAGCGCGTGCAGGCCTGGGTGGCACGTATCCGCGACGCGCTCGACGGCGACCGTTTCGTCATGCACTACCAGCCGCTGATCAGCCTGCACGGTGAACCCGGCGAGATGTACGAAGGCTACCTGCGCATGGAGGGCGACCCCGGCGAGTTGGTGCAGCCGTTGACATTCCTGCAGATCGCCGCGGAGCACGGCCTGCTGTGGGAGATCGACCGCTGGGTGGTCGGCCGCGCGATAGCGGTGATCGGCGAGCGCCTGCGCAAGGGCTCGCGTACCGCGCTGATGGTGAAGATCACCGAGGTCTCGCTGCAGGACGAGAGCATGGTCCAGCACATCATCGAGCAACTGGCCCAGCACGGCGCCGAAGGCAGCCTGCTGATCCTGCAACTGCCCGAGTCCAAGGTGTTCACCAACCTGCGCGCGGCGCAGGCCTTCCAGCAGGCGGTGTCGAAGCTGGGGGTGCGGGTGGGTCTGGAGCAGTTCGGCAGCGGGCTGAACTCGTTCCAGCTGCTGACCCACTTCGACGCGTCGTTCCTGAAGATGGACCGCGCTTTCATGGAGGACCTCGGCAGCAACGCCGAGCACCAGAAGCGCCTGCGCGAGACCGCCGACAAGGCGCGCCAGTCCGGCAAGCAGACCATCGCCGAGTACGTGCAGGACGCGGGCAGCATGTCGGTGCTGTTCAGCGCCGGAATCGACTACGCGCAGGGCAACTTCCTGGCCGGCGCGGGTTTGGAAATGGACTACGACTTCCAGTAGTGCCGAGCTTGCTCGGCAATCGCCATCCCGGGACCGGACTCGGGACTCGGGACTCGGGACTCGGGACTCGGGACTCGGGAAAGGCCAACTCTCTGGCATGGCGGGTCGCCCGTCACGCCGGGCGGCAGCCGAGCAAGCTCGGCTCTACTTCCAGATCGCGGCCTCGCCACGAAAACCCGCCGGGCTGGCGGGTTTCTTGTATCCGGCGATAACCAAAGCGGTCAACCCAGCATCGCGCCGCGCACCGGCTGTGCTGGCGCGTCGCGCAGCGCCTGGATGCGTTCCTCCAGCGGCGGGTGGCTCATCAGCAGGCGCTTGAGGCCGTGCGCGACGCCGCCGCTGATGCCGAATGCGGCGATCTGCTTGGGCAGGGTGCTTTCGCCGTAGGTGCGCGACAGGCGCTGCAAGGCGGACACCATCTTGTCGCGGCCGGCCAGATTGGCGGCGCCCGCGTCGGCGCGGAACTCGCGATGCCGCGAAAACCACATCGCGATCATGCTCGCGAACAGTCCAAAGATCATGTCGAGCACGAACACGATCACGAAATAGCCGATGCCCGGCGCGCCATCTCGGCCGCCGTTGAGGTAGCCGTCGATGACCCGGCCGACCACGCGCGCCAGCACGATCACGAAGGTGTTGAGCACGCCCTGGATCAGCGCCATCGTCACCATGTCGCCGTTGGCGACGTGGCTCACTTCGTGCGCGAGCACCGCTTCGGCCTCGTCGCGGCTCATCAAGCGCAGCAGGCCGGTCGACACCGCCACCAGCGAGTTGTTGCGGCTCGGGCCGGTAGCGAACGCATTGATCTCCGGCGCATCGAAGATCGCCACCTCCGGCATCGCGATCCCGGCGGCCTGCGCCTGGCGCCGCACGGTGGACACCAGCCATTGCTCGGCCTCGTTGCGCGGCTGCTCGATCACCTGGGCACCGGTACCGCGTTTGGCCATCCACTTGGACAGCATCAACGAGATGAACGACCCTCCGAAGCCGAACAGCGCCGCCATCACCAGCAACCCGGCATTGGTCCCCGGGTTCAGCCCGAATACCGCCATGACGATGCTGACCAGCGCCAGCACGGCCAGGTTGGTCGCAAGAAAAAGCCCCACTCGCTTGAACATGTTGAAATTCCTGGCCGCGCACCCCGCGCGGCTGGCGGAAAAATGTGGCAGGCTCGGCGCGATTTCAAGCGACTTCGCATGAACCGAAGCTATCCAACGGCGGGCCGGGCCTTGGCGTGACACGTCTCCCCGACGCCCCGGCCACGCGCACCTGTCGTGGCCGCTTCGCCCCCTCGCCCACCGGCGACCTGCATGCCGGCTCGCTGCTGGCCGCGTTCGGCAGCTGGCTGTTGGCGCGTGCGGCCGGCGGTGAATGGCTGCTGCGGGTCGAGGACCTGGATCCGCCGCGCGAAGTGCCCGGCGCAGCCGACCGGCAACTGGCTGCGCTCGCCGCCTTCGGCCTGCACGGCGACGGACCGGTGCTGCGCCAGAGCACCCGCGGCGAGGTCTACCAGGCCGCGCTCGATCGGCTGCTCGCCCAGGGCCGCGCGTTCGCCTGCCATTGCAGCCGCCGCGAGCTGGCCGCCGCCGGCGGAATCCATCGCGCCTGCGTCGCGAGCGCCCGACGCCCGACCCCGGCGATCCGTCTGCGCGTTCCTGCCGACGCCTGCGTGACCTTCGACGATGCCGTGCAGGGCACGCAGCGCCAGGACGTCGCGGCAGCGGTCGGCGATTTCGTGCTCAGGCGCGCCGACGGTTGCTGGGCCTACCAGCTGGCGGTGGTAGTCGACGATGCCGCCCAGGGCATCAGCGATGTCGTTCGCGGGGCCGACCTGCTCGACTCGACCCCAAGACAGATCCTGCTGCAGCGTGCGCTGGACCTGCCGACGCCGCGCTACACGCACCTGCCGCTGGTGCTGGACACGCACGGCCACAAGCTGTCCAAGTCCGATGCCGCGCAGGCCATCGACCCCGACGACCCGCTGCCGGCATTGCGCGCGGCCTGGCGTGCGCTCGGCCAGTCGCCGGCCGCCCTGGAGGGTGCGGCCGACGTGCCGGCGGTGCTGCTGGCGGCCCGTCGCGCCTTCGTTCCGGGCCGCATCCCACGCGGCGACCCCGCCAGAACCGCAGCGATCGCCGCGCCGCACAACGGACATTTCACGATTGCACAATAGAGTGTGTCTACAAGCCGCACCGCAGCGGCCACGGAGAGGACAGCATGCAATCACGGGTGGCATTGGTTACCGGCGGTACCGGCGGCATCGGCACTTCGATCGTCAGGCAACTGGCCGGGATGGGCCACAAGGTCGCGACCAACTTCCGCGACGAGGCGCGCGGCCGTGCCTGGCAGACAAACATGCGCGACCAGGGCCTCGAGGTCGCGCTCGCCCAGGGCGACGTGTCATCCCCGGAACAGGCCGAGGCGCTGGTGCGCGAGGTCGAGCGCCAGCTCGGCCCGGTCGAGATCCTGATCAACAACGCCGGCATCACCCGCGACTCGACCTTCCACAAGATGAGCGCGCAGCAGTGGAACGAGGTGATCTGCACCAACCTCAACTCGTGCTTCAACGTCACCCGCCCGGTGATCGAGGGCATGCGCACGCGCAAGTGGGGGCGGATCGTGCAGATCAGCTCGATCAACGGCCAGAAAGGCCAGTACGGCCAAGCCAACTACGCCGCGGCCAAGGCCGGCATGCACGGCTTCACGATTTCGCTGGCGCAGGAGAACGCGAAGTTCGGCATTACCGTCAACACGGTCTCGCCGGGCTACATCGGCACCGACATGGTGATGGCGGTGCCGGAGGACGTGCGCGAGAAGATCATCGCGCAGATCCCGACCGGACGCCTCGGCACCCCGGAGGAAATCGCCTATGCGGTGGGCTTCTTCATCCCCGATCAGGCCGGCTGGATCACCGGCGCCAACCTGTCGGCCAACGGCGGCCAGTACATGGGTTGGTGACGCCGGTCGCCTTCGCAGGCGCCTGTGGGAGCGGCTTCAGCCGCGATCGGATGCCACCGATTCGAACGATCGGGGATCGCGGCTGAAGCCGCTCCTACAGAGGAGACGGACTGCGCGCCCAAGTTGCACCGGTCGGTCCCCTGGGCCATGCTGCGAAGCATCACGGATTACGGGCCCGCGCTCCATGGCAGCACGCCGCGTCATCAAGAAATATCCGAACCGGCGTCTGTACGACACCGAGATCTCCAGCTACATCACGATCGAGGACGTGCGGCAGTTGATCGTCGATGGCGAGGAGTTCGAAGTGCGCGATGCGCGCTCCGGCGAAGACCTGACCCGGCAGGTACTGCTGCAGATCATCGCCGAGCACGAACAGGACGGCGAACCGGTGCTGTCGACCCAATTGCTGAGCCAGATCATCCGCTTCTACGGCGACTCCCTGCAGGGTTTCATGGGCAGCTACCTGGAGCGCTCGATGCAGGTGTTCCTCGACCAGCAGCACCAGTTCCGCAACCAGATCGGCGGCGCGCTCGGCCAGACCCCGTGGGCGATGATGAACCAGCTCACCGAGCGCAACATGGCGATGTGGAAGGAACTCCAGCAGAACCTCGCCGGCAGCGTCGGGCAGACACCCGCCTCGGGCAAGGGCAAACCCGACAAACGCGAGCGTTAGGGCGCGCCGATCGCTCCGCGAAGGGACGCAAAGCAAGCAAAGCTCCTACACGCCTTCAGCGCTTGTGCTTCGACAAGGAGAGGGGCCGAGAGCCCCAGCGCTAATGCCGTGCCCTTCTCCCGCGAGCGGGAGAAGGTGCCCGAAAGGCGGATGAGGGCGCGCGACAACACAACGGCACGCGCAGGTTGGCCGCCCCATGCGATGCGACCGCGGCAGATGTCGCAAGCCGGTCCCGATCGCGCCCATGGGGCGCTCCCACACGAGCGGTCCGGTGGGCCGTGGCAGAACTTTTCCGCCCCGCTCTCTTTTGCGCCTTTCGCGTCCTTTGCGGACCCATAATCTCCGAACCCTCAGATCTCGCGCACCACGCGGAAGCCCAGCCGCGCGTTGGTGGTGTCGGCTTCGCCGGACAGACGCCAGGCCGAGCGCGTCTGCTCCGGCGAACTCGCCCACGAGCCGCCGCGGATCACCCGCGAGCGGCAACCGGGATTGACCCAGGCCTGGGCATCGTCCGGGGCGCGTCGGTAGCCGTCGTGCCAGCAGTCGGCGACCCATTCGCTGACGTTGCCGGCCATGTCATGCAGCCCGAACGCGTTGGCGCTGTAGCGCCCGACCGGGGTCGGGCCCCACGCGTCGTCGCCATAGTCCTCGAACGCGTTGCGCCAGCGGCGTCCGCTCGGCGAGACGTCCTCGTCGCCGGTGAAGTTGCCCGCGCGCGGTGGCGGTGTGCCGTCGCCCCACGGGAATCGCGCCTGGCTGCCGGCGCGCAGCGCGTATTCGAATTCGGCCTCGCTCGGCAGCCGATAAGTCGCCCCGGTCTGCTCCGACAGCCACTCGGCATAGGCCATCGCATCGCGCGCGCTGATGTGTACCACCGGCAGGTGGTCCGCCGCCGGTTCACCGGCGTAGTCCGATTCCCAGTCCACCCGGCTGCGCCGCACCAGGTTGCCGCTGCGCTCGTCGTAGACGGTGGAGTAGCCGCGCCGGGTCGCGCGCGCGCGGTGGCCGGTGGCGCTGACGAAATGCCGGAACTGCTCGACGGTGATCTCGTGCCGCGACATCGCCAGCCCCCGCGACAGGCGGATGTTGCGCGCCGGCCGTTCGGCATCGGTCGCGCCCGCCTCGCCATCTGCGGCGCCCATCCGGAACGCGCCGTGCGGGATCACCACCATCTCCGGGCCGCGCCCGCCGTTGCGAAGCGCATCGGTGAAGGCCTGGCCGGGCCGGAACAACCCGTAGTGCGTGGCCAGGTCGATGCGGTGGCGCAGCTCGGCCGCGGCCGGATCGCCCGCCGGCGCGATCAGCAGCAACTCGGCCAGACGCGCCCGCGCCTGATCGAGGCCGTCGACACGCGAGAGTGCGGCGATGCCGCGGTCGCGCAGGTCGCCGATCCGTGCCCGCCGCTGCCCGGCAATGCGTGCGCGGGCATGGCCGACGGTATCGGTGCCGGGACGTACCGCCTCGGCACGTGTCAGCCAGCGCTCGCCTTCGTCGAAAGCGTTGCGCTCGGAGGCATTCTCGGCACGCCGGATCAGCGCGCTTTCGGCGGCGGCCAGGCCCTGCTGCGCACGCACGTCGCCGGGACGCAGTTCCAGCGCCTCGCGGAAGCGCGCCAGCGCACCGCCGCTGCCGCCCTCGCCGATCCGCCCTTCGTTGAGCGCCTGCTCGCCCAGTCGGTTGGCGCGCTGGGCCAGGTCGATCGTCTCGAGCCGGTCCAGGTAGGCGACCACGGCCTCGTCCTCGGGCGCCAGCACCCGCGCGACCGCGGCGATCTGGTGCGCCTCGCGCAGCGACTGCGGGTCGGCATCGATGCGCTGCAGTGCGGCCTCGCCCTGCTCCAGCAGCGCCTCGCGCGCGCGTTGCAGCGACTGCCCGATCACCTCGTCGCCCGGCGAGTGCGCACGTAGCGCCAGATAGGTCGGGATGGCCGAGTCGGGCTCACCGATCAACTCGCCGGCCTCCAGCGCGGCCTCGGCGCGGGCCTGGAGCTCCTCGGCGTTTTCGTCGGTGACCTCCACTGCGGGGACCTGCCACGGCGGCACCGGCGACACCGCCTGGTCGGCACTGACCGTGACGATCGGCGCGCGTGGCGCGGCGGTACCGGCCTCCGGCGCTGCCGGCTCCTGCGCCGCGTCGGCCGGCTGCTCGCGTGAACACCCGGCCAGCAGGCCCAGCGCCATCAGTGATGCCAGTGCGATCTCGCGCAAGCGTCCTCCATGTTTCATGGCCGCGGTGCCTGGTGCCACCTGCGCCGGTCGAAGGGCGCATCGGGGCAGCCGCGGCGGGACCGGAACCGCTTCGGCTCCGGCGAAAGTAGGCTATTGTCGCCCGCCCCGGCAAATTCGTCCTGAATACCCCACCCGTGCCCATCTGGATCAAAGACCCCGCCGCGCTGCAGGCGCGCTTCGCCATCGCCCCGGCCCGGATCGGTCTGGACACCGAATTCATCCGCGAGCGCACCTACTGGCCGCAACTCGCGCTGGTGCAGATTGCGCTGGCTGGCAGCGATGGCGAGGACATCCTGCTGGTCGACCCGCTGGTGCCCGGCATGGCCGAGGCGCTTGCGCCAATCCTGGTCGACCCGGCGATCCTGAAGGTGATGCACAGCCCGAGCGAGGACCTGGTCGCGTTCAAACGTGCCTGCGGGGTCGTGCCCAAGCCGTTGTTCGATACCCAGTTGGCCGCGGCGCTCGCCGGCATCGGCAGCGGGCTGGGCTACCAGAAGCTGGTCGAGCAGGTCACCGGCGTGGCGCTGGCCAAGGGCGAGACGCGCTCGGACTGGCTACGCCGGCCGTTGTCGCCGGCGCAGCTGGAATACGCCGCCGACGACGTGCGCCACCTGTTCGAGATGCACGATGTGCTCGATGGCCAGCTCGGCCAGCTCGATCGCCTCCAGTGGCTGGCCGAAGACGCCGTGCGGATCGTGCTCAATGCCGAGAACGAGACGTTCGAGCGCTGGCCGCACCTGTCGATGCGCAGCGCGCAGTTCCTCGAGCGTGAGGCCCAGCACCGGCTGATCCGGCTGCTGCGCTGGCGCGACGCCTATGCCCGCAAGAGCGATCGTCCGCGCACCTGGATCCTGGACAACGAGCTCGCCGTCGCCCTGGCGCGCCTGCCGCCGCCGGACCGCGCCGCGCTGCAGCAGCAGCTGGACGCCCACCCCAAGGCGCCGCGCAAGCTCGGCGATGCAATCTGGTCGGCATTGGACACCCCGCTGGACGATGAAGCCGATGCGCCGGACGCGGGCATGGCCGAACGCCGCGACAAGCAGCGCCTGCGCCGGTTGCAGGACGCGGTCGCCACCCGCAGCGGCGAACTCGGCCTGCCCGACGGCGTGCTCGCCTCCAAGCGCTGGCTGGAGATGTTGCTTGATACCGGTGAATGGCCGGACGCGATCGGCGGCTGGCGCCGCGCGGCGCTGGAGCCGGCGCTGGCGCCGCTGCTCGCCCCGGCACCTGGCTGAACTCGCGTACGCCCGGCATCGCTTTTTGTAGGAGCGGCTTCAGCCGCGATCGCATCGATTACCGCTCGCGATCTTTCAGGATTGCGGCTGAAGCCGCTTCTACAACAACTGGCGAGTGCACCGGCACCGGACTGGCGTTGGCCATTCCGGCCCGCTAGACTTGCATCCTTCGTGGGGCGGTAGCTCAGCTGGGAGAGCGCCACGTTCGCATCGTGGAGGTCAGGGGTTCGATCCCCCTCCGCTCCACCACGAAATCAAGAGGCCGCGAGCAATCGCGGCCTTTTTTTTGGTTTTTCCCACCCTGGGCCGTTGCCCAGCTGGGCGTCATCCGTCCTGGGAACGCCATCCATGTGCAAGCGCGCGACGCGACTGCACCCGGCCGAGGCGCTCGGCTGCGGCAGGCGTAGAGCGGAGCTCGCTCCACTGCCGCGTCGCGACAAGAACAGCCGAGCAAGCTCGGCTCTACCGATCACGCCGAACGATGCAGCCGCTGCAGAGAGCGGCAGCACAGGCGCTCATCGCGCCATGAAGCGCGCGGCGATCGCCTTCGCGGTGGCGTAGGGCTCCGGCGCGTTGCGGTTGCTGAGGATCACCACGCTCAGCCGCTGCCGCGGGTGACGCACGATCACGTTGCGGAACCCGATCGTTTCCCCCGAATGCCAGACGCTGTCGCCGCTGATGCGCCAGCCGTAGCCGTACTGGATGCCGCGCACGTCGGTGGCGGTGGCCGGGCTGAACGCCAGCCGCCGCGACGCAGCGCCCAGCAGCCCGTTGCCGTACAGCGCGGCGTCCCATCGGGCGAGGTCCTGGACCGAGGAATAGATGCCGCCATCGCCGAGCACCGCGCTGGTCCGGTCCTGGTCGGTGCGAGCCCAGCCGGCATCCAGTTCGCTGTAGCCGTAGGCGCGATGTTGCACCGTCGGCCCGTGCGGCACCTGGACCAGGCTGCCGTCCATACCGGCTGGCAGGAAGATCCGTTCGCGCAGGAAGTTGGAAAACGCACGCCCGGATGCGCGCTCCACAATCAGCGCCAGCAACGCGTAGCCGCTGTTGCTGTAGCGGTAGCCGCCGCCGGGCGGAAAGTACAACCGGTTTTGCGGCGCCAGCAGCCGCAATACATCCGCGTCGCGCAGCTGTGCGGTGGCGGTCGCGGGGATTACGTCCTCGTAATCGACCAGGCCGGAGGTGTGGGTGAGCAGGTGGCGGATGCTGACTGCATCCGCGGCGGGATGCAGCGACGGCAACCACCGGCGCACCGCATCGTCCAGCCCGAGGCGGCTGTCCTCGGCCAGCATCAGCACCGCGGCCGCGGTGAACTGCTTGGTCACCGAGGCCAGCCGGTAGTTGGTCGACGGCGTGGTCGCGATGCCCTGCTCGAGATCGGCCACTCCATAGCTGCGCAGCACCAGCGTTTCGCCGTTGCGCACCACCAGCACCGAAGCACCCGGTACGGCGCCCTGGTATCGCTGCATCAGGCGGTCGACTGCTTCGCTCATGCGCTCGGCATCGTCGGCGCACCCGGCCGGCCGGCACGACCGGACGGCAGCGACCGCGGTCGCGCGCGACACCGGCGGCCATGCGGCTTCAGCGACCGGGGCAGGCGCCATGCTCGACCCATCGGGACATCGGTGCAGGCCGGCGCGGCGTCAACGGCACGCAGCGGTGCGGGTGAATGCGAGGTCTTCATAGTCGTAGCTGAAGTCCGCTTCGGGATCGACCTTGGCCATCCCCAGGGTGGAGCCGTCATCGCCGCCGGCGAAGCTCAGCCATGCCTCGGCGTCCACGCTGTCCTCGTGCCAGTCGACCAGGTAACGCTCGCCCACGCGCATCACCTCGCCCACCAGCATCGGCGACTTGGCCGACTCGAACTGCACCCCGCCCGCGCGCTCGCATACCGTGACTTCGCCGAACCAGGGATCGCGGTAGGTACCGAGCCAGCGCGCCAGCTCCTGCACGGTGGCCGGCCGGCGCGAGGAGGTATCGGGTTCCGCCGGTCGGTCCGGCGCGGATGACTGGCTGGCTAGCTCCTCGGCGTACCGCGCAACCGAGCCCGTCGATTGCGGTTTGGTGAAATGCTCGGCCAGCACCTGGTCGAGTACCGTGCGCGCCTCGCCGCCGCTGCCGTTGATCAGCACCACGAAGCCCGAGCGCTGCTCCGGCAACAGGTGCAGCACCGAGTACATGCCCGCCAGCGTGCCGGTGTGCGACACGCTCCAGACCCCGTCGATATCCGCAAGTCGCCAGCCATAACCGTAGGCGTAGAAGTGGCTGCCGTTCCAGTCGCGCCGACGCTGCGAAATCGGCATCGGCATGTGCGCGGTCCACATCGCGCGGCGCTGCTCCGGCGACAGCCAGGCCTGCTGCTGCGGCGTCGGCGCCAACCAGTTCTGCGCCCACGCCAGCATGTCATCGAGGCTGCAGCGGATGCCGCCGGCCGCGGCCGAGGTAATCGCCGGGATCACCGCACGATCGGCACGGATCACGACGTTGCGCCCGTCGCGGCGCATGTGCGGTTGGGCGATATCGGCCACCGCATCGCGGTCGATCTGGCCGACGCGGCAGCCCGACAGGCCCAGGGGTTCGAACACTTCGCGCCGCACCAGTTCCTCGTAGGACGCGCCGCCGGCTGCTGCCGCAACTTCGCCGGCGACCACGTAAAGCAGGTTGTCGTAGGCATAGCGCGAGCGGAAGCTGTGCTGCGGTTCCAAATGCGCCAGACCGGCGATGATGTCCTCGCGGTCGAAATGGTTCGGCTCCGGCCACAACATCAGGTCGCCGGCGCCTTCGCGCAGGCCGCTGTTGTGGATCAGCAGGTCGCGCACCTGCATCTCGCGGCTGACCCATGGGTCGTGCATGCGGAACTGCGGCAGGTGCTTTTGGACCGGATCGTCCCAGCGCAGCTTGCCGGTATCGACCAGGCGCGCCAGCACGCTGGCGGTCATGGCCTTGGAGTTGGAGGCGATCTTGAACAGCGTGTCCGGGGTGATCGGCCGGCCCGACCCGGCGACCACCACGCCGGCGGTGCGCACGTAGCTGATATCTCCGTCCTCGATCACGCCGACGGCGATGCCGGGGAGCTGGTAGCGGGCGATCACCTCGTCGATGACGGCATCGAAGTGCTGATGATCCGCAGGTGGTGCCGGGGATGCCCAGGCGAAGCCGCCGACGGCCAGTACCATCCAGGCGGTCATCCCTGCGCAGGCGCGGACCCAGAGAGGGCTGGCGGCAGGTGGCGTCATTGCGCACGCTCCGCACGCGCGACCCGCTCGACCTCGCTCCACACCCGCAGCAGGTTGCCACCCCAAAGGGCGGCGATGTCCTCGTCACTGAAGCCGCGCCGGCGCAATCCCGCGGTGACGTTCGGCGTCTCGCTCGCATCGAGCCAGCCGGTGATGCCGCCGCCACCGTCGAAGTCCGACGCCAGCCCGACATGCTCGATCCCGGCGACCTGCACCGCGTGCTCGATGTGATCTAGGTAGTCATCCAGCGTCGCTACCGGGTGTTCCCGCTCGATCCGCGCCAGGCCTTGCCGGTACGCCGGCAGTTCCTCGTGTCGGTCGCTGTCGAACTCGGTCGCGCCGGCCTGCCGCGCAACGGCTTCCTGCAGCGCGGCCACGGCCGCCTCACGCTGGGGATCGAGCTTGAGGAAGCCGCTGTAGGCGACCACCTGCACTACGCCACGATTGGCGGCGATGCCGCGCAGCAATGCGTCATTGATGTTGCGCGGGTGCGGGACCAGCGCATGGGCGGACGAGTGCGAGGCGATCACCGGCGCGGCCGTGGCCTGCAGCACGTCGCGCACGCAGGCGTCGGACGCGTGCGAGACGTCGAGCATGATCCCGAGCGCGTTCGCGCGCTGCAGCACCGAGCGACCGAACCGGCTCAGCCCGACGTCGCCGGCTGGGGCGTCACCGAATTCCGGCCGCGCGCCCGAGCTGGTGCAGATGGCGTTGTGGCCGGTGTGGGTCAGCCCGAGGTAACGCGCGCCGCGGGCGTAGACGGCATCCAACAGGTCGAGTCGGCGGCCGAGCGAGTAGCCGTTCTCGATCCCGATCATCGCCGAGAGCAGCCCGCCGGCGTGGTGCTCGCGGACCTGCCGCGGGGTGGTCGCCAGGCGGATGCGGCCGGGGTAGCGCGCCAGCATCAACTCGATCGCGGCGTACTTGCGCTCGGCCTGGGCGATCGCGTCGGCGTAGCCTGCCGCCGTCAGCGGCCCCTGCTCGACATAGATCACGAAGAACGCCGCGTCTAGGCCGCCGCGCTCCATCTTGCCAAGGTCGACCTTCAGCGCGGTGTCGCCACCGACGTCGTAGCGCGCCTCGCGCATGTAGGTCGGCGGGATGTCGACGTGCGTGTCGATCGTCAGCAGCCCGTCATGCGCGAGCTCGGCACCAGCGCCCGCCAGTGGCGCCAGCGCGAGGGCGGCGACGCCGCAGAGTTTCGTGAAACGGGTCATTCCCAAAGAATCATCTCCACCTGAAGCAGCCGCACTCCAGCATCAGCAGCGAACTCGTGCGGCCCGCCAATCCATCCCGTCTGTTCGCCGGCGGGGCCAAAAAAAAAGGCGGCCTGCTCGCACAGGCCGCCAAGGGGGATTGGCTCAGAAGTCGAGCGAGAGTGTCAACTGGCCGTAGCGCGACGACTGCAGGAAGCGCTCCTGGCCGAAGAACTCGTTGCGATCGCCGACGCCGGGTTCCAGCTCCTGGTAGACCCAGACCGGCTCCTGCCTGTCGAGCAGGTTGTAGACGGCGAGCTTGGCCCTGAACGTGGAGGGGCCGAAGGAACGCTCGTACGCGATGCTCGCGCCGATGTCGAAGATCCACGGCATGCGCCCGGCGCCGCCGCGCGGGGAATGCTCGAAGATCCGGTCATCGGTGCTCCAGGTGTCGCCTTCGCTCGCATCCACCGGCCGCGTGCAGTTCTCCACACACAGGTAGTAGCTGTGATAGCTCTTCCAGTTGTAGGGGTTGCCGACGCCGAACGCGGTGATCGGACCTCCCGAGCGCGCGTCCAGGGTGGCGCCCACGCGCCACTGGTCGGTCAGCGCATAGGTGCCGCGCAGCTTGAACTGGTGGCGGTGGTCGTTGGCCAGGGGGCCGTAGCCGTCGAGGTTCACGAACGGATCGTCGAAGTTCTCGGTGCGGCCGGTGTCGCCGAAGTTGGTGTCGGTGTTGACCGGGCCCTCGGCGTTGCCCTTGTTCCAGGACAGCGTGTACGACGCATTGAACATCCACTTGTCATCCCAGGCACGATCGACCTGAAATTCCAGCGCCTCGTAGGTGCGCCTGGGCTTCACCCAGCCACGCTGGCCGGTGGGCGTGGAGCTGACATACCTCCAGCGGCCGTCGATGAACTGGTAGTTGTCGGCCTCGGTCCAGTAGCCCGCCGTCGCGGTATCGATGGTCAGGTAGCCATCAGCCACGCCGTCGCAATTGGTGTCGCCCCAGATGGTGGCCTCCTCGCCGGGGTTGCCCATAACCCAGCTGCTGGCGACCCGCCCGCAGTGCGTGGCGTTGATGTTCATGTCGTCGATGGCGTTGTTGAGCTTGCGGTAGATGCCGCGCACGCCCCACGACCAGGTCTGGCTGAGCTGCTGCTGGAAGCCGAGGATCAGCTCGTCCTGGTAGACCGGGTCCATGTCGGCGTCGACTTCCGCACGCAGGTCGCCGACGCTGCCGTCGCCCTGGCTGTTGTCGAAGCCGAACTGCGGGCCGAGAATCGGCACCGCGTACTGCACGCCGTTGCGCTCCTCGATCTGCCAACCATCGAATCCGTAGTAGGTGCGCTCGTCCAGCAGCGCGCCGGCCTGCTTGATGTTGATCACGTTCGCGACCGGCAGGAAGTAACGGCCGACGTTGCCGAACAGCTTGGTCGTGCCGTCCCCGCGCATGTCCCAGGAGAATCCGACCCGCGGCGCCCACATCTCGTCCATCTCGATGTAGCTGCGGCCCTCGGCGTCCTTGTTGTCGAAGCGCTCGTTGCGCAGGCCCAGGTTGAGGATGAAGTTGTCGCCGATCGACCAGTTGTCCTCGATGTACCACGCGTTGTTGGTGCTCTCGAACTCACCGAAGACCACGTACCGGCGGGCGCGCACGTAGGCGTTGTAGCCGGGCGGCACAATGCCGGCACCCGGGATCTGGGCGCCTGGACTCGTGGCGAAGACGTTGTACTGGATGCCGCCGGGGCCGGCGTAGGCCTGGTCCAGGTCGGAGGTGTTGGACTCGCGGTCGACGCCGAAGCGCAGCAGGTGGTCGCCCAGCGCCCATTCGAAATCGGCGCGGGTCTGCTCGCGCTCGTCGTTGCGGTCGTAGATCGTGGCATTGCTGGTGCAACCCAGCGGCACGCCGGGGTCCTCCACCCCTGTCCCGCGGGTCACGTAGTTGCATTCGGCGTCGTTCGGGGAGGCGGTCACGCTGTTGCGCTCGCTGCGGCCGTGCATCAGCTTCATCGACAGGTTGTCGGTGAGATAGGAGGTCCAGGTGAGCGCCCAGTTGCGCCCGCCGCTCTCGGAGTACCTGTCGCTGAGCTTCTGGCCGACGGTATCGGTGTCGAAGTCGTAGCCGTAGGTGCTGCTGTCGATGCGGTTCTCGTTGGAGAACGCCATCAGGCTCAGCAGGTTGCTGTCGGTCAGCTGCCAGTCCAGCGTGGTGCCCCAGAAGCCATCGTCGGAGTCGCCCTCGGTCAGGCTCGTGCCGGCGTTGTCGGTGTTCTGCGGCTCGACCTTGCGCCCTTCGTACATGGCGTAGAAAAACAGGCGGTCCTGCACGATCGGTCCCGACGCCCACACGTTCATCCGGGTCGAATCGCTGGTGTCGCGGCTGCGGGTCAGATAACGCTCGCCGTTGAAGTAGCTGTCGCGCTGGCTGGCCTGCCAGTCCTCCGGCGTCCACACCAGCTTGGCGCCGTAGTGGAACTCGTTGCTGCCGGACTTGGCCACCGCATTGACCACGCCGCCGGTGGTGCGGCCGAACTCGACCGAGTAGCCGCCGGTCTTGACCTGGAACTCGCGGTAGAAGTCGAACGGCGCCTCGGAGAACCCGACCCGGTTGTAGAAATCGGTGACGTTGAGCCCGTTGATGTAGAACGCGTTTTCCGCGACCGAGGAGCCGCCGAAGGAAACGCCGCCGAAGCTGGCGCTGCCGCTGGCGACGCCCGGCGCGAGCAGCGCCACAGAACTGACGTTGCGCTCCACCGGCAGGCGCTCGAGCTGCTCGGCGGTGATGTTGGTGGCCGACTCGGTCGAGGTGACGTCCACGGCGTTGATCACCCGCGAGGCGACCACCTCGACCGTTCCCAGTGTCGAGACCGCTCCGGCCGTGGTGCTGACCACGGTCGCATTGCCGAGGCTGACGGTGACGTTGATCGGTTCGGCGATCGCCGCCCCATCGCGGGTGGCCTCCAGCGTGTAGTTGCCGACCGGCAGGAACGGAAACCGGTAGTTGCCGTCGGCGTCGGCGGTGACCGTGCGGGTAAAGCCGGTGTCTGGGCTGCGCACCGTGACCTGTGCATTTGCGGCGGAGCGGCCTACCACCGATCCGTCCTGGGCGATGGCCATCGGTGCCAGCGATGCCAGGCAGAGCCCCATGGCGATCGACAGCGCGGTTCTGTGCAATACGTTGTTGTTCATGCCCCCTCCGGCAGATGTAGGTCGGTCAGTCGTGTGGTGTTGTGTCAATGGTGGTCGGCTCGTCGTGCAGCACCTGCGCTTCAAAGCCGTAGTCCCACTGATCGAAGTACAGGTTGCCGCCGCTCCACTCGACCTCTCCGCGTTGGGAGTCGACGGTTTCGGAACGGAAGTGTCGTTTGGCGGGCTGCAGATCGCGGCCGTAGTCGTCGTTGAAGGCGATGCGATAGGCGTCCAGCCCGCCGAGGTAGAACCATTCCAGGCTGGCGCCGTTGGCGTCGGTGGCGCCTTCGAAGCGGCCCGTGGTGACATCCATCGGCACCCAGCCGTAGGGCGCCAGGTACAGCCAGCCCCAGTCGTGCAGGTTCCAGTAACCGTCCTCGCCATAGACCATGCCCGACTGCCAGCGCGCCGGGATGCCGTTGAGGCGCAGCAGTGTCATCAGCAGCAGGGTCTGTTGGCCACAGTCGGCATGGCCGGCGTGCAGCGCGTGGTCGCTGATGTTGGAGATGGTGGAGTACTCGCGCGCGCCGGCCCACGGAATCCGGTCGACGGCGGCAAAAAGCTTCTGCGCGATCCGGTACGGATCGGTCTCATCGCCGACCACCTGGCGCGAGAAAGCGCGCAGCGCCGGAGTGAACACGATGTGCGGCGGCCGTTCGCCGAGGTGCTGCGCGAGTTCGGCCGTGGCCGGCGCCGGCTGCACTTGTTCCGGATCGATCCCGAAGTAGCGCGCGAAGAGGGTCAACTCGTAACTGATCGAGAATTCGGTCGGCTGCCCGGCCTGCGCGGGCGCTTCCAGATAGACCGTGCGCTGCGCGGCCGATTCGGGTGCGACCACTGCCGCGGCGGGCATGCTGTGGGCCGGCATGCTGCCGCCAGCGATGCTGTCGAGCAGACTGATGTCCTCCTGCTGGCCGGAGATCGCACGCGGGAACGGGATCCAGGCCCGCACCGTTTCGCCCGGCGGTACCGCGTCGGCGTCAAGCGTGAGCGTCTGGCTGACCCGTACCCGCCGCGGCAGCACGCTGGTGGTGCCGCTGGCCAGTGCCTGCGCGCGTACCGCGGCGTGGTGCGCGTTGACCGACTCCATCGGACCTTCGCTGAAGGGAGTCTGCTCGGCGCGGCGCGCGGCGGCCTGCGGGCTCAGGCGGAACAGGTTCGGCACCGCGCGGCTGAAGTACAGCGTGCGGCCATCGATCACGCGGTGCTCCAGCAGCCCGGCCTGCTTCCATTGCGAGAATTCGGTGTCCTGGAGGTCCGGGACCAGTTCGCGCAGGCGCCCGAGCACCTCCTCCTGACTGCGGTGGAAGTCGATCAGGATGCGACGCATGCGTTCACGTTCGAACGCCAGTGCGGTGCGGGTGTCGCCGCGGGTGTCGACTTGCGCGAGGCTGGCGGTGATCGCCGCTTCGGCCGCCGCGAAATCGCCGGCATCGACCAGCGCCCTGACCTGGTCCGCCCTGTCGCCCGCGGCATCGCCGGCCGGCACGCCACCGGCGCCGAGCAGCAGCGCCAGCAGCAGCGCCAACGCACCGGCGCCGCGCCAGCCGCGAGCGGTCGAGACAAGGGCTTGCACCGTGTCCAAGCGTATTGCGTCCCCGTTTAGAAACCCACCTGTGGCGCTGTGTAGCATGGCGCTGGACAGCGGTCAATAATTTATTCTTAATACTCGTGCTATAAGAATGACTTATTCTGCACTGCACAACCGCGCTGCACGACCATGCGCGATGGGGAACGGCAAGGGATGATGATCCGACACGCACGCCCGAAGATCCGGCGCGCCCCGGGGCGCACCGGCCAGGGCAAGCCGAACCAGGCCGCGCCGGAGGCCGTCGTGTCGAACCCCCATCGCACTGAGCAGGTGAACCCATGCGACTGCCCTTGCTGCACTTGAACCGCGTACGTTCGGACCGCGCGCGATCGCCGGTCCCCGCGCTCGCCGCCGCCTCCCTGGGAGCGGCGGCGCTGCTGCTGCTGGCGTTTGCCGGCGCACCGCTGCACGCGCGCCAGCCGCACGCCGCCGATTGGATGCCGGTGCCGGTGCACGGCGTCATCGGGATCGAGCAGCAGCACCTCACGCCACGGTTCTGGATCGACCGCCTGGAACAAACCGGTTCCGAGCGGGTCGACCCAGTGCTGCTCGACCGCGCCGGGATCGCCGCACAGAACGACCGTCTGCAACGGCTCGATGGGTCGATGTACGACCTGCGCGCCGTGCCCGCCGAACTCGATCAGGCGCGGGTGCGCGGCTGGATCGAGGCGCTGTCGAAGCGGCCGACCTCGGAACGCTGGGACGTCGACGGCGTCCCGGTGCCGGCGGCGACACTGGATGCCATGGTCGACAACCTCGCGCTGAATGCGATTCCGCAAACTCGCCCGACCGGATACGGCCTGGTCGTGCGTCGCGCCGCGCTACGCGGCTTCCCGACCGCGCAACGCATGTTCAGCCGCCGCGGCGAAACCGACATCGACCGGCTGCAGGAAAGCGCGCTGTTCCCGGGCACCCCGGTGCTGATCGCGCACGAGAGTGCCGATGGTGACTGGCTGTTCGTGCTCAGTCCGCGCTACGCGGCATGGATCGAGAGGGCGCACGTGGCCGAGGGCAGCCGCGAGGAGGTGTTCGGGTATGCCGACCAGGCGCCCTACCGCGTCATCACCGGCGCCACCGAGCGCACCGTGTACACCCGCGAGGCGCCGCGCGTGTCGCAGCTGCAGCTCGAGATGGGCGTGCGCGTGCCGCTGGCGGAGGTCGCGCCGGACGAGCCGGTCAATGGCCAGCACCCCTATACCTCGCATGTCCTGAAACTGCCGGTGCGCGAGCCCGACGGCTCGGTGGCGTTCTCCCCCGCGCTGCTGCCCCGGCGCGCCGACAGCGCTGCCGACTATCTGCCGCTGACCCCGGCCAATTTGATCGGGCAGGGCTTCAAGTTCCTCGGCGAGCGCTATGGCTGGGGCCACGCCTACGATGCGCGCGACTGCAGCGGCTTCGTCTCGGAGGTCTACCGCAGCATGGGCGTGCAGCTGCCGCGCAACACCAGCGACCAGGCGGTGAGCCCGGCGTTCGACCACACGACGTTTGGCGACGCGCCCGGCGGCGCGGCCCGCGAGGCGGCGGTCGCCGAGCTGCAGGTCGGCGACCTGGTCTACATCCCCGGCCACGTGATGATGGTGATCGGCCATGTCGACGGCGCGCCCTACGTGATCCACGACACCAACGGCGGCAACTACCTGGGCGCCGACGGCAGCCTGGTGGGAATGCAGCTCAACGGCGTGGCCGTGACCCCGTTGTTGCCGATGATGTTCAACGAGCGCGAGCGCTATGTGGACCGCATGACCAGCGTGGTGCGGGTACATGGTGGAGCGCGGGAATGAGGAGCGGGAGCGAATCCACCGAGGCAGGGATCAGAGGACGGGGGACCCGGAACGGATCGATCACGACGCCTGATCGGCGCGGATCCATAGGGTTCCACCACTCCGCTCTCACCGCGCACCCAAGCGTTTCCCGCTCGCTGCTCCCCATTCCCAGCTCCCCTCTGTCCGCCCGCAGCGCCCACTCCTTCCCCGCTGATCACCATCCATGAAAATCACCAACATCCAGTTCGGCATGCTGCGGGTCCCGTTGAAGACGCCGTTCAAGACCGCGCTGCGCACCGTCGACACGGTCGAGGACATCGTGGTGATGGTGCATACCGACAGCGGCCATATCGGCTACGGCGAGGCGCCCGCCACCGCGGTGATCACCGGCGATACCCACGGCTCGATAGTGGAAGCGATCCGGTACTACCTCACCCCGCGCCTGATCGGCGAGGACATCGCCGACCTCAACCGCATCACCGGCCTGATCCAGGCGTCGATGGAAAAGAACTCCAGCGCCAAGGCCGCCGTCGAGATCGCGGTCTACGACCTGTTCGCCCAGCTCTATGGCGCGCCGGTATACAAGCTGCTCGGTGGCGGCGACCCGGTCATCACCACCGACATCACCATCAGCGTCGACTACATCGACAAGATGGTGGCCGATTCGATCAGCGCGGTGGACCGCGGGTTCGAGTCGCTGAAGATCAAGGTCGGCAAGGACATCGGCGTCGACATCGAACGCATCAAGGCGATCTACGCCGCGGTGGAGAACCGCGCCCTGCTGCGGCTGGACGCCAACCAGGGCTGGACCGCCAAGCAGGCGGTGTACGCGATCCAGACACTGGAGGACGCCGGGGTGCGGTTGGAGCTGGTCGAGCAGCCGGTCAAGGCGCAGGATGTGGAAGGCATGCGCTACGTCACCGAGCGCGTGCATACCCCGATCATGGCCGACGAGAGCGTGTTCGGCCCGATGCAGGTGATCGAGCTGATCCGCATGCGCGCGGCCGACATCATCAACATCAAGCTGATGAAGACCGGCGGCATCTCCAACGCGATCCGGATTGCCGACATCGCGGCGATGCACGGGGTCGAGTGCATGATCGGCTGCATGCTCGAGACCAGCATCAGCGTGGCCGCGGCGGTGCACGTGGCGGTGGCCAAGAGCGACGCGATCACCAAGATCGATCTGGACGGGCCCTCGCTGTGCCAGTTCAATCCGGTGGTCGGGGGCGTTATCTTCAACGAATCGGAAATCACCGTGACCGATGCGCCGGGGCTGGGCATCCGCGAGATCCACGGCATGGAAACCATCGCATGACCTCATGTCGCCACTGATCAAGGCCCCGCTGGTGAAGGCACCGTCGCCCCGGACACCGCTGCTCAAGAGCTTCTTGGTGAAGACACCGCTGGTCACCACACCACTGGTCAGAATCCGCGCCGAGCGCGACCAGATGTCGGCGATCGAGCGCCGCATTGCCGACTTCGTGCTCGAAAATGCGCAACTGCTGCGCGACTACTCCTCCCAGCAACTGGCCAATGCGCTGGGGATCAGCCAATCGAGTGTAGTCAAGTTCTGCCAGAAACTCGGCTTCAAGGGTTACCCGGACCTCAAGTACTCCATCGGCGAGGCGATCGCCCGCGCCGACAATGGCGACGCCCTGGAGATTGCCACCGCCAGCGATGCCGATCCGCACGCGGCGATGGCCGACGACCTGTGGCGCAGCAAGACCGAGGCCGAGGAGGAAACCCGCTCGATCAACCCGGCCGAAGCGATCACCGCGGTCGCAACGGCCCTCGGCAAGGCCGGCACGGTGTTCATCATCGGCCTGGGCGAGGACGACATCCACGCGCGCGCGTTCGCGCTGAAACTGTCACTGCTTGGCATCCGCACCGTGCGCAATTTCGACACCGCGCACATGGCCGCGAGCGTATCGGCCGCCGGTCCGGGCGATGTGCTGCTGGTGTTCTCCGAACACGGCAAGCAGCCCGCGCTGTGCCACATCAGCCGCTATTTCCGCGAACGCCGCGGCACCGTGGTCACCGTGACCCGCCACACCTCCAATCCGCTGCGGGCCCATGCCGATGCCTCGCTGCTGGTCTCGGCGCACGACGAGCGCCCGCACATCGAGCCGCTGCTCTACCACTGCGCGCTGCAGCACCTGCTGGACCGGCTGTTCGTGCTGCTGTGCGAGGACCGCGGCGGTCGCCACGAACAACTGCGCGCCAACCTGGCGCGAATCCAGCCGATGCTGGAGCCCTGATGTCGCCTTTTTTGTGCTTCATCCTTTGGAAAAGGAGGGTTGGGGAGGATTTGCTGTCGCTGTTGCTGTTCATGACCTGCAGAGCAAGAGCAAATCCCCGCTGTCCCCCCTTTTCCAAAGGGGGGACTTCACAACCCGCTTCCAGGATGCGCTGCATGCCGAATACACCCACTGACCGCCTTTCCCTGCTGCTCACACTGGCCCTGCTCGTGCTGGCCGGCTGCGCCCACCCGCGCGGCGAGCCTGCCGCGTCGCCACGCTGGGCCGCCACCCGGCAACTGGTGCTGGTCACCGTACCCGGCTGGGACAGCGCCCAGGGCACCCTGCACCGCTACGAGCGCGACGCGGGTGCATGGCGTGAGCTTGGCTCGTCCACACCGGTCACCATCGGCCGCTCTGGCGCCGCCTGGGGCCTGGGCCTGCATGACGCCCAGGCCGATGGCCCGGTCAAGCGCGAAGGCGACGGCCGCGCGCCGGCCGGGGTGTTCGCGATCGGCCCGGCGTTCGGCTACGCCGCCACCGCCGACACCGCGCTGCGCTACACGCCGATGCAGGCGTCGCACTACTGCATCGATGTCAGCGACTCGCCGCTGTACAACCGCATCGTCGATGCGGACGAGGTCGGCGACGGGGCGGTCGAAGGCTCGACCGAACCGATGCGTCGTGACCTGCACGCCGGCGGCGACCAGCGCTACCGGCTCGGCTTCGTGATCGAGCACAACGCCGTCGCGCAGGCTGGCGCGGGCAGTTGCATCTTCGCGCACCTGTGGAAATCCCCCGACGCCGCGACCGCCGGCTGCACCGCGATGGACCCCGCGGCTATGGACGCATTGCTGGCGTGGTTGCAGCCGGCGCGGCGGCCGGTCTTCGTGCTGCTGCCTGAGCATGAATACGATCGCTTGAAGGACGCATGGCATCTGCCCCGGTGAACACTCTGGTCGCTGCCCGGCGATGTGAGCGAACGAGCGCCCTCGTGTTCCTTCGAGTCGCCGCGGACACAGCAGCCGAGCAAGCTCGGCTCTACGCATTGCCTGCGCGCTCCTGGCGCCGCTCGACCCAACCTCACCACGAGACCTGCGCATGTCGATGACCTCCCGTGTCCTGCTCGCCCTGGTCCTGGGCGCCCTGGTCGGCCTCGCCCTGGCATGGGGCGACGCCGCGCTGGCGGTGCGCGTGGCCGATGCGGTGCAGCCGATCGGCCGGCTGTGGCTCAACGCGCTGCAGATGACGGTGGTGCCGCTGGTGCTGTCGCTGGTGGTGGTGGGGGTAACCACGGCCAGCGACGCGGCGGCGTCGGGGCGCACCGCGCGCCGCGCGATCGGCGTGTTCGTCGCGCTGCTGGGCATGGCCGCGCTGTTCGCCGCGATCGCCGCACCCGGCCTGCTGTCGCTGGTGCCGCACGACCCGGCACTGGCCGCGGCATTGGGCGGTGCGCTGTCCGGATCGCCGTTGGAGCCGGTCGCCGCGGCGGCGCCAGCCAGCTGGGCCGACTGGGTCACCGGCATCATTCCCAGCAACGCGATCGCCGCCGCCGCGGAGAGCGCGATGCTGCCACTGGTGGTGTTCGCGCTGTTCTTCGGATTCGCGCTGACCCGGATCGGGGCCGCCCGGCGCACGCTGGTGGTGGAGTTCTTCCAGGGCATCAGCGAGGCGATGATCGTGATCGTGCGCTGGGTGCTGTGGGCCGCGCCGGTGGGCGTGTTCGCGCTGATCCTCTCGGTCTGCGCGCGCTCGGGACTGAGCATGCTGAGCGCGCTGGGCCTCTACATCGCACTGCAATGCCTGCTGTACCTGGCGGTGACCGCGGCAATGCTGCTGGTGGCACTGATCTGGGGCGGCGAACCGATCCGGCGTTTCGCCGTGGCCATCGTGCCGGCCCAGGTAGTCGCCGCGAGCACCCAGTCGTCACTGGCATCGCTGCCGGCCATGCTGGAATCGGCCAATCGCCGGCTCGGGTATTCGCCGCAGGTCACCGCGCTGGTCTTGCCGATGGCGGTCACGCTGTTTCGCATCACCAGCCCGGTGCAATACATCAGCGCCGCCGCGTTCATCGCCTGGGCCTACGGCATCGAGCTGGGCGCAGCGCAGTTGGCAGCCGGCGCGGCGCTGGCGGTGGTGGTGAGCCTGGGCTCGGTCGGGCTGCCCGGGCAGGTCAGCTTCATGGCGACCAACCTGCCGGTCGCGCAGGCGATGGGGCTGCCGGTCGCCCCGCTGGGGCTGCTGCTGGCGGTGGACACCATCCCGGACGTGTTCGCGACCCTGGGCAACGTCACCGCCGATCTGACCGCGACCAGTGTGGTGGCAAGGCGCATGCCGGCGGCGCCCGCGGCCGATTCACCGTAGGGCGGGTTTTCAACCCGCCGACCGGCACCGTGGCACCCACGGCGGGCCAAGACCCGCCCTACGTCACTGTTCCGGTGATCCGCCACGCTCGGCAAGGCCGCCGTCCACAGCGTGTGCCGAAGGTCACTTGACGCTGCCGGGTCCGGCCAGCAGAGTCGATGCGGGTCGATTTTCTTCTCCTCATATCTGTATCTGTGCGTCCGCCGCCGTCGATGGTGGCGATGCGCCGCAGGCCGTACCGCTGGAGCATCACGATGGATAGACGACAGTTCCTCACGATCAGTAGCGTCGGCTTCGCCGGCCTGATGCTTCCGGCCTGGGGCCGCGTGGTCGCAGCCGAAGCGCTGCCCGAGCCGCTCGACGTGGCGATGAAGAAGTCGCTGGCCGACACCGCTTTGCAGGCTGCGACGGACGCCGGCGCGACCTATGGCGATGCGCGCATCGGCCGCTACCTGCGCCAGTTCGTGATCACCCGCGAGGACAAGGTCCAGAACGTGGTCAACACCGAGTCCACCGGCATCGGCATCCGCGTGCTCGCGGGCGGCGCCTGGGGCTTTGCCGCGACCAACGACCTCAGTGCCCAGGGCGTGGCCGACGCCGCGCGCCAGGCGACCGCGATTGCCAAGGCCAACGCCAAGACCCAGACCGCACCGGTGCAACTGGCCAAGGTGGCCGGGGTCGGCGAGGTGTCGTGGAAGACGCCGATCCGCACCAACGCGATGGAGGTGCCGATCAAGCACAAGGCCGACCTGCTGCTGGGGGTCAATGCCGACGCGATGGAAGCCGGCGCCGACTTCGTCAATTCGATGCTGTTCCTGGTCAACGAACAGAAGTACTTCGCCTCCACCGACGGCTCCTATATCGACCAGGACGTGCACCGCATCTGGGCGCCGATGACGGTCACCGCGATCGACAAGGCCAGCGGCAAGTTCCGCACCCGCGAAGGGCTTTCCGCGCCGATGGGCATGGGCTTCGAGTACCTCGATGGCGGCGCGTCCGAAAAGGTCGTCTCGCCCAACGGCGTGGTCAACTACCGCAGCGCCTACGACATGCGCGAGGACGCGATTGCCGCAGCCAAACAGGCGCGCGAGAAGCTCAAGGCGCCCTCGGTCAAGCCGGGTAAGTACGACCTGGTGCTGGACCCCTCGCACACCTGGCTGACGATCCACGAATCCATCGGCCACCCCACTGAGCTCGACCGCGTGCTCGGCTTCGAGGCCAATTTCGCCGGCACCAGCTTCGTCTCGCTCGACAAGGTCCGCGACCGCTTCCAGTACGGCAGCGAGCAGGTCAACGTGTTCGCCGACAAGACCCAGCCGGGCAGCCTCGGCGCGGTGGCCTACGACGACGAGGGCGTGGAAACCAAGCGCTGGGACCTGATCCGCGACGGCAAGCTGGTCAACCTGCAGGGCATCCGCGACCAGGTGCACATGCTTGGCGAGGACGCTTCGCAGGGCTGCTGCTACGCCGATTCGTGGTCGAGCGTGCAGTTCCAGCGCATGCCCAACGTCTCGCTGGCGCCGGGCAAGACGCCGCTCGGCGTCGCCGACATGATCAAGGACGTCGAAAAGGGCATCTACATCATCGGCGACGGGTCGTTCTCGATCGACCAGCAGCGCTACAACGCGCAGTTCGGCGGCCAGTTGTTCTACGAGATCAAGGACGGTCAGATCGCCGGCATGGTCGAGGACGTGGCCTACCAGATCCGGACGCCGGAGTTCTGGAACTCCTGCGCCGCGGTCTGCGACGAAAGCGACTACCGCCTCGGCGGCTCGTTCTTCGACGGCAAGGGCCAGCCCTCGCAGTCGTCTGCGGTCTCGCACGGCTCGAGCACGGCGCGGTTCAACGACGTCAATGTCATCAACACCGCGCGGAACCTGGGTTGATGGCGGAGGGCATCCATCGTCGCGAGTTCCTGAAGGCTTCCGGCGCCGGGCTCGGCCTGCTGCTGATGCCCGCGTTCGGCCGCGCGATCGCGGCCGAGGAGCTGACCACACGCATCGACGTAGCAGTGAAGAAGCGCCTGGCCGATATAGCTTTGGAAGCGGCCAGGTCCGGCGGCGCGAGCTACTGCGACGTGCGCATCGGCCGCTACCTCCGCCAGTTCATCACCACCCGGGAAGACAAGGTCGAGAACATCGTCAACACCGAGTCGACCGGCGTCGGCATCCGGGTGCTGGCCAATGGCGCCTGGGGCTTTGCCGCCACCAACGACCTGCGCGGCGACGCGGTGGCCGAGACCGCGCGCCAGGCGCTGGCGATCGCCAAGGCCAACGCGAAGACCAGCACCGCGCCGGTGCAGCTGGCGCCCGCATCCGGTGTCGGTGAGGTCGCCTGGGCCACGCCGATCGAGCGCAACGCGATGGCGGTGCCGGTCAAGGACAAGGTCGAGCTGCTGATGGCGACCAATGCCGCGGCGATGGGCGCCGGCGCCAGCTTCGTCGCCTCGCGGATGTTCCAGGTCAACGAGCAGAAGTATTTCGCCTCCACCGACGGCTCCTACATCGACCAGGACATCCACCGCATCTGGACGCCGTTCACCGTCACCGCGATCGACAAGGACAGCGGCAGGTTCCGCACCCGCGACGGGCTGTCCCCGCCGATGGGCATGGGCTACGAGTTCCTCGATGCGCGCCCGGAGCACCGCTTCGAGCTGCCCGGCGGAGTGGTGATGTATTCGGACTCCTACGACATCGTCGCCGACGCCGCGGCCGCGGCGCGCGATGCCCAGGCCAAGCTCAAGGCTCCATCGGTCAAGCCCGGCAAGTACGACCTGATGCTCGACCCGAGTCATCTGTTCCTGACCATCCACGAGTCGGTCGGCCACCCGCTGGAGCTCGACCGCGTGCTCGGCTTCGAAGCCAACTACGCCGGCACCAGCTTCGCCACGCTCGACAAGTGGCGCGCCGGTGATTTCCGCTACGGCAGCGAGCAGGTCAACATCTTCGCCGACCGCACGCAGCCGCACTCGCTCGGCGCGGTCGGCTTCGATGACGAGGGCATCCCGGGCAAGCGCTGGGACCTGATCAGGGACGGCGTGCTGGTCAATTACCAGGCCACCCGCGACCAGGCCCACATCATCGACGAGTCCGCCTCGCAGGGTTGCTCCTACGCCGACTCGTGGTCCAGCGTGCAGTTCCAGCGCATGCCCAACGTCTCGCTGGCGCCGGGCAAGTCCGAGCTGTCGCCGGCGCAGATGGTCAAGCAGATCGACAACGGCATCTACATCCTGGGCCGTGGTTCGTACTCGATCGACCAGCAGCGCTACAACGCGCAGTTCGGCGGGCAGCTGTTCTTCGAGGTCAAGGACGGCCAGGTCACCCACATGATCGAGGACGTCGCCTACCAGATCCGCACCCCGGAGTTCTGGAACGCCTGCAGTGCGGTCTGCGATGAGCGTGACTTCCGCCTCGGCGGCTCGTTCTTCGACGGCAAGGGCCAGCCCTCGCAGGTCTCTGCGGTCTCGCACGGTTCCAGCACCACACGCTTCGACGGCATCAACGTCATCAACACCGCACGCAGCCTCGGCTGAGCGCCAGGAGATTCGATATGGGTATGTTCACCGAACAGGAAGCCAGGACCATCCTCGACAAGGTCGTCGCGCTGTCGAGCGCCGACGAGTGCACCGCGACGCTGCAGGGCGCGGTCGACGGCAACATCCGTTTCGCCCTCAACAACGTCTCCACCAGCGGGCTGGTCAGCAATACCGAGCTTGCGGTGCAGGTGGCGTTCGGCAAGCGCGTGGGCACCGCGACGATCAACGAGTTCGACGATGCGGCGCTGGCCCGCGTGGTGGGGCGCGCCGAAGAGTTGGCCAAGCTCGCCCCGGAGAACCCCGAGTTCGTCCCGGCGATCGGCAAACAGGCCTACCAGCCGAGCCCGACCTTCAACGCCACCACCGCCGCGATCACCCCGGCCTACCGGGCCCAGGTCGCCGCCGACTCGATCGCGCCGTGCAAGGCCGATGGCCTGGTCGCGGCGGGCTTCCTCGCCGACGGCCAGGGCTTTTTCGCGATGGCCAACAGCAACGGCAACTTCGCCTACCAGAAGTCCTCGGCAATGGACTACACCTGCACCGTGCGCACCGAGGACGGCCGCGGCTCGGGCTGGGTCGCGCGCAACCTCAGCGACGTCGGCAAGTTCGATGCCGGCAGCGACATCCGCACCGCGATCCGCAAGGCGCGCGATTCGGCCGACGCCAAGGCGCTGGAACCGGGCAAGTACACGGTGATCCTGGAGCCGGCCGCGGCCGCCGGCCTGATCTCCTTCATGATGCGGTTCTTCGATGCGCGCCAGGCCGACGAAGGCCGCAGCTTCCTGTCGAAGAAAGGCGGCGGCAACAAGCTCGGCGAGCAGGTCTACGACCCGCGCGTCAACATCACCGCCGACCCGTGGAACACCGAAGCCCCGGCATTGCCGTGGGACGGCGAGGGCCTGCCGCGCGAGAAGATGGCGATCGTCGAGGACGGCAAGATCGCCAACCTGCAGTATTCGCGCTTCTGGGCGAAGGAAAAAGGCAAGCGCGCGGTCGGCGAGCCCGGCAACCTGCTGATGGCCGGCGGCGAGAAGTCCACCGCCGACCTGGTCCGCGATACCGAGCGCGGCATCCTGGTCACGCGCACCTGGTACATCCGCATGGTCGACCCGCAGACCGTGCTGCTGACCGGCCTGACCCGCGACGGCACGTTCTACATCGAAAACGGCGTGATCCGCTATCCGGTCAAGAACTTCCGCTTCAACGAGTCGCCGGTGATCATGCTCAACAACATCGACGAGCTCGGCAAGCCGATGCGCGTGGGCGGCGACGGCTCCAGCTTCGTGATGATGATCCCGCCGATGAAGCTGCGCGACTTCACCTTCACTTCGCTGTCGGATGCGGTCTGAGCGATGGGCGCAGGCGAGCATCGTCGAACCATAATCCGATACTTGCCGTCATCCCCGCGCAGGCGGGGATCCAGTGACGTCCGTGGTGTAGCCACCGCCGCGGAAACCGGGACGCGGGCACGGCCGACACGGGAATGAACCGCACCGCCCATCGCCGGGATTTCCTCCGCCTGCTCGCCGGCGGCCTGGCTGGCGCCGCGTTTTCGCAGCTGCCGCGGCCCGTGCGCGCGGCGGGTCCGCAGTACGACTTCTGGTTCACCCGCCTGCGCTACGACTCCGGCGACTGGGACGTCGACCAGCGCATGCCGGCCAACATGATCACCTCGCTGATCGACTACACCAGCCTGCGTGTGGACCCGAAGGAGCACGTGCTCGACCTGTCCGACCCGAAGATGCTGCTGGCGCCGTTCTGCTATCTCGCCGGCCACAAGCTGGTCGAGTTCAACCCGGCCGAGCGCAGCAATTTCGAGCGCTACGTGCGCAATGGCGGCTTCGTCTTCGTCGACGACTGTAACCACGACATCGACGGGCTGTTCGCCAAGTCGTTCGAGGCGCAGATGGCGGAAATCTTCGGCGGCGATGCCATGGCAAAGCTGCCCAACGACCACGCGCTGTACCGCAGTTTCTTCAAGTTCGAAGACGGGCCGCCGGCCACGAGCTTCGAGCTCAACGGCTGGGGCGACGACCTGGTACACAACTACCTCAAGGGCATCCAGATCGACGGCCGCCTCGGCGTGCTCTACAGCAACAAGGATTACGGCTGCGAATGGGACTACGACTGGCGCAACAAGCGCTTCCTGGCCGAGGACAACACCAAGCTGGCGGTCAATATCGCGATCTATGCGCTGACTGCGTGATGTGGCGCCGGTGATTTACTCGTACAAGCCACATCGCGCGATTCTTTTTTTCGGCCGTCATTCCCGCGAACGCGGGAACCCAGCGACTTTGACTTCCACGCTCGAGACGAAGCCTGAAGGCACTGGGTTCCCGCCTTCGCGGGAATGACGAGCAAAAACACTTCCTTACCGCACCGCCAGCACCGTCTCCCGGACCCGACATGACCGACACCCTCACCGAAGCCGACATCCAGACCGAACTGGCGCAAATGGGCACACTGCGCGAAGCGATCGCCCACGCCATCGTCGGCCAGGAGGCGGTGGTCGAACAGCTGCTGATCGGCCTGCTGGCCGGCGGCCATTGCCTGCTCGAGGGCGTGCCCGGCCTGGGCAAGACGCTGCTGGTGCGCTCGCTGGGGCAGGCGCTGGACCTGCAGTTCCGCCGCGTGCAGTTCACCCCCGACCTGATGCCCAGCGACATCATCGGCACCGAGATCCTCGAGGAGGACCACGGCACCGGGCATCGCAGTTTCAAGTTCCAGCGCGGCCCGGTGTTCACTAACCTGCTGCTGGCCGACGAGCTCAACCGCACCCCACCCAAGACCCAGGCCGCGCTGCTCGAGGCGATGCAGGAGCGCACGGTCAGCTACGCCGGCGTGACCCATGCGCTGCCGCAGCCGTTCTTCGTGCTGGCCACGCAGAATCCGCTGGAACAGGCCGGCACCTACCCGCTGCCCGAAGCGCAGCTCGATCGGTTCCTGCTGCACGTGCAGGTCGAATATCCGAGCGAGGCCGAGGAGCGCGACATCCTGCTGCAGACCACCGGCACCGCCCGCGCGGAAGTGCCGCAGGTGATGCACGGCGATGCGGTGCTCGCGCTGCAGGCACGCGTGCGCGAGGTGCACCTGGGCGAGGACCTGCTTGACTGGATCACCCGGTTGGTGCGCGCCAGCCGTCCGCACCCCGATGCGCCCGCCGAAGTGCGGCAATGGGTGAAGTGGGGCGCTGGCCCGCGCGCCGGGCAGTCGCTGGTGCTGGCCTCGAAGGCGCGTGCGCTGTTGCACGGGCGCCTGGCCGCCTCGCGAGAGGACATCGTCGCGCTGGCCGCGCCGGTGATGCGCCACCGCCTGCTGCTGTCGTTCGCGGCCGAGGCCGAACAGAAGACCGCCGACGACGTGATCGCCGCGCTGCTGCGCGGCGTGCCGTTCGCCGCCCGCTGAGGCGCGACGGCGTGGCCCGGCCGCCCTCCCCCGCCGCCGGCATCGCCGCGGACCTGATCCCGCCGGAAGTCCGCGCGCGGCTCAGGTCCCTGCAGCTGACCGCGCGGCAGGCCGCCGGCGTGCAGGGCTTCGGACTGCATGCCAGCCAGAGCCGCGGCGCCGGCCTGGAGTTCTCGCAATACCGCGCCTACGAACCCGGCGACGAACCGCGCCAGGTCGACTGGAAGCTCTACGCGCGCTCGGACCGTTTCTTCGTGCGCGAAGCCGAGCGCGACAGCCCGATCGACGTTTGGCTACTGATCGATACCAGCGCGTCGATGTCGCAGGGCGATGCGGTGCGCCCGGGCTGGTCGCGGCTGGACGCGGCACGGGCGCTGGCGGCCTGCATCATCGAGCTGGCACTGCGCCAGGGCGATCGTTTCGGGCTGGTCGCGATCGGCGACGGCACGCTGCAGCTGACTCCGATCGGCGCCGGCCCTCGCCATCGCGACCGCTGCGTGCTTGCACTGCGCGGACTCGGCGCGTCCGGCCGATGGCCGGACAAGGCGCGCCTGCGCCCGCTGTGGGAATACGTCGGCGCGCGCACCCTGGTGGTCTCGTTGAGCGATGCCTTCGACCCGGCTGTGGTGCAGCTGGCCGAGCGCCTCGCCGCGGCCCGGCGCGAGGTGCTGAGCGTGCAGATCCTGACCGCCGAGGAGCGCGACTTTCCGTTCCAGGGCGGCCATCGTTTCTACGATCCGGAAACCGGCGCGGAAATGCTGGGCGATGGCGCCAGCGTGCGCGACGGCTTTATCACCCGTTTCGCCGCCGCACGGGCGGCACTGGCGTCGCGGCTCGCCGCCAGCGGCATCCGCCATGTCGAATACGTGCTCGACGAGGCACTCGATGCGCCGCTGCGCCGCCTGTTCGCGACCGGGCCGGGGCGCGCATGAGCTTTTCGCTGTTGCTGCCGATCGGCCTGGCGGCGCTGGCGGCGCTGCTTGTGCCGCTGCTGATCCATATCGCGCGCCGCAGCGAGCAGCGCACGGTCGAGTTTGCCGCGTTGCGCTGGCTGCAGGCGCAGCCGCAGCCGCGTCGCAAACTCCAGCTGGAGGAATACCTGCTGCTGTTGCTGCGCCTGCTGCTGCTCGCCGCGCTGGCGCTTCTACTGGCCGGGCCGGTGCTGTTCGGGCGGCCTGACCGGACGCCATGGGTGGTGCTTGCACCGGGCGTCGAGGTGGCTGCTGCGCGCGACCAGATCGGTGCGCGCGAGGTGCGCGCTCGCTGGCTGGCCTCGGGCTTTCCGGCGTTCGATCCGGCCGCGGAGTCGCCCGACCGTCCGGCCGCTGCTTCACTCGCCAGCCTGCTGCGCGAACTCGACGCGACCCTGCCCGCCGGCACGCCGCTGACCGTGCTCGTCCCGGCCATCCTGAATGGCGCCGATGCCGAGCGACCGCGGCTCAGCCGCCCGGTCGAGTGGCGGGTGCTGCCGTCGGCGCCGCCGGAAATCGACCGCGCCACGGCGCCGCCGGTGCCGACACTGACCGTACGCCATGCACCCGACCGCACCGCATCGTTGCGCTACCTGCGCGCGGCCGGTGCCGCCTGGCAGTCGTCGGCTGCCGAGGGTTCGCGCACGGCCAGATCGGCGGCATCGCCGGTCCGCATCGCACCGGCCTCGCAGGAGTTCGATGCCGGGGTACGCAACCTGGTGTGGCTGGTGCCCGGCCCATTGCCGGCGGCAGTGCGCGAGTGGATCGCCGCCGGCGGCGTCGCCCTGCTCGATGCGCAGGCCGAGCTCCCGCAATTCGACCCGGCCGGCGCCGCGGTGCTGTGGCGTGACGAGCGTGGCCCGCTGGTGCGCGGCATGCGGTGGGGCCAGGGCCGGGTCATGCGCCTGGAGCGCGTGCTGCTGCCGGCGGCGATGCCCGATCTGCTGGAGCCGGACTTCCCGCAGCGGCTGCAGCAGTTGTTCGCTCCCGCATCGCCGCCACCGGCGCGGGTGCAGGCCAGCGCCTACGTCCCACGCACCGGTGCCGCCGCCTATCCGCCGGCGCCCAGCCCGCTCGCTCCATGGCTGGCGGCGCTGATCGCGGCGCTGTTCCTGGCCGAACGCTGGGTGGCCAACGGCCCCCGCCGCAGGTTTGCGCGATGAACGCCGACGCCGTCCTGCGCCAGGCGCGCCGCGCCGCGCTGCAACGCGCGCTCGCACGGACCGGGCTGCTCACGGCGCCGTGGCTGATCGTCGCCGCGGCCCTGGCATGGGCTCTGGCGATGCCGTGGTCCGCGCTGGTGTTGGCGGCGCCGCTGGTGATCACCGCATCGCTGCTCTGGATCGCCGCACGGCAGTTCGACGATCGCTGGCTGGCGCGCGCGCTGAATGCCCGGCGCCAGGACATGGACGACAGCGCGGACTTGTTGCTGATGCGTTCGCCGCCGGCCAGCGCCCTCGAACGCCTGCAGCGCGAGCGCCTGCGCCAGCGTCTGCAGGCCGCTGCCCCGCCCGATCTGCGCGCACCGTGGCGGGTACGCCCGATCGCCACGAACGCCGTGCTTGCCGCGGCGTGCCTTGCCGCGATCACGCTGTGGCCCGCGCCCTCGGCACCGAGTGGGCGCAATGGGTTTGCGCCCCCCGAAGCGGCCGCGGCGAGCCAGCCTCCACAACTGCTCGGGCAACGCATCGACATCGAACCGCCGCCCTACACCGGCCTGCCCGTGCGCAGCGTCGATGCGCTGGCGGCGAAGGTGGCCGAGGGCTCGACGTTGCAGTGGACGCTGCGGTTCGCGCCGATGCCGCAGCGCGCCGAGCTGGTATTCCACGACGGATACCGGCTGGCATTGGAGCGCGAAGGCGATGCCTGGACCGGCCGCCGCCGCCTCGACGAGTCGGCTTTGTACCGCATCGGGCTGGAGCATCCGCTGGCATTGGCCCAGTCCGGCGAACCGCTGCATCGCATCGAGGTCGTGCCCGACCGTCCCCCGCAAGTGGACGCAGTGCGGCCGCAGCGCAACCTGACCCTGCTCGCCCCGGGACAGCGCCGCTGGGCGCTCGCGTTCGAGGCCAGCGACGACCACGGCCTGGCATCGACCGCGCAACTGCGCATCACCCGCACCGAAGGCAGCGGCGAGAACATCACCTCGACCCAGCAGACCCTCTCGCTGCGCGGCCGCGGCGGCGCGACCCAACGACGCTACACACACGAGATCGACCTCGACGCGCTCGGCCTGGTCGAGGGCGACGACGTGATCGTCCAGCTCCGCGTCAGCGACCGCCGCACGCCGGCGCCCCAGACCACGCGCAGCCCGAGCTTCATCCTGCGCTGGCCGCCCGACCCCGGCATCGACGTGACCGGCCTCGATGGCCTGGTCAAGAAAACCCTGCCGGCGTATTTCCGCAGCCAGCGCCAGATCATCATCGATGCCGAGGCGCTGCTGGAGGAAAAGCTGGCGATCAGCCCGGATGCTTACCGCGAACGCTCCGATGGCATCGGCGTCGACCAGCGCCTGCTGCGTTTGCGCTACGGCCAGTTCCTCGGCGAGGAAAGCGAATCCGCGCCACGCCTGATGCCGACCAACGATGCCCGCGATGAGCACGAGGATGAGGGCGGGGAGGACGGGCACGCACCCGGCGATGCGAATGCCAGATCCGCAACCGCGACGGCAAGCCCCGCCGCGGATTCGCACGACGATGACCATGGCCATGCCGCGGACCCTCAGCGGCAGCCGAGCTTCGGCGAGGAACAGTCCGTGCTCGAGCAGTTCGGCCATACCCATGACATCGCCGAGGCGGCGACGCTGCTGGACCCACAAACGCGCGCGCTGCTGAGGGCCGCGCTCGACGAGATGTGGCAGTCCGAGCTGCACCTGCGGCAGGCGCAGCCGGAACTCGCCCTGCCCTACGCCAACCGCGCGCTGGGTTTCATCAAGCAGGTGCAGCAGGCCTCGCGCATCTACCTGCCGCGCCTGGGCACGCAGTTGCCGCCGATCGATGAAAACCGGCGGCTCGGCGGCGATCGCGAGGGGCTGGGTGACCGCGCCGATCTGCTCGCGGCGGCGACCGCCGCCGACCCGGTGCCGGCCGATGCCTGGCGTGCGCTTGCGCCGCTGCCCGGCGCAGGCGCGGTCGATCTCGACGCGCTCAGCGAATGGCTCGCCACCGGCGCCAGCGATCGCCAGGATCCGCTGGAGGTGGCCGCCGCGATCGACACCCTGCGCCGGGATCCGGGCTGCGCCGCCTGCCGGAAGCGCCTGCGGGCCCTGCTGTGGCCGCTGCTGGCAGCCCCACCGCCGGCGATCGGCCCGCGCCGGCCGGCCGGACCGGTCGGCCAGGCCTACCTCGACGCGCTCGGCCAGGAGCCGACGCCATGAACGCGTCGCTGCTCGTCGCCGGCCTGCTCGCGCTTGCGGTGCTGCTCGGCAGTGCACGGTTGTGGTGGAGCCTGCGCCGCGCCGCGCCCGCTGCGCGGCCACAAGGCTGGCGCGTGACCCTGTTGCTGCTGGTCCAGGCCGCGGGCGCGGTGCTGCTGTATTTCGTGCTGTTCCCGCCGCCGCAGGCGCGCGAGGCCGGCACGCTGGTGGTGCTGACCGCGCGGTCGAGCGAGGTGCCCGTGCAGGACAGTGCTGCGCAGGCGCTGGCCGGCGAGCACGTGGTGGCCTTGCCGGAAGCCGACGCCCCGCCCGGCACCGAGGGGGTGCCCGACCTGGCCACCGCCCTGCGTCGCTACCCGGCGACGACGCGCCTGCGCGTGCTCGGTGCCGGCCTGGTCGCACGCGACCGCGACCGCGATGCCGTGGGCACGCGGACGCTGGCGTTCCACCCCGCGCCGCAGCCGCGCGGCCTGGCCGAGCTGCACGCGCCGGCGCAGGTCCCGGCCGGGCGCCGTTTCCGCATCACCGGCCGCGCCGCGCAACTGGCCGATGGCGCGGCCGAACTGATCGATCCGGCCGGGCAGCGGGTCGATCGCGTGCAACTCGACGAGGCCGGCCATTTCGAACTGCACGGTACCGCGCGCAGCGCCGGCCCGACCACATTCGGCCTGCGCCTGCACGATGCGCGCGCCGAGCCGGTCGAACAGGTCGCCGTCCCCCTGCAGGTCGCGGCTGCACGCCCGCTGCGCGCGCTGGTGCTGGCCGGCGCGCCCAACCCGGAGCTCAAATACCTGCGCCGCTGGGCGCTGGATGCGGGCATCGAGCTCGACACCCGGATCAGCCTGGGCGCCGGGCTGCAGATCGGCACCGCGCCGGTCGCGCTCGATGCCGCCGCTCTGGGCGGGTTCGACCTGGTCGTGCTCGACCAACGCAGCTGGCGCGCGCTCGCTGCCGGACCGCGCGCGGCCCTGTCGACTGCGGTCGAAGACGGTTTGGGGCTGCTGGTGCGCATGACCGGGCCGGCGACGGCTGCGGATCTCGAGCGGCTGGAGGGCCTCGGCTTCACCGCGACCGCTGGCGACGCCGCCGGCGAGACCCGGCTGGGCGCCGGCTTTGCACGCGCCGGCGAGGCCGCCGATGCGATGCCGGGCATCGCCCGCAGTGCATTGACGATCACCGCGGTCGATGGCGTCGAACTGGCGCGCGATGCCGCCGGTGCGCCGCTGGCGTCGTGGCGGGCCGCCGGGCGCGGCCGCATCGGCGTCTCGGTCCTCGACCACAGCTACCGGCTGGTGCTGGCCGGACGTGGGGAGGCGCACGGCGAGCTCTGGAGCCGCACATTCACCACCCTGGCGCGGCCGGGCGGCACGGCCGGCGAGGTGCACATCCCGTTGGCCTGGTCGCAGCAACGCGCCGCGCTGTGCGGCATCGATGACCGCGCGCGGGTGACCGCTCCCGACGGCTCTGACACTGATCTGCACCTCGACCCGGCCAGCGGTGCGCGCCGCTGTGCCGGCTTCTGGCCGGAAACCCCCGGTTGGCACCTGCTGCGCGCCGGCGCGGAAGTCGTCCCGTTTTACGTCCGCGATGCCGGCGAGGCCCCCGGCCTGCAGGCCCATGCGGTGCGCGAGGCGACCCTGGCGCTGGCAGGGGGTCGCACCGGCCCGGCGGCGAATGCGGCTGGCGCCGCGCGGGCGACGGTGAACGCAGATGGCGCCGCGCAAGCGACGGTGAACGCAGACGGCGCCGCGCAGGCGGCGGCGCCAGGCCCACGCTGGCCGTGGTTCCTCGCATGGCTGCTGCTGGCGAGCGCCGGATGGTGGTTGGAGCGCTCGCGGCTGGGCCTGCCGCGCAGCTGACCAGCACTGCCTGAGTTACGGCCGCAGCGGCATTCGTGCGAAAATCGCCGCCTTCAGGCCCCGTAGCTCAGCTGGATAGAGCGGTCCCCTCCTAAGGGACAGGTCGTGCGTTCGAATCGCGCCGGGGTCGCCAGGATTTACTTGTTGCGCATCCATGCGCAAAACCCCGCACATCCATGTGCGGACTGTCCAATGCTCGTCGCTTCTCCGGTTTTCGCCCTGCTCGGGTTTCTCGCTTTTCCCATTTTCTATTTTCTGTTTACCGTTTTCTGCTTTTATTCCAAGGAGTTTTTGCAATGACCCATCCCGTCCTCACCGCACTCGGCTTGACCGACACCCCGTCCGGCACCTACCTCGGCAATGGCGAATGGGCCAGCACGAGCGGTGCCGGCATGCTGGAGCCGACCAATGCGACCGACGGCGAGGTGCTGGCGCGGGTTCCCGCCTCCTCGCAGGCCGACTACGACAAGATCGTCGAGCGCGCCCAGGCCGCGTTCAAGGTGTGGCGTACGACCCCGGCGCCGCGCCGCGGTGAAGCCGTTCGCCTGTGTGCCGATGCGCTGCGCACGCACAAGGACGCACTCGGTTCGCTGGTCGCGCTGGAGATGGGCAAGTCCAAGCCCGAGGGCGACGGCGAAGTGCAGGAGATGATCGACATCGGCGAGTTCGCCGTCGGCCTGTCGCGCCAGCTGTACGGCCTGACCATGCACTCGGAGCGTCCTGGCCACCGCATGTACGAGCAGTGGCAGCCGCTGGGCGTGGTCGGTGTGATTTCCGCGTTCAACTTCCCGGTCGCGGTCTGGGCCTGGAACGCGCTGGTGGCCGCGGCCTGCGGCGACATCGTGATCTGGAAGCCCTCGCCCAAGACCCCGCTGTCGGCGATCGCCTCGATCAAGATCTGCAACGAGGCGTTGAAGAAGGGCGGCTTCCCCGACATCTTCTTCCTGTTCAATGACGCCGGCACCGAGCTCGCGCAAAAGTTCGTCGACGACAAGCGCATCGGCCTGATCAGCTTCACCGGTTCGACCAAGGTCGGCCGCCACGTTGGCGAGCGGGTCGCGCGCCGCCTGGGCCGCTCGCTGCTGGAGCTCGGCGGCAACAACGCGATGATCGTCGATGCCAGCGCCGACCTGAAGCTGGCGATCCCGGCGATCGTCTTCGGCGCGGTCGGCACTGCCGGCCAGCGCTGCACCAGCACGCGCCGCGTGTTCATCCACGAGTCGATCCATGACGACGTGCTGGCCAAGCTGGTCGCCGCCTACAAGCAGGTCGAGGGCAAGATCGGCGATCCGACCGACCCGGCCAACCTGATGGGCCCGCTCAACAGCGCCGATGCGGTGCAGGCTTACCTCGCTGCGATCGAGAAGGCCAAGGCCGCTGGCGGCAAGATCGAGACCGGCGGCGCCGCCATCGACCGCAAGGGCAACTTCGTGCTGCCGACGCTGGTGACCGGCCTGAAGAACGATGCCGAAGTCGTACAGACCGAGACTTTCGCGCCGATCCTCTACGTGATGAAGTTCAAGGACCTCGACGAAGCGCTCGCGATGCAGAACGACGTGCCGCAGGGCCTGTCCTCGGCGATCTTCACCGAGAGCCTGAAGGCGGCCGAGGCGTTCCTGTCGGCGCGCGGTTCCGATTGCGGCATCGCCAACGTCAACATCGGCACCTCCGGTGCGGAAGTCGGCGGCGCGTTCGGCGGCGAGAAGGACACCGGCGGCGGTCGCGAGTCCGGCTCGGACGCATGGCGCGCGTACATGCGCCGCCAGACCACCACCATCAACTATTCCGACGAACTGCCGCTGGCGCAGGGCATCAAGTTCGATCTGTAGTTGTCCGGCGGGATGCCGGCAGTGCCGGGCGCTGGCCACTCCGCCGTGGTCGCGGCGGGGGTGGTCCAGCCGCCTGAACGCGGGCATTGCGCCCGCGTGAGGGTCCAGTCGGTCCCGGCGTGCTGCGGGACCACGACGGTAGCGGGCCGCCAGCGAACGGCCATGGATCGGCGGGAATGACGTGTCTTCGGACTATGATTCCCGGCATGGCCTCTGGATTTCCGCCGGCTCGGGAATGACGGCTGAAGCATCTGGATTCCCGCCTGCGCGGGACGACGGCTGAAAACAACGACGCACTCAGGTCCCGACCGCCCCACCGACCGATGTACTCCCTCGCCCGCCCCCTGCTGTTCAACTTCGATGCCGAGCGTGCCCACGGCCTGACGCTGCGGGCGCTGGACGTGGCCTACCGCAGCGGGCTCGATGCGCTGGTGGCGGGCCGGTCCGAGCCGCTGCCCACACGCGTGCTGGGGCTGGATTTCCCCAACCCGGTCGGCCTGGCTGCCGGACTCGACAAGAACGGCGCGCATATCGATGCGCTGTTCGCGCTGGGCTTCGGCTCGGTCGAGATCGGCACCGTCACCCCGCGGGCGCAGGCCGGCAACCCGAAGCCGCGCATGTTCCGCCTGCCGGGGCACGAGGCGATCATCAACCGGCTGGGGTTCAACAACGCCGGGGTCGATGCGGTGGTACGCAATGTCGAGCGCGCCCGCCACAGCACCCACGGCCGCGCGGCTGGCGGCGGCCTGCTCGGCATCAACATCGGCAAGAACAGGGACACCCCCAACGAGATCGCCGAAGGCGACTACATGTACTGCCTGTCGCGGGTGTATGCGCTGGCCGACTACGTCACCATCAACATCTCCTCGCCCAACACCGCCGGGCTGCGCGAGCTGCAGGAAGAACAGCTGCTGCGCCGCCTGATCGGCATCCTGCGCGAGGAACAGGAGCGCCTCGGCGCCAAGCATGGTCGCCGCGTGCCGATGCTGGTCAAGATCGCGCCCGACCTGTCGGACGACGACATCGAGGCCTGCGCGCGGGTGCTGACCGAGCTGGAGGTCGATGGCGTGATCGCGACCAACACCACCGTCTCGCGCGACGCGATCGAAGGCGCGCGCCACGCCGAAGAGCCCGGCGGGCTCTCGGGCAAGCCGCTGATGGGGCAGTCGACCACGGTGCTGAGGATGATGCGCACTCGCCTGCCCGAGGCGATTCCGCTGGTCGGGGTCGGTGGCATCCTGTCCGGCGCCGACGCGGTCACCAAGATGGCCGCCGGCGCCAGCCTGGTGCAGTGCTACAGCGGCCTGATCTATCGCGGGCCGGAACTGGTGCACGAGTGCGTGGAGGCGATCCGCCGGCGCAAGTTCGCACCCAGCCGCGGGCCAGTGCCGCCGATCGCATGAGGTCGTCACCCGATGCGGATCACGTGACGTTGCCCTGCACCCGACCCGCCGTGCGCATCCTGCGGGACGCGCCGCTGCAGTCGCGCAACAGCTTCGGCGTGGCCGCATCCGCGGCGCTGCTGGCGGAGGTCGGCGATGCCTCGGCGCTGCCGGATTTGTTCATGCAGGCCGGGTTCGCCGGTACCACTCCGCTGGTGCTGGGCGGCGGCAGCAACCTGTTGTTCGCCGGCGATCCGGCTCGGCCGGTGCTGGCGCTGACCGGGCAGACGGTGTCGCTGAAGCACTCGGATGACGCACGCGCGGTCCTGCGCGCCGATGCTGGCGTCAATTGGCATGATTTCGTGATGCGCAGCCTGGCGCAGGGCTACGCCGGGCTGGAGAACCTCGCGCTGATCCCGGGCACGGTCGGCGCCGCGCCGATCCAGAACATCGGTGCCTACGGGGTCGAGGTGGGCGCGTTCATCCACGCGGTCGAAGCCTGGGAACCGGCCACCGCCACGCTGCACCGGCTGGAACCGGCCGCCTGCGGCTTCACCTACCGCGACAGCCTGTTCAAGCGGCAACCGGAGCGCTATGTCGTCACCGCGGTCGAGTTCGCACTGCCGCGCAGCCCGGCGCTCCAACTGGACTACGCCGGCATCGGCGAGGAGTTGCTGGCGATGGGCATCCGGTCGCCGACGCCGCAACAGGTGGCCGAGGCGGTGATCGCGATCCGCCGGCGCAAACTGCCCGACCCGGCGGTGCTCGGCAATGCCGGCAGCTTCTTCAAGAACCCGATCGTGCCGGGTGCGCAGGCCGAGGCCCTGCTGACCGAGAACCCTGCGCTGCCGGTGTTCCGCGGGGCGGATGACGCCACCCGCAAGCTCTCGGCCGCGTGGCTGATCGATGCCTGCGGCTGGAAGGGCCACCGCGATGGCGATGCCGGCGTGGCGGCCTCGCACGCGCTGGTGCTGGTCAACCATGGCGCGGCGACCGGGCCGCAGCTGCTTGCTCTGGCGCGGCGCATCGCGGCCTCGGTACAGGCGCGCTTCGGCGTCGCACTGGAACCGGAGCCGCGGATCGTCGGCGCAGACTGGTGAGGCCGATGCCGCTACGCACGTGCGCCGCAGGGCGGGCTGCCAAGCCCAACGTCTCGCGCCGGCAAGCCGGGCTTGGCAGCCCAGCCTCCCCGTCGGGGACTTCCGCTTGATGCCGCGTACCCCGCATTCCCGCGCAGCCCTGCTGATGCTCGGCAGCACGGTGTTCTTTGGGCTGATGGCGGTCTCGATCCGGCTTGCCTCCGAGCACTTGCACACCTTCGAGATCGCGTTCTTCCGCAACTTCTTCGGCCTGGTCGCGGCACTGCCGCTGCTGCTCAAGCACGGCCCGGGACTGCTCAGGACCGACCAGCTGCCGCGCTACTTCGTGCGCTGCCTGATCGGGGTGCTGTCGATGTTCTGCGGCTTCTGGGCGATCGGCAACCTGCCGCTGGCGCAGGCGATCTCGCTGTCGTATTCGACCCCGCTGTTCGTGACCATCGCCGCGGTGATCTGGCTCGGCGAGCAGGTGCGCCTGCGGCGCTGGGCCGCGGTGATCCTGGGCTTCATCGGCGTGCTGATCATCGTGCGACCGGGCTCGGACAGCTTCACCGCCGGCTCGCTGGTCGCGATTTCGGCGGCGGTGCTCAGCGGCATCGTCGCGATCCAGATCAAGCAGCTCTCGCGCACCGAGCCGGCCGATCGCATCGTCATTTTCACCACCCTGCTGTGGGTGCCGATGTCGCTGTTGCCCGCGCTGTGGGTGTGGGAATGGCCACGCGGCATCACCTGGCTGTGGGTCGCCGCGGCCGGCGGGCTGGGCACCGGCGGGCACATGCTGTGGACGCGCGCACTGAAGCTTGGCGACGTTTCGGCACTGACCCCGATCAGCTTCATGCAGCTGCCGATCGTGGCGCTGTTGGGCTTCCTGCTGTTCGACGAGAACGTGGACCGCTGGACCGTGATCGGCGCCGCGGTGATCTTCCTGGCCAATGCCTACATCGCCCACCGCGAAGCGCAGCTCGCGCGGCGCGCGGCGACGGCATCGCCGATCGAGGCGGCCAAGCCGGGCGAGTGACCGTGCTCACCGCGCCCTTGTAGGAGCGCCCCATGGGCGCGATGCTCGTGCTAAGGCTCCGCCCGGCGCCAGGGCCGCAAATGCCCGCGGAACGCCACCAGGTAGACCACCGCCGCCCACGCGCTGGCCGCCGCCCAGCCGGCGAGGATGTCCGACGGAAAATGCACGCCCAGGTAGACCCGCGAGAACCCGACCAGCAGCACGAAAGGCACCGCCAGCGCGATCACCGGCCAATGCCAGCGCGTCTGCCACGCCAGCAACACCAGCACCCAGGCCAGCGTCGCCGAGCCCATCGCGTGGCCACTGGGAAAGCTGAACGTGATCTCCGGCATGATCGACTCCCACAGCGACGGCCGCTCGCGCGCGAACGCCAGCTTGGTCGCCATGTTCAGCAGGGCCGAGCCGCCCAGGGCGATGGCCGCGAAGGTCGCCTCGCGAAAACGCCGCAGGAACGTCAGCACCAGCACCAGCGCGATGTCCAGCGGCACCACGCCGTTGAGGTAACCGGCCTCGCTGATCCAGACGAAGGCGCGGTCGGCGCCCGGACTGGCCAGCCCGTGCGCGAACCGCAGGATCGGCTCGTCGAACGGGATCACGTCCTGCCCGTGGATCTCGTCGGCGAGCTCTGCAAACCCCCACAACGGCAGCAGCAGGCCGGCGAACACCAACGCCAGCCGCCAGCCATGGCGCTTGAGGAACGCGGCGCCAAACCGCGCCTCCTGCTGCAGCGCGTGGCCGGCTTCGGACGCCTGGTGGTCAGCCGTCCTGGGTGGATCGACCGTAGTTTTTCTCGACGTATTGGTCGATGAGCGCGAGGAAGTCATGGGCGATATTCTCGCCGCGCAGCGTGACGGTCTTTTCACCGTCCTCGAACACCGGCGCGGAGGGCGCCTCGCCGGTGCCCGGCAGCGAGATGCCGATATTGGCGTGGCGCGACTCGCCGGGGCCGTTGACCACGCAGCCCATCACCGCCAGCGTCAGGTTCTCCGCGCCGGGATGACTGACCTTCCATTGCGGCATCTGCGCGCGCACGTGCGCCTGCACGCGCTGCGCCAGCTCCTGGAAGAACTCGCTGGTGGTGCGCCCGCAACCCGGGCAGGCGGTGACCATCGGGGTGAACGCGCGCAGGCCCATGGTCTGCAGCAGCTCCTGCGCGACGACCACTTCGTTGCTGCGCGCCTGCCCCGGCTCCGGGGTGAGCGAAATGCGGATGGTGTCGCCGATGCCTTCCTGCAGCAGCACCGCGAGCGCGGCACTGGAGGCGACGATGCCCTTGCTGCCGATGCCGGCCTCGGTCAGTCCCAGGTGCAGCGCGTAGTCGCCGCGGGTGGCGAGTTCGCGATAAACCGCGACCAGCTCCTGCACCCCGCTGACCTTGGCGCTGAGCACGATGCGGTCGGCCGGCAGGCCCAGTTCGACAGCGCGCGCGGCCGAGTCCAGCGCCGAGCGGATCAGCGCCTCACGCAGGACCCGGCTGGCGTCCCAGGGTTCGGCACGGGCGTGGTTCTCGTCCATCAGCCGCGTGGCCAGCGCTTGGTCCAGCGAGCCCCAGTTGGCGCCGATGCGCACCGCCTTGCCGTGCTCGATCGCCAGTTCGATCAGGGTCGCGAACTGGCTGTCGCGCTTTTTGCCGAAGCCGACATTGCCGGGATTGATCCGGTACTTGGCCAGCGCCCGCGCGCAGGCCGGCTCGGCGGTCAGCAGCTGGTGGCCGTTGTAGTGGAAATCGCCGATCAGCGGGACTTCAATGCCCATCATCGCGAGCTTGTCGACGATCCGCGGGACCGCGGCGGCAGACTCGGCATTGTTGACCGTGAGCCGCACCAGCTCCGAGCCGGCGCGCCACAGCTCGGCGACCTGCCTCACGGTGCCGGCGACATCGGCGGTGTCGGTGTTGGTCATCGACTGCACCACCACCGGCGCACCGCCGCCCACCTCGACCCCACCGATCCGCACCGCCCGGGTCAGGCGGCGTGGCAACGGGCCGAACGGGGCGTGGGCGCAGGGCAAGGTGGCATCGGCATTCATGCCGGCCATTGTACCGCCGGCCTCCCTCAGCCTTTGCAGGAGCGACGCAAGTCGCGACCCCGGAATGTCCGCCCCTCGGTGCGGTACCGTCTACGGTTCCGCGATCCACGTTTTTTACGCTGATCAACGCTGATAAGCACGGATAAGCACGGATGAGCACGGATCAAGCGTATTCACTGTGCATTTGCCTTATCCGTGTCCATCCGCGTTAATCCGCGTCCCAGGCTGTTGACAGAGCAATGAACCGCGACGACCCCAACCACGTCCTCACCCCGAGCCAGCTCAATACGCTGGCGCGCGACCTGCTGGAGGGCGCGTTCCCGCTGGTGTGGGTCGAGGCCGAGCTGGGCAACCTCTCGCGGCCGGCCTCCGGGCACCTGTACTTCACGCTCAAGGACGCGCGCGCGCAGGTGCGGTGTGCGATGTTCAAGCCCAAGAGCACCTGGCTGAAGTTCGCGCCGCGCGAGGGCCTGCGCGTGCTCGCGCGCGGCCGGTTGACGCTGTACGAGGCGCGCGGCGACTACCAGTTGGTGCTCGACCACATGGAGGAGGCCGGCGAAGGCGCGCTGCGCCGCGCCTTCGAGGAGCTCAAGGCGAAACTGGCGGCCGAGGGCCTGTTCGCTGCCGAACGCAAGCGGCCGCTGCCGAAATTCGCTTCGCGCATCGGCTTGATCACCTCGCCCAGCGGCGCCGCGGTGCGCGACGTGCTGAGCGTGCTGGCGCGGCGCTTCCCGCTGGTCCAGGCCGAGGTGTTGCCGGTGCCGGTGCAGGGCGAGGCCGCGGCGGCGCAGATCACCCGCATGCTGCAGCGCGCTGCCGCATCAAACCGCTTCGACGTGCTGGTGCTGGCCCGCGGTGGCGGCTCGCTGGAGGACCTGTGGGCGTTCAACGACGAGCACCTGGCGCGCGCGATCGCCGCATCCACGGTGCCGGTGGTGTCGGCGATTGGCCACGAGACCGACTTCAGCCTGGCCGACTTCGCCGCCGACGTGCGCGCACCAACGCCGTCGGTCGCGGCCGAGCTGCTGGTGCCGCACCGCGACGACCTGCTGCAGCGCCTGCGCTCGCTCGATGCTCGCCTGCGCAACCTGCAGACGCAACGTCTGCGCCAGGCGATGCAACGCGCCGACCGCGCCGCGCTGCGCCTGAACGCGCTGCGCCCGCAGGCCCGGGTGGAGCTGCTGTGCCGGCGCCAGGCCGAAGCGCTGCGCCGGCTGGCGGCCGCCTG